>PMZA01000310.1 GCA_003170595.1 Armatimonadota bacterium
ATCCACATCGACATCGACCCGGCTGAGATAGGCAAGGTCGTTCGGCCGATCGTGGACATCGTGGCGGATGCGAAGGCGGCCCTGCAGGCGCTGCTGCCGCTCGTGAAGCCGCATGCGCCGACGGCGTGGGATGCGCAGTTGATGGACTGGCGGAAGGCTCATCCTCTGACGTACGACACGTCCGGGGATAGGCCGGNNCAGAACCAGATGTGGTCGGCCCAGTGCTACAAGTGCGACCGGCCGCGGCAGTTCCTAAGCTCCGGCGGCCTGGGGACGATGGGGTACGGCTTCCCGGCGGCGATCGGCGCGCAGGTCGGCCGGCCCGACGACATCGTCGTGGACATCGCCGGCGACGGCTCGATCCAGATGAACATCCAGGAGATGGCGACGGCGCGGTTCAACAACCTGCCGGTGAAGATCGTCATCCTCAACAACTGCGTGCTGGGCATGGTGCGGCAGTGGCAGGACCTCTTCTGGGAGCGCCACTTCAGCCAGACGACGCTGTGCCCGCTGCCCGACTACGTGAAGCTGGCCGAGGCCTACGACAGCGTGGGGATGGTCGTGCGCAAGCCGGAGGAACTCACGCCCGCGCTCGAGCGGATGCTTGAGGTCACTGACCGGCCGTGCATCGTCGATGTGAAGATCTCGGAAGACGAGAACGTTTTCCCCTTCATCCCGGCGGGGCAGAGCGTGGAAGAGATGATGCTGGAGCCGCCGACGTAGGCCAGGGCGAAGCCCAGAGGTGCAACGACAATGGCTACGGACACGAAGAAGACAACGGCGGATAGCCGCCATGTGATATCGGCGCTGGTGGACAACCGGCCCGGCGTTCTGGCCCGCGTGGCGGGACTTTTCGCGCGGCGGGCGTACAACATCGACGCTCTCGCCGTGAGCATCACTGAGGACGAAGAAGTCTCGCGGATGACCATCACGGTCACCGGCGATGAGCGCACGCTCGACCAGATATGCAAGCAGCTCGGCAAGCTCGTCGATGTGCGCAAGGTCATCGACCATACCGAGGACACGATCGTCGAGCGCGAGCTGTGCCTGGCGAAGATCTCGTCGAGCCCGACGAACCGGCGGGACCTGCTCGACATCGTCGGGATCTTCCGCGGCGATGTCATCGATGTGGGCAACGACACGATGGTCGTCCAGGTCACCGGTGACGAGCAGAAGATCGATGCCTTCGTGCGGATCATGGCGGAGTTCGGGATCGCCGAGATGGTGCGCACGGGTCGCATTGTGCTGGCGCGGGGCGTTCAGCAGACGTGAGGCTCCGGGGCGCCGGCGGCGTTTACGATGGGGCGGCCGGACTGGTAGACTGGTCCGGCTTCAGCAAAACCTGCCCCAGGGGCGAGGCTTGTGGGTAACCCCGAACTGCGCGAAATGATCGATCTGCCGACCGCCGACGGCCTCCTCGAGACCGCGGCGATGGTCGTGCTGGCCCTCGCGGTAGTGCTGATGATCGTGGGCCTGATCCGCGGGCGGAAGGGTTTGGGGATGCTGCGATGGGCGGGAGAGCTGGCTCCGTGGTCGCTGGTTCTGACCTTCGGCTGGCGGCTGTTCCTGTGGCGGATGAGGTTCGATCCGGTGACAGGCTTTCTTGGACTCGAGAGCGTGCGGGTCCTGGCGCTGAATGCTGTATCGGCGATAGTGCTCGGCTTGGCATACGGAGTTTACCTGCGCTGGTTGTGGAGCCTGCCTGAAGGCGGCCCGACCGGCAAAACAGGTTCACAGGAGGCTTGACGATGGCTGCGCGCATGTACTACGACGAGGATGCGAATCTCGACCTTCTGAAGGGCAAGGTCCTTGCGATCATCGGCTACGGGATCCAGGGACGGGCGCAGGCGCTGTGCCTGAGGGACAGCGGCCTGAACGTTGTGATCTCGGAGCTTCCGGGAACGAAGAACTACGAGAACGCCGTGGCCGACGGCTTCGCGCCGATGGGCGCCGCCGAGGCGGTCAAGGCCGCCGACATGGTGCAAATGCTCACCCAGGACCATGTCCAGGCGAAGGTCTACAAGGAACTCGTCGAGCCGAACCTTGGCGAGGGCGATGCGATGATCTTCTCCCACGGGTTCAACATCCACTACGGGCAGATCGTGCCGCCGCCGAACGTCGACGTCTTCATGATCGCCCCGAAGGGCCCCGGCGCGCTGGTCCGCGAGATGTATGAGAAGAACGTCGGCGTGCCCTCGCTGGTCGCCGTCTTCCAGGACTTCACGGGCAAGGCGAAAGACTATGCCCTCGCCTACGCCAAGGCCATCCGCGCGACCAAGGCCGGCGTCATCGAGACGACCTTCGCCGAGGAAACCGAGACCGACCTCTTCGGCGAGCAGGCCGTCCTCTGCGGCGGAGTGTCCGAGCTGATCATGGCCGGCTTCGATACCCTCACGGAAGCCGGCTACCAGCCGGAGATCGCCTACTTCGANNTTCGAGGTCCTGCACGAGCTTAAGCTCATCATGGACCTCATCTACAAGCGCGGGATCACCGGGATGCGCAACGGCGTATCTGACACCGCGACGTGGGGCGACCTCACGTGCGGGCCGCGAGTCGTGGACTGCGGGACGCGCAAGCGGATGAAGGAAATCCTGCGCGCGATCCAGGACGGATCCTTCGCCAAGGAATGGATCCTCGAGAACATGACCGGGCGGATGACCTACAACGCCCTCATGCGCGAGGGTCAGGCCCACGAGATCGAGCAGGTCGGCGCCAAGCTTCGCGCGATGATGCCCTGGCTAGAGGACAAGTAGGCGGCACCACAACCCACACGACGGAGGCGCCGCGCGGGTTGTCGGCGCCTCCGTTTCCTTTCGGAGGACCTTAGAGAGATGGCTACGATGAAGGCAGCGAAGTTGTTCGGTCCCAAGGACACGCGTGTCGTCGAAGTAGAGAAGCCGTCGCCCGGGCCGGGCGAGATCCTCGTCGCGGTGAAGGCGGTGTCGATCTGCCCGTCGGACCTGCGGCTTTGGGAAGATGGTCACGCCGGCGGCACCTATCCGGATCATCCCTTCACGCAGGGGCACGAGTTCTCGGCCACGGTCGCCCAGCTTGGGCAAGATGTGGCGGNNGTGGCGGGGCCCGCGGTCGGGACGCCGGTGGCCGTGACGCCGCTGTGGGCGTGCGGCGAGTGCGACATGTGCCGCGAGGGCCTGAGCAACATCTGCCGCAAGATCGTATTCCCCAGCTTCCCGCAGGCCGATGGGTCGATGAGCGAGTTCATGGTCGTGCCGGCGTGGTCGGTGGAGCCGCTGCCCGCGGGCGTGGGGTTCTCGGAGGCCGCGCTCATGGAGCCGCTGCAGGCCGCGGTCCACGGCGTCGGGCTGGGACGGTTGGAGAAGGGGATGAACGTGGCGGTCATCGGTGCCGGGATCATCGGTATCTTCGTCCTGCAGGCGGCGCGGGCTTTCGGTGCGGAGAAGCTGTATGCGGCCGATCCGATTCCTGAGAACCGCGAACTGGCGAGGCACTACGGGGCCGTCGAAGTGGCGCCCTTCGCCAGCGACCTGCTGGAGATGCTGCCGGACTCGAGCCAGCAGCCGAAGGTCGTCTTCGAGTGCTCCGGGCATCCCGTCGCGCTGCATCAGGCGATGGACCTATGCCGGCCGGCGGGCCTGGTGGTCATCATCGGCGTGCCGCATCCCGATGTCGTGAACTTCGACACGCGCGCTCCGCGGCGGAAGGAACTCAACTTCGTCTTCTCGCGACGCTATCGCAAGGAAGACCTGCCGCTCGCGGTCAGCCTGGTGGCGGAGGGGAAGATCGACCTGCGCGGGATACCGGTGGAGAGCTTCGACCTCGACCACGCGCCGGAGGCCATGCATCGCGCCAACGAGCGGACGCCGGGCATCCTGCGGACGATCCTGACGATCGGCTAGCTGTCGTGGCGCATGGGGATTTCGAGCCGGATGGTCGTGCCTCGGCCCACTTCGCTCTCGACGACGATGGCGCCCCGGTGGGCATCCACCACGTTGCGGACGATCTTCGTGCCGAGGCCCGTGCCGCCGTCTTTCGTAGTCACGGCCTGCGGCGTGAAGGCCTTCGCCCGCACTTCCTCGGGCATGCCCATGCCGGTGTCGATGACCTCAAGGTGGAGCCAGTCGCCCACCGCGGAGATGCGCACGACGACCGCCCCGTGGCCCTGGCACGCCTCGAGGGCGTTGAAGATCAGGTTGTAGAGCGCGTTGTAGAGCTGTCGGGCGTCCACGCAGGCGTGAGGAACTTCGCCCACCGGCTCGGTCCGCACCTCAACCCCGAGGCCGTCGGCCTGGGTGCTGAGCAGTCGCACCGCGCGCTCGGCGACCTCGACGACGTCGGTATCCTCGAAGGTCGGCTCCGTGGAGAGGCTCTTGACCGCGTTGGCGATCTCCGACATGTGCTGCTGGGTGGTCAGCGCACCCTCGTGGAGGATGCGGATTATCTCCGGGGTGAGATCCTGCAGGTCGGCGAGGACGGCGGCGAGGGTGTCGCGGGGCTTTTCGTCCAGCGTGGCGGCTTCCAGGAACGCGCTCATCTGCTCGGCGTCGCCGGCGAGGATGTCGCGCAGCATCTGCGCTCCCGTCTGGACCGGGGTCATCATGTTCTTGAGATCGTGGCAGATGTGGCCCACGTACTCGGCCACGGCGGCGAGGCGGGCCTTCTGCTGGAGGCTTGCGTTCTCCAGGCGCGAGGCTATCTGGTCGGCCAGAATCTCCAGCACCGCGACGTCGTTGTGATCGAAGCTGCCCCCGTCCTTGTTGAGCACCTGCATGACGCCGAGGGGGGCGGCCTGGCTCTGCTTGAGGGGCACGGTCACCATGTTGGAGGCGAGGTAGTTCGTGCGCTCCTCGATCTCGGCGGTGTGGTCGGAGTCGAGGCCCACCTGCTCGCTGACGTTGGTCACGCCCTCGCGGAAGACCCGGCCGGCGATGCCCTGCGACGGATCGAGGGCGACGCCGACGAGAGCATCCCCACCGCCGCCGACAACATAGCGGAAGACGAGCTTCTCCTGGACGGGATCGTAGAGAAGGATGGAGCCGGCGAGGGCCTCGACCGCGGTCATGGCGACCTCGAGGGCCTGCCGCACGATCGCCTCCATCTCGGTCTCGCGGCCGAGTTGGGCGGCGATGGTATGAACCGCGCGAAGCTCGCGCTGAAGCTGGGCGACTTGCTGGTTGAGGTCTTCCCCGATGCTGTCTTGAGCCACTCTAACGTGCACCCTTGAGAACGGGCGCAGGCGCCTTCCCGGCAGGCGTCTTGCCCGAATCGTCCAGCACAGCCAGGGGCCGCGGAGCGATGGACGCCGCTATCTTGGCGGCCTGCTTCGAGGCATCGGTCGCGCCGATTTCCTTGAGCCCCATGGCGAGACGGGCCCAGGCCTGCCAGTTCGACGGGTGGGCCCTGGCAACTTGCTCCATCTCCCGCACGCCAGACTTCTGGTCTCCGGAGAGGAAGAGCGCCCACGCCGCAAGTAGCGCGGGGTCGCCATCTCCGGGCTCGAGCTTGTTGGCTTCCTGGGCCATGGTGCGCGCCTCGCCCAGGTCCTTCTTGCGGGCGACGAGCAGTGCGGACAGTCGGATCAGGCTGTGCACGTGGTCCTTCTTGAGGGTCAGGGCCTCGCGGTACTGGGCTTCGGCGTCATCGAAGCGCTTGGCGATCTCGAGGGTGACGGCATACTTGTAGTGGGTCTCGGCGTCCTTGGGCTCGCGGCTGACGGCTTCGCTGCCGAGCGCGAGGGCCTGGTCGACCTGGCCCAGACGCTCGTAGATCAGGGCAAGGTTGAGGCGCGCTGCATTCATGTTGGCGTCGAGGGCGAGGGATTTGTCGAAGTAGGGGATGGCCTCCTTCAGACGTCCCTGGCCCATGACAAGCTCGCCCCTCTTCTCCCACGCGAGGGAGTTGTTGGGGTTGATGGCCAGGGCCTGGTCGATCCAGGCGATGCCGCGAGGGGAGTCCTTGAGTTCGAGGCTGCAGATGCCCAGGCTCGTGAGGATCTTATCGTCCTTAGGATTGCGCTGAAGCACCTGGACATAGAGGGCGTACGCGTCGTTGAACTTCTGGGCGGCGAAGGCGTCGTCGGCCTGCTTGAGGAGGGCCTCCGTCTTGGCCGCGCCGAACTGACACCCAGCAACTAGCACTAGAACGACTGCCACAAGGATGATGGCTGTTACTCGTACACCCATGAACTCACCTCAGAACCCCGACGGAATGGTGTGACAGCGCCAGATATTGTAGCATCGACGGGAAGACGCGACAAAACGTCGATGCGGCGGCGCGCCCAGAAAGTGCAGGGCAGGCGGTGAACCCGCGTTCATGGCCGAGGACAGACACGAGGGCGAAGAGAACGTCCTGGACGTGGAGTTGGACCCGGAGCCTGAGACCGCGCCTGCGCCGGCTCACGATCAGGTCCTCGACGTCGTGCTTGACGACCTCGACGACGAAGCCCCTGCGGCGGGGGAGCCCGCCGCTTCGGCGGCAGGAGAACCTGCCACTCCGCCGGCGGCCGAGGCGGACGATGGCGGCCTGCCGTCGGTAGATGCCGCTCCACCGACGCTGGACGGCTCCCTGCCGGCCGTCGATGCCCAGACCATCGCCGAGGCGAACGCCGATCAGCTAGAAGCCGTGTGCGCCTATAGCCGCCAGCCTTTCGAGGTGACGGCTGCGCCGGAAGGTAAGGGCGATTACGAAATCCTCGGGGCGAAGCCTCTGCCTCCGGGTACGCCGGTCGGTGTGCCGCCCGGTCGGGGCAAAGAGCTTTCCGGCATTTTCCACCTCGCGAAGTATGGCGGCTGCCCCCACTGCGGAAGCTCGGGGCTGCTGCTGTGCCAGGAATGCGGCTCCATCTCCTGCGGCGCGACGGACAAGAAGTCGGGGGCGTTCCTGCCCTGCCCGGTGTGCGGGAACAAGGGCCAGGTCGTCCAGAGCAAGGGCGGCTGGACCGTCTCGGTGGCTGGGAAGGGGAAGGGGAAGGGCGAAGGTAAGGGCAAAGGAGCCTGACCCGTGTTGATCCTCGTACTTACGTCGGCCGTGCTGCTTGGGATCTTCGACCTCTTCGCCGGGCATGCCTCGACTAAGCCGCCCCGTGGCGAGCGGTTGGGCCGCGGGATTGTGGCGATGCGGTGGCCCGATGGACGCATCTTCCTGAGCTGGCGACTGCTCGCTGATGACCCAGAGCGCACCTTTTTCCACGTATACCGACGCCCCGCGGACGCGGATGAAGCCGCCTGGGTGCCCCTGACCGCCGTCCCCATCCGCCACGGCACGAACTATCTCGACGAGACGGCGCGCGAAGCCGAGGCCTACGACTATCAGCTTCAGCCACTGCTGGGAGGCGTGGAGGGGCCCTTCGAGGCGGAGATACAGGTGCCGGCCGGGCCGGGGAAGCCGTATCTGTCCGTGCCGCTGGATGGTGAGGGCGAGCCGCTGGCCGTCGTGGCCGGCGACCTCGATGGCGACGGCGAGTATGAACTCGTGGTGAAGCGGCAGGTCGGCGATCGTGGCGTCCTCGAGGCCTACCGACTTGATGGCTCGTTCCTCTGGCGGCAGGACCTTGCGTCCGTCCAGACGCCTTACACCGTCTTCGACCTCGACGGCGATGGGAAGGCGGAGGTCCACACTGGTGGGCCGGATTGCACCGCCCTCTACGTGGCGTATGGTGAGGACGGCGAACCGCAACTGATCTCGCAGGGGCAAGGAATCGCCGCCGATGTGGATGGCGATGGGCTCGATGAGATCATCCTGGGCGAGACGGCGCTCGACCATGACGGAACGATCCTCTGGTCGCGCGACCTGGGGCCCCTGAGCGTGCTGCACGTGGCGCGGATTGTCGCCGGGAGAGACGGTCTGCAGGTCTTCTACGCCCTCGCGGATGTGGCCGAGACGGGCGGGCTGGGCCTCCTCGACGCGGCCACGGGTGAGACGATGTGGGCCCTCGACGAGCCGACGACTGGCTTTCTGGGACCGGGCTTCGTGGCCGATCTTATGGGCGATGAGAAGGGGATGCAGCTATTCGCCACCGAGGCGGATGGGCGGGGGCGGGTTTTCGCGGCGGATGGACGTGAGGTCCGCGCGGACGTCAGCGCGTGGCCGGCGGACATGATGACGGCCTTCTGGGACGGCATGGCCCAGAAGGCGCTGGTCGATCCGCGCGGAAAACGCGTCTTCCGCTATCCTGACAAAGAGCTTCTGCATCTCGGCGATGACGAGCGGGTGCTCGCAGTGCTGGACCTGCTCGGCGACTGGCGTGAGGAGATCATCGTCGCGGCGCCGGGCGAGTTGCGGATCTACACGACCACCATCCCGTCGCCCGAGCGCCGGGTGACGCTGATGCAGGATCGAATGTATCGCGCCGGCGCGGCGAGGATGGGGATGGCGCAGACGTCGCCGCCGCAGGAGAGCGGTGAGACCCTCAAGCCGC
The DNA here is from genome assembly GCA_003170595.1 of Armatimonadota bacterium. Taxonomy (GTDB): domain Bacteria; phylum Armatimonadota; class Zipacnadia; order Zipacnadales; family FEN-943; genus FEN-943. Next base: position 8,397 of record PMZA01000310.1, read on the forward strand.
CGGCGCCGCTGTTCGGATGGTAGGCCTTGGACTCTGGCAGACCTGGAGGATGGCCCATGTTCGAGGAAGTGAAAGAGGAGCTACGGACCGCGATCTGCGGGTTCGACCAGATCATCGACGCCCACGAGCATCTCGCGCCGGAGAGCGAGCGCCTGGCGATGACCCCCGACGTGTGCTTCCTGTTCTCGCACTACCTCATCGGCAGCCTCCTTGCCGCCGGGGCCGCCGCCGAAGAGAAACAGGACGTCCACGGCGGGAACCTGCGGGGCTTCCTGATGGATACCTCTATCCCCTTCGAGAAGCGCTGGGCGAGGATCGCGCCCTACCTCCCTGCCGTGCGATACACGGCCTATGCGGAGGCGATGTGGCGGACGCTGCGCGAAGTCTACGGCTTCGATGACCTGACCCCGGCGACCATTCCCGCGATCAACGAGGCCATGCGCCTCGCCAACAAGCCGGGGCTGTACGAGGAGATCATCGTCGGGCGCTGCCGCATCAAATACTCGCTCACCCAGGCGGGGCGGACCGACTATCCCGAGCGGTTCCTGGTGCCGATTCTGCCGCTCGGGATACTCTGCGACCTCCCTGAACGGCGCGAAACCGTCGAGAAGCGGGCCTCCGAGCGAGGCATGACGGCGAAGACTCTGCCGGAGTACCTGGACCTCTGCCGCGCGACGCTGGTCCATCTGCGCGACAACGAGCGGGTCGTCGGGCTGAAGATGATGAGCCAGCCGCATGCGGAGCCGCTGAGCGATGCCGAGGCGGCCGCCGTCTATGCGAAGATGATGGGCCGAACGGCGGAAGACGGCGAGATGTGGGCGCTGCAGTGGTATCTGCGGGACAAATCCGTCGGCTTATGCGGGGAGGCGGATATGACCCTCGCAGTCCACGCCGGCGTGTGGGGCGACTTCCGCAACCTCGACCCTCGGCACAACATTCCGCTCATCGAGCGCAATCCGGGCACGCGTTTCGACATCTACCACATGGGCATCCCGTGGGTGCGCGACACGGCGATCATGGGCGGAAACTGGCATAATGTCTACGTCAACTGGGCGTGGGCGCACATAGTCTCGTACTACATGACCCAGAGCGCGATCCCTGAGTACGTGGACTTCGTGCCTGCGACGAAGATACTGGCCTTCGGCGGCGACTACGGTGCGCAGTGCGTGGAGAAGATCGTGGGGCACCTGTCGATGGCGCAGGAGAACATCGCGGCGGCGCTGGCGCGGATGGTCGTCGACCGGCGGATGACCGTGGAGAAGGCGATCGACCTCGCACATATGTGGTTCTGCGAGAATCCGACTAAGCTGTATCGTCTGGACCGGCTCGGCTAGGCGCGGAGGTTAACCGGGATAAGCCTCGAACCTACACTTGGAAGGGCCTATCCGCGGATCATCCTTTAGGGGAGATGAGAGCATGAGCGTGCGGCATGTGGTGACTATACTTGTGTTGGTGACGCTTCTGGTCGCCGTGCTTGGCGCCTGTAAGAAGAGCGACGATGCGGCTGCCGGGGATAAAACTGCCGCTGCGGGGGATAAGGGCGGGGCTCCTGGTGGGGCTCCCGGTGGTGCGCCTGGCGGCATGCCCGGTGGGGCAGCCGGTGGCAAGGGTGGTTCGATGTCCGGGCCTGGTGGCGCACCTGGTGGCATGCCCGGTGGAGCGCCTGGCGGCATGCCAGGTGGAGCCCCCGGTGGGGCGCCTGGCGGCATGCCAGGCATGGGCGGACCTGGTGGCGCTCCCGGTGGAGCACCCGGTGGAGCACCTGCGACGCCCGCGGCATCTGCCGCCGACGTGGCCAAGATGGTGCAGGATGCACAAGCGCTGAAGGCCAAGGGCGACTACAAGGGCGCCGCCTCGAAGTTTGAGGAGGCCGTCACGGCTGATGGCCGCAACGCCGACGCCCACTGGGGCCTCGCGTGGACCCTCTCCACCCTCGGGCAGCAAGAGAAGGACGATGTCAAGCTGACCATGGCCAAGGATCAGTTCACGGCGTTCATCCGAGTCTCCAAGGACGCGGGTAAGACCGCCGAGGCGAAGGCCGCTATCGCACGACTTGGTGGCGGGTCCTAGGGTCTGAGGCTGAGAGGCAGGAAGGAAATACAGCAGGCGGCGACCGAAGGGTCGCCGCCTGTTTTCTCTGCGGTAGGGGAAGGGCCTACTAGCCGACTTCGGGGTTGACCTGATTCGGCAGGTCCTCTCCGCGGAGCCCCGCCAGCAGGTTCTCCGCCGCCATCCGCGCCATCTTGTTGCGCGAGGTGTACGTCGCCGACGCGATGTGCGGGGCGATCGTGCAGTTGGGCAGCGAGTACAGCGGGTGCTCCACCGGCAGCGGCTCAGGCTCGGTGACGTCCATGGCTGCCCCGGCTATGACCCCGTCGCGCAGGGCCTCATAGAGCGCGTCGGTGTCGACGATCGGCCCGCGGGCGCTGTTGATGAGGATGGCGTTGCGCTTCATCTTCGCGAGGGTATCGCGGTTGATGAGGCCCGTGGTGCTAGCGTTCAGGTCGGTGTGGATCGAGACGAAGTCGGCCTCAGCGAGGAGGGTGTCCATGTCCACGCGCGTAGCGCCGAAGTCGCGCTCGGCATGCTCGCTCGGGTTCACGTCGTAGTAGAGGATGCGCATGTCGAAGCCGCGATGAGCGCGGTGGGCCATGGCGTAACCGATGCGTCCCATGCCGACGATGCCCATCGTCGCGCCCCAGATATCCTGGCCGAGGAAGCCCTGCGGCTCCCAGGTCTGCCAGTGCCCGGCCTTGGCATAGTTGCAGGCTTCCACCAGACGGCGGGCGCCGCCCATGAGCAGCGTGAAGGCGAAGTCGGAGGTGGCTTCGGTGAGGACACCGGGGGTATTGCCGACGCGGATCCTGCGAGCCGTGGCCGCCGCCACGTCGATGTTGTTGAAGCCGACCGCGAAGTTGCTGACGACCTTGAGGTTCGGCGCGGCATCGAGGAGAGGCGCGTCGATCTTATCGGTGAGGAGCGCGAGGAGGCCGTCGCAGGAGGCGATCTTCTCTTTGATCACCTCGTAGGGCGGCGGGAGAAGGTCCGGCCATACCTCGGCGTCGGTGTTATCAACCACTAACTTGAGGCCGACTTCGGGAATCTCTCGCGTCACGAAAACTTTGGGCTTCGACATCGTATTCCCTCCCTGCGGGTATGCGGAGACAGGCCTCACCAGTTTACCGGATAGACGTGCATCGAGTCGATGAAACACCCCAGCAGCGTGTAGAGGCCGCCGTTGAGCATGTCGCCGACAACCATGCCGACGAAGAAGGGGACGGCCTTGCGGTAGGTGTGGTGGCCTCCGTAGCGCAGTACGGCGGTCTTGCAGACCCACGCGAGCAGGAAGGGGAACCACTGGTTGAACATGCTCGGCGTGTTGGCCATCGCGTAGCCGACGGGATGCAGCGGCCAGTTGTTGATCCGCGCGCGGAGCATGAAGAGGCCCACGGTCACCAGCGAGCCGAGGCCGACGAAGGCAAGGCCGGTGCGGTCGGGTGGCTGCGGGGCGGTGAAGTAACTGGCGAGAAGCTCGAAGGGATGGCGCCCCTGCATGACGCGCCAGGGCTCGCCCTTCGCCAGGGCGCCGACGTGATGCCAGACCTTCAGCGCACCGACCCAGCCGACGGGGATGCCGAAGGCCAGCGCCAGGACGAGGCTGCGCGTCACCGACGAGAGGTCGAGGTTGGTGACCTCGGAGATCTTGAAGGCATCGAGTTGGTGGGGCATCGACGTGCAGCGCAAGTCGAAGCTGGAGATGCTGGCAAGGTAGGCCATGATCGTCAGATCGCGCGGCGCAAAGGACCTGGGGCCGAGGCCGGTGATGAGGAGGGTGTGGGGGTCGACCTCCGGGCCGAAGAGCCAGGCATTGCCGGTCTCAGCCCGGATGCGGGCGGCCGCCGATAGATAGGCGAGGGAGAGGAGCAGCAGGACGATCGCGACTGGCACGCTCATGCCCATCGCGCTGCAGAAGATGATGAGCGCGACGAACGTGACTGCGAAGCCGATGAGCGCCCACCGCGGGACCTCTTCGTGAGCCTGGCCGCGCCAGATCGCAAGGAGCCCGCTGGCGAGCGCCTTCCTCCCCACGAACACCGCGAGCCCCGCGAGGGCGAGGAAAGCTCCGGCGCCCTGATGCGCCTCGTAGGGGAAGACACTGAAGCCGCCGCTGCCCCACTGATCGAGGCCGAAGGTCGCGCCGATGAGGTGCTGGACTTTCGTGAGCAGGAAGAAGAACCAGCAACTGAAGGTCATCTCGGAACTGAGCAGGAAAGCGACGCCGACGACGAAGGGATAGAAGGATATGCCGAGGCCCCCCATCGCGCTCCAGGGCCGCTCGCGGAAGTGGGCCGACAGATCGATGTTGCGCACCTCGAGGCCGGGGACGGCCGGGAAGTTGAGGTGAAGATTGTTGACCGTGCCGATGAGGAAGGGTATGGCCATGCCCAGCCACGCGAGGCGGTTGTGCCAGAAGGGAGCGCCGCGCTCGGTGATGGTGATCGGCACCCAGACGGTGGGGAAGGTGAGGCGCTCGTGCTCGATCCACTGGGCGCGGACGATGGCCGCGACGCAGAGGGTGCAGAGGGCATAGATGAAGAGGAAGCCGCACCAGACGATACTCGGGATGAGCCAGGCCTTCCACACGATGGCGCTGTCGCCCTCGAAGTAGGGGCGGAGAAGCTGGTAGTCGTGAGGTGCGACCCAGTCGGGAATGTAGGGCTGGAACAGTTCCCACTTGTTGGCCGGATCGGCGAAGTAGAAGGCCGAGGCGACGCCGGGGACGAGGAAGTGGATGGCGCCCGAGGACGCCAGGACCGTCGCGACGGCGAGCATCGCATAGATGACGAGAAGTTCTCTCTGACGGAGGCCCAGGCCTGGCTTGAGGCGGTTGAGAAGTGCGCTGATGCCTGTTAGCAAGAGGAGGGCGCTGAAGGCCCCGACCGGCAGGGCGGTATTGGCGAGAGCGGTATGGCCGCGACGTCCGCCGAGGACAAGCTCGGCCCAGTGAATCCAGAAGACGACGCCAACCAGGACGCCCAGAGCCAGCACCACCGCGCGCGGTGTGACGCGGGCCGGGGCGGACGCCGGTGAGAGTGAACGATCGTTCATCCTGCGCGCCGCCTCCTCGCGAGGACGGCGGAGAGGGCGAGGTCGAAGGGGCGCGTCATGTCGCAAAGCTGGTAGTCGATGAAGCTTGCGCGCAGGCCGTCCTGGAGTGCCTCGAAGTGGGCGTGGGCCGCCGCCCGATAGGCCTGGCGCGTCAGGGCCGCGTCGGTCTCAGTGCGGTCACCGCTCTCGGGATCGACGAAGGTCCACGATCCGCGGAAGGGCAGGCCGATCTCGTCGGGGTGGAGGATGTGCAGCGCGACGACGTCATGGCCCTGGCGGCGGAAGTAGCGGAGGGCGTGCACGACGTCATCCGGCGGCGCCCACAGGTCGGTGCCCCAGTTCATGAGGATGGGGCCTTTTGTGGTAGCCTGCACATCCGCCAGGTCCTTAAAGAACCGCTGGCGCTTCTGGTCATCAAGCTGGGTCTTGGAAGTCAGGAACGTGCCCCAGCCGTAGCCTTTGAGCGTGTTCCACACCAGGGCCTTGGAGCCATCCATCGCCTTCCNNGCCCCATGCGCGTCATCACCATGAACGGGATGCGCGACTGGCTGAGGACCTGCGGAAACTGCGGCGTGTAGTCGGGCAGATCGCCCATGTGGGCCACCTGGGCATCGACGCCGAACACGTCATGCGCATAACGCTTGCCGATGGCCATGTTGCGAGCATGAACTTCGCCGTCGGGCAGGCCCTGGAAGATGGCCGCCCATTTCGGGGCGATCTCGATGCGGCCATCCTTCACCAGGCGCTTCAGTTCCTCCAGTTCGGCCGAGCCGGTGTGCGTTTCCACATAGTTGGAGACGAAGACGTCATCCTCCAAAAGGAAATGGAACTTTGGGGATTGCCTGGCAAGCTGGATGGCCTTGGCAATGATGCCATTGCCGCGGGCCAGGCACTCCTCGCGCGTCCCGCCCCAGTAGAAATCCAGGTGCGAGAAGGGCGTGAAGTAGATCTCGGCTTCCGGAGATGGCCTTGCAGCCGGCGCGGCGGCCGCGGATACGAATGCAACCAGGGCGAGTAGAACGATGTGGATCCAACGATAC
>PMZA01000270.1 GCA_003170595.1 Armatimonadota bacterium
CTCGGCCTCGTCGACGGCCTCCTCATCCACCCCATCATCGGCAAGAAGAAGAAGGGCGACTTCACCGACGAGTCGATCCTCGCGGCCTACGACGCGCTCATCGCCGAGTACTTCGTGCACGAGCGCGTCCTCCTCAACATCCTCCCCACCGAGATGCGCTACGCGGGNNNNTTCTTCGCGAACTTCCCCGACCTCGAGATCGCGCCGGTCTTCATCCGCGGCGACTTCTGGTACTGCAAGCGCTGCGGCCGGGTCGCCTCGAACCGCACGTGCCCGCACAGCGAGGACGTCCAGATCAGCTTCAGCGGCACGCAGATCCGTCAGATGATCGTCGACGGTCAGGCTCCGCCGGCAGAGATCATGCGGCCGGAAGTCTTCGAGGCGATCGAGAAGTTCGCCGACCCGTTCGTGGGGTGAGGTTCCGCATGACGAGAACCACAGGGAGAGAGAACAGGTGAGGACGGGAGCATGGCTCCTCGCAGCCGCGGTCGCGGCCAGCCTTGCGCAGGCCGCGTGGACCTCGCCGGTGCCGGCGCCTCCCAGCCCCGATCGGGTCTACGTCGACACCGTAGTAGATGGTCTGGTGAAGGCCGGGGTTCTCACCCAGGCCCAGGCGGACGAGATCAAGGCCCGGGCGACGAGAGCTGCCGAGGACGCGGCGAAGGCGCCGGAGCCGGCGGCTTCGATGCCTCCGCCCGGGGCGAAACCCGCAGCCCCACCTGCGGCCAAGCCAGCCGGCTGGTACGACCGGGTGAAGATCGGCGGGTACTTCCAGGGCCGGTGGCAGGACTATCCCGATGTCGCGTCAGGCAAGGTCGGCAACGAGTTCCTGGTGCGGCGCGCCCGGACTAAGCTCGACTTCCAGGCGACCGACCGGGCCTTCGCCGAGATCGAGGCCGACTGGGCCCAGGGGAAGCCGGCGGTCAAGAACGCCTTCCTCGACTACTCCCTGAGGCCGAGCGGGCCGTGGCGGATCAGGCTGGGCCAGCAGAAGGTTCCCTTCGGGTTCGAGACGCCCCAGTCTACGGGGGTCATGCTGCCCTTCGAGACGAGTTGGCTGTCTCAGAAGGAGTTCCCGAGCGGCTACGACGCGGGCCTGGTGCTCTTCTACACCGGGACCCGCGACCGGGTGCTGTTCCAGCAGGCGCAGAGGACAGACTACGGCACCGGCGACTACGGCAACTTCGCGCTGGCGCTCATCAACGGGCAGGGGATCGTGGACCCCTTCACGACCGGCGGCGTGACCGGCGAGGCGAACGGCAACAAGACCGTCGTGGCGCGGGTGGACAAACCCTTCCTTTGCGCGGGCGGGCGACGGTACGCGGAAGTTGGGGCGAGCTACTTCAACGGCCGCTACTTCTCGACGAAGGCCGGGGCGAACTTCGAGGATGACGTGCTCGGCTTCCACGCCTATCTTCCGGCACGGCCGTGGGGCGTCCAGGCCGAGTACTACGGCGGGGACACCGAAGGCGCGCCGCTGCGGGGCTGGTACACGATGGGCCTGTGGCGGCCCGGCCCGCGGGGCATGCTCTTCACGCGCTATGACAGCTACTCCGGACGGGCCAAGGGCGGCGGCCCCAGCCTCTTCGACCGGCACCGGATCAGCGTCGGCTATGCGCACCAACTGGATGACAATACCCGCTTGACGGCCGAGTGGGACCTTGAGCGCGACAAGCCCGGGGACGTGAAGAACGACCTCTTCGGGGCGCAGCTAATGGTGGGGTACTAGTGACGAACCTACGACACTCGAAAATCGGTGCAACTCATTGTGCGGCCGGCTGGGCCTTGTTCTTGGCTGCGGCGCTGTTGGTGTTGGCTGGATGTCCGTCGCGTCAGGCGGCGACGACTAGCGTCGCGCCGTCACTGCCGACGGTCACGGTGGGCTATTTCCCCAACGTTACTCACGCTCCAGCGGTGCTCGGTTTCTCAGCGGCGGATGGCACCTTCGCGAAGGCTCTCGCCGGCAAGGCAACCCTCGCGACGAAGACCTTCAACGCCGGACNNCTTCGCCAAGGGCGCCGACCTTGTGCTCATCGCGAATGTCGCCAACGGCGGCTCAGTGCTCGTCGCCCGCAAGGGCAGCGGCGTCGCCGGCTTGAAGGACCTCGCCGGGCGCAAGATCGCCGTCCCGCAGCTCGGCAATACGCAGGACGCGATGCTACGCCACCTTCTCAAGCAGGCGGGCCTCAAGCTCACGGACGAGGGCGGCACGACCTCCGTGCTCGCGGTCCAGAACCCGGACATCCTCGGCCTCTTCGAGCGCGGCCAGCTTGACGCGGCGTGCGTGCCCGAGCCCTGGGGNNCCGGCGCCACCGTCGTCCTCGACTGGAAGGCTATCTGGCGCGACGGCAAGTATCCGGTGACGGTCCTCGTGGCGCGCAAGGAATTCCTGACCGCCCACCGCGACGTCGTGGCGGCCTTCGTGCAGGCCTTGCGCCAGGTCACCGACAAGCTCGCGAAGAGCCCCACGGCACAGGCCGCCGCCCTCAACGCCGAACTAAAGACTCTCACCGGCCAGGCGCTCAAGCCTGAGGTCATCACCCGCGCCCTCGGCCGCCTGAACTTCACGACCGCGCCAGACGCCGAGGCCCTCAAGGCGATGG
>PMZA01000011.1 GCA_003170595.1 Armatimonadota bacterium
CCCCGCCCCCGGTCCGGGTCTACCCCCGCCGCCAACCCTTTGGGGAAGCGGGTTTGGCCGACGGCCCCGAGTCCAAGGCGGGGGCCGGGTCAGCGGGGTCCACCGGAACCGCCCGCGCCGGCTCCGGATCCACTCCCGGGTACCGCGCCGGCGCCGGGTCCGAGTGCGTCGGCAGCACCGCCCCGTCCCGCAGCCGCGCCGGACGAAAACTCTGCGAGTAGTCCTGGTGCTCGAGGTTGTGCGCCGTCCCCACCGACTGCCAGAGCGTGAGCCCCGGCGACACCGCGCGGTTCGGCGCACGCGCCGAGTAGAACCCGTAATTGCACCCGCGACCCTGCTTCGTTCCCGCGTCCAAGATCCACGCCTTGTCCTGCCCCATCACCAGCTCGCCCGGTTGCGCGCCAAACGCAGCCAGCTGCACCCCCACCGCAATCGTGTGCTCGACGATCACTTCCCACGCGCCGATGTCGCTCACCACCACGCGTCGCCCACCCAAGCACACAAACCGATGCTTGCTTCCCGGCGCGTACGTCACCGGCTCGAGCTGGTGCTTCGCCGCCAGGTAGCCGAGGTCGAACAGCTTCGCACTCGGCAACGTGCAGCCCAGGATGTCCGCGAGCCGCTGCGCCGTCCGCGCACTCACCCCCACGTAGATCCCGTCCACGCTCATCGGCAGCGTCATCAGGTCTACCCCCGACACCACTTCGACCCACGCCGCCAGCGTCACGCGGTCGCTACCCTCCCGCACCAGCCGCACGATGGTCTCCTGGTCGAGTGGAGCCGGGAGCTGAGGGTCGCCGAGGAGGTGCGGACTGTCGGTGTCGAACATGCCCCCGAGGGTAGCTCAAAAAGCGACAGCCTGCGCGGGTCCGGGGGAAGACGTGGCGCAGGCCGTCGGGGGTTCAGAGACTCCAGGTTGCCCCGGAGCACCTCCTCACCTCCCCGACTGTATCAGCGCGAGACCGCGCCCGCCACCACCTGGTCGCAGTGGTCTACCACCATCGCTACCGCACGCTCGCCCAGCACTGTGACCACAACCGCCACCAGCGCCACGAACACGCAGCTCGCAATCGCCACCCGCCGGGTTCGGGCATTGTCCTCCCGCGTCCGCACGTTGTCCGCCTCGTGTCGCTCCGTCACGGTGGTGAGCCCCGTGAGCGCCTCCGTCATCGCGACCCACGCGAGCAGGAGCTTCTCACGGTCCACCACGCCTTCGAGGTCCGGCCGGCTCTCCATCGGGGGGCGAATCGACTCCAGTGGCTTGCGCTCGGTCATCGTTGCAGTGCCTCCTTCGCCAACAGGTCCGCTATCGACACCCGTTGCGTGATTTCGTCCCCGAGCGGAGTGCGCTCCGGCCGAATCTCCACCGTCACCGCCCGCACCCTCTGCAGCGCCGCCTGGTAGCGCCGTTCGGCCTCCAGGGTTTCTGCAGTGCGTTCCGGCTGACGCCCCTCCCAGGCTTTCACCAACCGTTTGGCCAGACCGAACATCAGCGCTCCCCCTGGATGTAGGGCTGACGCAACATGTTCACAACCCGGTCCACGTGCTGGTCATGCTCTTTCAGACAGGACCGCGTTGCTTCCCCAAGCTCGGCCAGCGCCGCGGTCGTTTCCTTCATCTCGGACACCCGTTTGTCCCGCATCGCAGTCGCATCCGCCTGCGCCGCGATGCGCTCCTTGCGCTCGAGCGACAACCACCACGCGAGCAACATCAACGCCACGAACGGCCCAGCCGTCGGCAGGAACCCGATGAGCTGGGCGATGTTTGCGGCAACGTCCACGGCCGCACCTCAGAACTCGTAGCCCACCACGTACGCATCTCCCGCGGAGTACACCGGCGCGAGGGCCCCGATCCCGACCACACGAATCGTGCTCGCCGGTCGGATACCACTGGTGTACGGCGTGATCGGAAGTTCCAACGGCACCCGCACCTGGAAGTGGTGGTAACCGCCGGTGTAGTCCATCGACACCAGATGCGCGATCATCCCCAGCGACACCCCAGACCCCGCATCGACTTGGGTAACCGTCAGTTCGTTCGGGACGACCAACCCACCTGCGTTGAGCCGGATGTCCAGGATGACGGCCGCCGCCTGGATCGGCATGATGTCCTCGAGCCCGGACACCGTGAACGTCATCGTGTTGTCCGGCGGCCCCCCTGGCACCCCCGCGAAGTGCGCCCCCAGGTTCGCCCACCGGCAGATGCGGTTCGCGAGCCGCGCGGCATCCGGCATCGCAGTGGATCCCTCCGTCGAGGTTCCCATCACCACACACTCCGCCGCCACCGTGAACCCACAGATGGCCGGCAGCGCCACACTGATGACGCCCGTCGCGGAAGTGTGCAACCCACCGAACACCCCGTTGTGTGATTGGAAGAACACGATGCCCCGCGGGCCATTCGGCAACCGAATCGGGCCAATCGCCGCTTCGCTGTACCGCACCCATCGCGGTAACCCCATCGGGAACCCGGCAAGCATGTACACGATTTCGTTCAGGTCGCAGCCTGGCGCACAGTTGCTCGCGACATGCGCGTCCACGTGCTTCGCATCACCTACGCCAGACAGCCGCTCGGCATGCGTGACGCAGGTGCTCCGGTAGAGCGCCCCGCCTGCGTAGTACCGCCCGAGCTCGAACACCGCCCAGCCCGTCACGGTGTAGGTCGTACCGCCCACGTCCCGGATGGCCTCGTACTCCCCATCCACGAACCGGCCCCGCTTATTCAATCCACCAAACGGTGCGGGCACGCGTTCGTCCACCAAGGGACGAACATCATAGAAGTCGCTGTCATTCCAACCGGTCGCCCCGGGCTGCACCACGGCCACCGCCAGCGGCAACCATCCGGCACTGAGCGCCGGCGCCCCACCACCCGCCACCCCACTCGTGATGCGGTAAACAAGCCGCATCTCCTTCACGTAGTCCAGACCCGCCACCGGCGAGAACAGCCGCGTCGCCGGGTCGTAGATATCCCGAGTGAGCGTGCTGACCAACACCTCCACCGGTTGACACTCGATCACGTCGATGCGCGGACCTGCCCCACCGTTGGCCACGAACGCCAGCGCCGGCAGTATCGCCGTCACGCCCGGATCGTTCACGAACACCGCGCCCGAGTCGTCCCCGACCGGTGTACCCGTCCACGCCATCAGCGCCCCGGGGCTCACGAAAATGTTGGTCGGGTGGTCGCACTGGACCATCAACCCACCCAGCACATCCGCCTGCAGCGGGGTTGCCACGGCGCCCGTCTCCTCGGTGTGCACCCCGGGCTGGGTCAACGCTGCCGTCGGCACGTCCCCGTACAGCCGCCGCAGCACCTCAGACCGGTCCGCGTTCTGGAAGTCCTGCATCCGCGTCCAGTCCCCGGTGAGGATGCGCTGCTGCCACGTGTAGACGAGTCGCTTGCCGCCGCTGCTCATGTTGTACCTCGCTCAGAAGCACCCGACGTCTTCGACGTACAGGGTGAAACTCACGCCACCGGCTCGGGCCCGGTCTACCGCATCGTACACGGCCCCCTGCACGACTGCATTGCCGCACGGGAAACCATCGTAGAAGTTCAACGGAACCGTCGAGTCCGCGCAGTTCTCGATCCCCACCGGGTTTGCGTCCGCCGGGATTCCGAACTCGTCCAGGTTCAGCCGCGGCACCCCCACCTCGAAGTACCCCCGGGACTCCTGGTAGGCCATCACCCGCTTGAACCGATCCAACGGCCACAATGCCGGATCCACATCCGCTGCGAAGTTCACGTCCGGGTGCTGCGGTAGGTCCGCACTCGACCCGGCATCCGCGAACGCTCCCAAGAACAGCGGCCCCCCGATTTCGCGCAAGCAGCAGCTCTCACCCATCGGCGCCAAGATGCGATTGGCCGCCCGCCGAATTGCGTTCGGGCAGATGGTGTCCGCCGGCGTGGCCACCAGCTTGCGGTACTGCCCGTCCAACATCCCCGGCGCACGCCCGACCCCGCGCTGCCCACCGAGCTCGTCCAACATTGCCGACTTGCCACCCACCGGTGCGGCCAAGTTTGTCACGGCGATCCCGAGCGCACTGGTCCACGGCAGCACCTGCCAGCTCGCGGTGCCCGCCTCCGGCGTCATCTGCCCCTGCCGCTCCACATGATGAACATCGTACGATCCAGCGATGTCGCTGATGGCCGTCTGCAGGGGGATGAACGTCCCGAAGGTCGTTTCCACCAATAGAAATTCGTCGGTAGCTGAAACTGCGATCACCCGCCCTTGTGCCCCGCTCACCAGCTGCGTCATCAAACTACCAACCACCGGGGTCCCAAAAAACCCCGAAAATCCAAACAAGACCGCCATCGAGTCGAGCATCACCTGGGGCGGGGTCGCACTCGAGTAGCCAACCACCCGGCGGACCTGTCCTGCGTTCGCCCCCGCCACCATCAACACGTACTGCCCCACGTGCGCTGGCGTCAGCACATCCGGGGTGTTCGGCATGCTCAAGTGGTTGGATACGCCGTCAAGCGTGATGCTCGCCCCCGTGTTGTGCGCCGTCGCTCCGAACTGTTCGATCGTCGTGATGCTGCCTGGCAATGGATCGTTGTACGAACACCCCGGACGCTCCGCATCCGCGACTCCCGTCACCGGCCCCGGGGAACCCGGATCGAGGATGAGGTCGTTTCGCAGCATGTACACCAACCCCGTTTCGACGGAGACCGGCCCGGTGTCGCTGTAGTCCGTCGCCAGGTGCAGCACCCTGGTTCCCGCCCGCAGGATCAACGGATGTTCGAACGCGGTCGTGCGGGTCACCGACAGCACCACCGACGCCAACGCCGCCCCGCTCGCCGGGTCGTCGCTCTGCCCACTCCACGGCAACACGAACATCGCCTGCGTGGTGCGATCTACCGCCAACGACACCCGCGCCCATTGCTCCGTCGATTGCTCGATCACTTCGATGCCGCTGTCCGGCAGCTCGAGCAACGGCCGCGAGTAGCCGTCATCCACCACGCTGCGCCAGAGCGCCAGCAGCTGCGTGACCGAAAGCGGAACGCTGCTCATACCAGCACCACGTCTTCAGGTCGCATCCGCAAGGTATACCCGGTCGTCGGGTACAGGTCCCCCGCCGGGCTCACGACACTGCCCGCGCTGGCCACCAACCCCGCACTCGTGAACCGCGTGAGCACCGTCCCCAACGCGTTGCGCAGTAGCGGCTGGTTCACTCCGAGCGAGTTCACGTACGTGACCACCGCCGCCGCTACCTCGGCCGTGAGCGCAACCGTGTCCACCGACCCGGAGAACCCGAGGTGCAACTGCACCTGCGTCAGCTCCGGCACGCTGTTGCTCACCACCACCTGGATGCCCGCCGCACGCCACTCGCCCAACGCGACCTGCACCGCATTGCCCAGCGCTAGGTTGCTCACCCCGCTTGAGTCCGCGATGTAGAGCATCACCACCTTGGCCAGCATCGCCGGCGTGAGGCTGTCAAACACCTCCAGCGCCATCGCGCTGGTTACCCCCGCGACTGAGCTGGCGCCGAACTCGATTGCACCCAGCGTCCCCCGTCGCAGCTGCCCCGGTAGCGCCCGGGCGCGTTCGCGCAACGTGTCGTCCCCCTCTACGTCCTCTCCGCCGGCGGCAGGCTCCGCGTTGTCCACCAGCATCGATGCATCGAAGATGGCCGCCAGGTTGGCGAACGTCCGGAGCTGGTACCGCCCCACCTGATAGGCATGCCCCGCTTGCGTCGCCCGCACCGTCGCCGTCGCCGTCAGCTGCAGCGCGCTGAAGGTCGCGTCCACCAGCGTCACGTACTCGATCCCGTCCCCGCTCTTGACCATCGTCCCCGCCGGGATGGTTCCCGCCCCGACCGTCGCCACCGCCCGGCTGAACTGCACGGTGTCCACTGCCGCACTCGCCCCCTTGCGTACGATGAGACCGTTCAGGTTGTCGAACACCCACCGGTCCAGGTCTTCGCCGTCGCACCCATCGAGCAGCAGCGCGTTGACCCGTTCGCCAAGCTGCCGCACGACCGCGTGCCCGACGTAGCTCTGCGACCCTACGTACAGGTTGGCATCGCTGCCGGCCACATCGACCTGCGCCGGATCGATCTTCCGCGCGTGCGTGATGATGTACTGCCGCCCCAGTTCGTACAGGGCTAATCTGGTAGGTAGGTCAGGCACGGGGTCATGCTCCAATCGAGAACGGGGCCGGCGCGGTCAGGTCGAATGCCAACCCATGGATCGTCTTCACCTTCACCTGGTACAGGTACAACCCATCACCCGACCGCACCAGTCGCACACTCGCCGCGACCACTTCGGGCTCCAGCTTGATCTGCGCTTCGGCGTCGGTTGCCAACGTCAGCACCAACGACTGCCGCGCCAGTTGCTTCACCGCTCCGGGCACCAACACCCCGTAGCCCGGCAGGTGAGCGAACGCATCCTTGCGTGTAGTCAGCCGCCGGAAGATGCGCTTTTTCAGCGACGTCAACCCTTCGTCCCGGGCGTAGTCCCCCTGCGAGTCCACCGGGAACGTCCCCAGCAGGTCCACGCTCACACCCGCGAGCGGATCGAGCAACGCTGAGAGCGTCTGCGGGTTCGCGAAGTCCCCCGCCGGCGCCGCAAGATCCATGGTGGGCGCCGGTCGGCCCCGGGTCAATCCGTCGATGGTGGCGCTGGTCGCGGTCGGATCGAGCAGCATTCCAAACACGCTCTGCAACCCGTTGCATCCCACCACATACCGGGCTCCGAAGCCGCTCATCGAACGGTCCAGCCACAGGTCCACCTGCGTCCCACCCCCCGCTGCCGTCCGCTCCACCAACGCCGGCGCCACATCACGTACCGGTTTGCCGTACAGGTCAATCGTTCCAGCCACCGCCGTGATCGTGTACCGCTCTACGCTCGCCCCATCGAACGGGTCGCACCACTGCGACCAGTACACCGGGTCGCTGAACGTGAGCCGCACCATGTTCTCCCGGATCGCAACTGCTCCGAGCAACTGAAACACCGCTGAACTCGGCGCCCCCCACGGGCTGAGTCCCCACGGCGATGCGCCCCAGCCGATCATCCGGTCCCCCCAAGGATCTGTATCGGCATGCGAGCCATCTCCTCCAGGTTCCAGCCCAACCGGTTCGCCGCCGCACGCGCCCCGGGGTCGTCACTCACGCGATACTCCCCGAGCTCGAGCTTCGCCGGCACCACGTCCATTACCCCATCCACCACACCCGGGTCCCAGTCCCCAAAGTCGTACGCCTTCGCGTTCCCGCGCGCCCAACAGCGCAGCAGCACATCATCCTCGACCTGCAGCGCGTGGTCGACCCCGCTCCGGTCGTAGCAGAACCCGAACCGACTACCTGCCCACATCTGCGCCCCCTGCGCGATCATCGCCAGTAACCACGCGGAGTCCTCACCCACTCGTCGGTCCGGGAACTCACAGGCCGTGTCCGCCCAGCCCGCTAGCGTGCAGCCTGGGAACAACGACCGGCACCACATGTGCTCAGGTCCGCCCAGTACCGCACGCAACCCAGCCTGGACCCGTACGAACAGCGCGGCCTTGCCCACTACGTCCGCACCCTTGCACAACGCCTGCGCGACTTCCTCCAGGTAGCCCGGGCCGTAGTAGTCGTCATCATCGAACATCGCGAACCCACCCCCGCCATGCTGCCGCACGTAGTCGAGTCCGACGTTGCGCGCTTCGGCCGGCCCGCTACTAGCCGTCAACACTGCGTCTGCCGGCAACGTCCACTGCCCTACCGCAGCACCGTTCTCCACGACCACCAATCGCTTGTCCTGATAACGTTGCCGCGCGAAGCACGCAACGACGTGCCCCACCTGTGAGGGCCGCGAGAACGGGACGATGACGGTGATGCCCGACATTGCAACCGGCTCAGCTGAACGCGCAGCGGATGTCGAGCCAAAGTTGGAAGTCGAGAAAGTCGTTCGGCGCGAACCCCAGAAACAACGAAGCTGCAACCGTCGGATCCACCGTGATGCTCATCGTGGTGTTGTTTACCTTCGCGAACACCACGCGACCGTCCGGGGCGTAGTTTGGATCTCCTTCTACAGCGAACGTAGGGTTGGATCCGGCTGCGGGTCCCCGCTTGGTCGCCTCGTTCACCGTGAGCGTCCCAGTACGCAAATGCGCCGTCAGCTTCCACGTATCGAACAGGGTCTGCGTCGGTGTGCCTGGTACGTACGTTCCCATTACAAGCTCGATCAGAAACTCGCAGTCGTCCGTCGGCCGACCCTCGAGCGGGTTGAGCACCACGTTGAACGTGAACGGATTCAGCGCTGTGATGTGCTTGAAGTAGCAATGCTTCCAGTGAATCGCAGTTCCCATGGTTCCCTCACAACACCGTCAGCGCCGAGGCTACTGTCTCGATCAGCAGGTAACCCCCGGTCGCCTGCGTCTTCGCGGTCAGGTGGCTCTTGCCAGTCGCCGCACTGTTCTGCCAGAGCATGCACTGGTTTGCGCTGAAGTACGTATCTTCCCCCTCGGCCTGTTCCGCCGTGAGCATGCATCCGTTGTACCAGACGAAGAACCCGGGCTTCTTCGACGCATCGTTACGGGCAGTCGGGGTAATGGTCACATCCGCTCCAGGCCGCTTGTTACCACCTGCAATCTGCGCCCCCGCGGACAAGTACAGGTTACCCGGCTTGGCGTCCGTCACATTGGCGTTGGTTCCACCCTGTAGCGTCAGGTCCAACCCGAACTGCACGTACGGCCCCGCAGGTGCTCCGTCTGCCGCCTTGATGAGCCCCGCCCACAGCCCACTTGCGCTGTTCTCGCCCAGCTCGAGCTGTGCCGTGTTCGCCATCACGTTGGACGAAAGCTGCATCGCTCGAAACGCGTACGCCGCCAGTGAGATGTTCCATACGACCGTGCCCGGGTTTCCAGCTCCCTGGGGGGCCCCGGTGTAGCTGATGAACCCACCCCCCGCCGCGTTGCCCCCACCTCCGGCCATTCCCGCCGGCGCAATGAAGTACACAGTCCCACCGGGTTGACCGGCCGCCCCTTGATTCACCGACTCAAACGTCAGGGAACCACCCGGGTTGTACCACCGCACCGATGCCGTATCGATCTTCCACGCGCTCGGTTGTGGTGAATGCGTCGCCGTCGTGAACATGTGCAACCCACCACTCGCGCACTCCAACGCGATCGTGGAGTCGTACGGCGCTGACCCAAGCCGTAACACACGCTGACCCGGGTACGCGGTATCGGCGAGCGTCATCTTCAACGCCACCGCACTGAACGCTCCACCCGCGACCTTGCCCCGGATCTCGTACGTCTCGGGCAATCGCACATCACCGACCGCCGACAGCGTGCCCGGCCCCAGTCCCACGTACGTGGTTCCGTCCGTGCGTAGCGCCGCTGAGTACTGGATCTTCCCCGTCATCGCGTACGCTGCATACGTGTCCTGGCCGGGCGAAACCGGTGAGGTCACCACGTAGCTCAGCCGCGAGATGTTCGCGAACCAACGCCGCCACTCCCGCGCCCACCCCTCCGGGTTGCCTCCCACGTCGAGCACGTCCGGAGCGTTGTGCTCGATGGTCTCCCGAAACGCGATGACCCGCCGCGGTACTTGGTCGGCCGCCGCTGCCAACGCCGTCCCCGCGTAGAACGTGATTCGCGCGATGTCGTCGATGGTGGCGCCCAGTCCCGATCCGGAGTCGACCAACACCTGCACGTAGTACGTGCCCGCCAGGTCCACCGGGTTCACGTTGGTGCTCGCCATCGCCGGCGCCGTGAGCACCGCCGCGCTCTTGACCGGCACGCTCATGTCGATCGGCTTGTCGATGATGCTCCACTGGTAGGCCAGATACGGCCCACCGATGGCCTGAAGCGTCACCACTCCGAGGTTGAGGTCCTCACGCGCGACCCCGGGCACCCCCGGCGGAAGCGCCACCTGGTTGATCTGAATTTGTACAGCGGCCACCCCCGGAGGGTATCACGCCCCGAACTCGGAATCCGCTTCGGGGTCTGCGTTGACCACTCGGCCACCACCAAAGCCGAAATCTGCGCTGAACGGGTCGCTCAGGTCGCAGCGCAGTCGCAGCAGGAAGTTGAACGAAGGCGGGATCGGGAACGGCGGGAACGGCGGGATGCGCAGGCTGAACGCCAAGCCAAACGGCAACGGAAAGCCAAACCCGCAGATCAAGAACCCGGCCGGCGCCGCGGGCATCGATGGAGTCGCTACCCCGATGGTTGCCCCACCCGCCGGCAGCGCGCTCGGAGCTCCCGGCACCTGCGGGGTGTTCGGTCCGTCTGGAGGAGGAGGGAATCCCATGGCGTTACCCTGCGGTCAGACCCACGCACCCAATGCCCGGCACCATCTGCACCAGGGCGCCTGGTACCAGAGGCTTCACCAGCTGCGTGCCCGGGGTCACCGGGGTGCCGAACGCCGCCACCAATGCCGTAGCGACCGCTGGATTCAACGGCGCGACCGACGCCGCCGCCAACGCCGCTGCCACGTTGACCGGCGTCCAGGGTACCCCCACGATGGTGCCCAACGCGCACAGGATGTTCGCCACCGCTTCCGTGGTCGTCACGTGCTCCAGTGGCGCGTTCCCGCTGGTCCCGATCGCCAGCGGTCCCGGCACGCTGATGAGGTTCACCTCCGTACTCGCACTCGAGCTGGATAGCTGGAAGTAGGCATCATCCACCTGCACGATGAACTGCCCCTGCGTCTCGAGCAGCTGCAGCATGAACTTGGGGGGGCTCGTGCTCGAGCTCTCCCCTTGATACGCCAATCCGTCCGTTCCCAGCTGCAGCACCGAGTTGGTGCCGCTCTTGAACATCACCACCCCCGCCTTGTCGATGCTGAAGAACGCCCCCGTGATCGCACTGCGGAACGTTACCGGCCCCGCGTACTCGTGGATCATCGGCGTGCGCCGCCGGCTGAACGCGAAGTTGTTCCCGGTCGGATCCTGCCCCGCGATGCTGTCCATCGGGAACGCATCGAGCGAATTGTTCAGCCGGCAGATGATGGTCGCGCCGGCATCTTCCCGCCCCGCCGGCAACGCCACCAACACCTCGTCCCCCGGCACGAACGGCGTGTAATCCGCCTCGCCGTTGCCCGCCACCTGCGACCCAACCCGGCACATCGCCGGCCGTAGCGACGGGTGCAGCGTCACTCGGACGTACACCTGCCCATCCGTCTCGTGGAAGATCACCGCGTCCCCGCCGTCGGTGTCCGTCGCGACCGTTCCGAAACTGATCCACTCCCGCGTGTCGTTGCCCGGTCGCTCGTAGGCCACCCCCACCGTTGCCGCATCCAACGGGGGAACCCTTCGGAACAGGTTTCCCTTCCTCATGTCGCAACCGAGTCCTCGACGATGACGTCCACCGGCTGCTGCGTGTTCGTGGCGTCTGCCAGATCGTTCGACGTGGTGTCGTCCGTGCTGGGCTTGTCCACCCGCACCTCCACGTAGTTGCAGAGGTCCAGCGTCAGCCCGAGCTGGCTGTCCCCCGACCCATCCCAGGCGTGCTGCAGCGTCTTCACCCGAAACGTGCTCTGCAACCCGATGCCGCTCACCGCGGCCTGGTACGCATCCGCCAACGCTGCGCCGAACCCGAGCGATCGCAAGTAGTCCGCTGCGCCCTGGTCCAACGATCGCGTCACTTCGCCCGCAGTGGTGCTGATGCCCTCCTCGCTCGGGTCCCGCATCAGCTCAACGTCCACCGCGTCCCCGGGCCGCAAGTCGAGCGCGTCCGGGTCCAGGTTGCCACCCCCGTAGCTTCCCAAGTTGCTGGTCTGCACCCGCACCGATAGCTCGTTGCGCCCCATCGTCTCGTAGTAGCTCTGCGCCACCAGCTTCAGCGTCTTCTGGTCACCGATACCCTCAACCGTGAACACCGACCACTTCTGCTCGGTCGCGTCACCCGGCGCCGGATGCGCCAACCGGTCCTCCTTCGTCTCCGGGAATCGCGCCACCAACGTGGTCTTCCGGTCGGTTTGGTAACATCTCACTTCCACGTTTTTCGGCTGGTACGTGCCGAACCGTCGCTTGCTCCCCATCTCCCAGATGTTCCGCCCGTACAGGTACAGCCGCCGCGTCAGTACGCGGCCCCCGGGTAACCGCCGTCCCGAAAAGGGGTCTTCCGCACGCGCCGGCAGACGGTTGTCGTACAGCGACCGAGGCGTCTGCACGATGATGCTGTTGCCGTCCACGCGCACCGAATGCCCGATGGCCCGGCACACGTCCGTCAGGTAGTCCCACACCTTCAGTTTACCTGACCCACCCGTGCTCGGAGAAGGCCCGAGCTTCGGCTGGAACTTGGTCGCGAGCAGAACCGCCTTCAGCACCGGTACCTTGTCCCGCGTCACCCGCGGCAAGTACGTCACGCTCATCCCGCGCATCTGCGGAAAGTTTGCCAGGTACGTGGCAATGGCCTTGTCGATCGGCAGCGCCGGATCGAGCACGAGCTTCTGCGGCGCGTCTTGGTTGAGCAGTAGGAACGTGTTGTCCACGCACTCGAACCGCACCGTGGGCGCGTCCTCCGATGGCCACTCGTCGTCCCACTCATCCACCCACCCGCTGAACCGTAGGTTGGTTCGCCGCCGGCCGTACGGGTCCACGTACTCGTCCGGGACCACGTGGTAGGGCAACCCGCCCGCCGGCGTGGCGTCCGCCCGGATCTCCCCGTTGATGCCCCGCTGGTAGTCCTCCGGCGTGATGCACCCCTCGAAGTACTCCACCGCACACGCCCGGATCGCCCGCGGGTCGAAGGGGAAGTCCCGGTAGGCCACCTCGAGCGACAGCGTGTCCGCGGTCCGGATGCCGTTGAACTTCGGGTCAGCCGTCAGCGGGATAATCCCGTCCACCACCCACGTCTTGCTGTCGCTCGAGCTGCGCTGCTCCTGTGGGCTCCCCATCGAGTTCGGGTCCCCCCCGGGCTGCACCAACTGAAAGCTCCCGTCCGGCTGCTCCACGACCTGGAGCTGCACCGTGCTCACGTCACTCTTGCCCTTGCGCAGGTGCGGAGGCTTCACCGGCGCGCTTGCCGTGGTCACCCGCCCCCAGTCCTCGAACCGCAGAATGAACCGCACCCGGGCACTCGGGTAGTAGCTCTGGATCGGTTCCTCGCGCCCGGGCACGCTACACGCTCCCCAACCGGTCGAGCACCGCGCGAACCGGCACGATGACCGGTACCCGGTCGGGCGGGCTGATGGTGTACGCCGGCAGCCCGTTGGCCCGCGCCAGCTCCCCAGCCAGGTCAGCGTTGTAGTACCGCTGCGAGATGCTCAGGAACGTGTCCCCGTCCCGCGGCATGTACACCGCCAGCAGGTCGCTCCCGGTCGCGCTCGCCCCCGTGGTCTGCGCCGCCCCCGCGATCCGAGCCCGCCGTAGCCGAATCGCCAGCTCAGCGTTCACCTGCGCCATGTACTGCGCCTGCGTCTGCGCGTTCGAGTAGTACGCCGCCGCCCGAGTGAGGGAGCTCACCTTGTTCGATGAGCAGATGGCCTCCGGCCCCTTGCGACTCACCTGGTCCACAAACTGATTGGCCACGCTCACCGCGTTGGTCGCTACGTCGAGCGCGCGGTTCAGCAGCGCCGCTGGCATGTCCTTCACCTTGTTCACGAGGTCGCCCACCTCCTTCATCGAGTGGGTGATGACCTCCGCGTCCTGCGCAAACCCGTTCATCAGCGCCATCGGTGCGTCCGTGAGCGTCTCCAGGGTGCCGAGCAGGGACTGCCCGGTGAAATTCACCGTGGGGGGCCGGGTGATCGCAGCCGATGCATTCCCCTGCGCGATCATCGCCTGCCGCAGCAACGCGATGGCGTTCTGCCCCTGCGTGTCCGTCGTCTTCGGACCCACCGAATCTCGACTCACCCAGACGAACTTCAGCTTCCACGTCAGGTCGTCCGTGCGCAGGAACTTCGGCACGTACGACTCGATTCGACCCAGCCGCGTGATCTTCAGCTCCCGGATCGGTACCCGGCTGCTCGCCGACCCTGCGCTGCTCGCCCACGTCACCCGCAACAGCTGCCCACCCCGCGCGATGTCGTCCACGATTTCGTGCAGCGTCTTCGCGTACACCACCAACGTGTTCCCCGTCGCGTCGCCGTACTTGCTCGGGCACGCGATGAGCATGCTCGTCCGCCACACCCCCTCCCACTCGCTCGGTGGGTCCGTCGGGCCTACTACGTGCTGCGTCGCCTCCGGGTTGCCCGGGTTCCACCGCGTCGGGATGCGGTTCTCCACGGGCCACTCGGCCCCTTGGAACGGGAGCCCCGGACCGCGAAGCTCCAGACGCCGCTTCTTGCCGGTCAGCTCCTCGATTACGAGAGAGCTGGTCGCCATCGCATCACCGAACCGAAGACTTGTACTTGTTCACCCACAGCGTCAGCGACGGAATCGGCTCCTGCTCGGTCACCGCTTCGTCCGGGGCCTTGTGCGGCGCCGCGTGCCCAGACGCCTGCGTCACCAGCCCCTGCAACTGCTGGCACAGCTTGCCGAGCTTCAGCGCCGCCTGACTCGCCTTCTCCGCGTCCTCGTCGTCGATGGCGTCCTGCGCGTCCTGCTGCAGCTCCCCCACCGCTTCCATCAGCTTGTCGGCCTGCTCGGTCAGCTTGGCCACCTTGTCCGGGTCGCCCCCGTCCTCCTCCGCCGCGGTGGCTTCCTCCGCTGCCTTGTCGAGCTCGTCCCGGTAGCCCTGGGCTTCCTCCGCCGCGGAGTCGACGTGCTCCTTGATGGCCGCGAAGTCCTCGGACCCAGCCTGGTGCGGCGGAACTTCCTCCCCCTCACCCGCCTCGTCCCCGTCCAGTTCCCCACTCGCCACGCCTTCGTCCGCGGCGCCGTCTGGGCCGTCCTGCCCTGCACCCGCGGGGGTGTCCCCGGGGGTCGGCCCGTCCGCAGCGCCGGGCTCACCAGCGGGCTCCTGGGCGCCCCCAGCGGCCATGT
Organism: Armatimonadota bacterium; assembly: GCA_003170595.1. GTDB lineage: Bacteria > Armatimonadota > Zipacnadia > Zipacnadales > FEN-943 > FEN-943. The sequence goes on from PMZA01000011.1 coordinate 14,842, forward strand.
CCTCGAGCTGCGCAATCTCCTCAGGCATCAGCATGTCCAGCAGGTCCGTCAACGCACCCCCGGCCGGCGGCTGCGCCGTTCCCGCGGGCGCCTGCGCCGCACCAGCACCGCCACCAACCAAGCCCGCTACGATCGGCATCTGAGCCATGTGGTTCTCACCTCTTGGGTTCTGACGTGGAGGGTATCACGGGGCCGGCTCACGTACCAAAGGGGCTCGTCGTCGCCGCCTGTACCCGCTGCTCGGCCGACCGAAGCAGGCCCCGGTTGAACAGCACCGCGATGCGGTCCGGGTCCTGGTCGCGGAAGTCCTGCTGGATCTTGAACGTCTGCCCCCCGTTGAAGCTCACGTTGGTGCCCTTCCCCTTGCCCACGTCCCCACCCAGCTCGCCCCGAGCCTTGCGCTCGAGCTCACTCTTGAACTCCGCCGCACTCTCCGGCAGCAAGTCCGCCAGCGCCGAGTACCCCTCCGACGTCAGCTTCGCCGACTCGAGGAACGCCAGCTGCATGTCGCGACTCCCGCTCAGGATGGTCGCGATGTGCGTCTGCATCCCCACGTTCGCCATCGTCGAAGCCTGTGTGAACGCCGCCCCCAACCCCTGCATCACGTCCACCACGTCGTTCACAGGGCCCGCGTCCACCTGGCTGATGGCATCCTGCGTCGCCTTCAGGTTCTTGAAGTAGTCCTCCGCCGCATTCACCCCACCCACCAACTCCTGCTGCGCATCGACGGCGTGCAGCGACGCGTCCGTGAACCGACGCGCCTCCTCCGCACTGATGCCCAGGGACGTGTAGTTCTTGGCGTCCAGCTCGAACTTCCGCGCAATCTCCGCGTTGTACTCCCGCTGCTGCACCGTCAGCTTCTCGAACCCACCCCCGGTGTCCGCCAGCTTCTGCAGGTAGTCCTTGCGAGCGTTGGCGTCCGCCAGCATGTGGGTGTCGCTCTCCTTGGAGTACTTCATGTACTGGTCAATCGCCGACGCCCACGCGAGCGTCGCCGCCGCCGCTATCGGGATGGAAATCGCCAAGCCCCCGACCCCACCAACAAACGCAGACGCGCTCCCGGCTCCGCTCGCCGCCACCATCGCACCCCCCGCGACCCGGGCCGCCCCGAACGCGGCCCCCGCCCCACTGGCCGCTGTGGGCCCGAACTCCTTCACCGCGAACATCGCGGCGAGCGTGCCCTTATGCGACAGAACCCACTCGAACACGGACTTGATCTTCGATACCGCTTCCTCGATCGACTGCAGAATCTCCCGCCGGTGCACGCTCAGGTACGTGAGCCCGTCCTTCATCCACCCGGTCAGTTGCCGCATCACGTCTGCCACGTGACTCGCCAGCTCCGTCCCGAGCTGTACCAGTAGCGGGCGCATCTGCTTGATGACGTCCAGCATCGAGTGCATCGCCGGCGTGAGCGCCTTCAGAATCGGCATGCCCACGTCTTCCTTCGTGAGCTCGATCACGTCCTTGATCGACTTCACGTAGTCCTGAAACCCGAGCGGGATGGTGCGGAACTTGTCCGCCAGCTTGCCCACCCCATCGGTGAGCAGCCGCACCCGGTCCTCCTCCGCCATCTTGCCGAACGCGGCCGCCGCCGCCTTCGCCTCCCCCTGGAATACCCCGATGCCCTTGAGCAGCAGGAACAGCTGCGACCGCGGCCGCACTATGCCGGTCTCCGTCATCAGGCTGAACTGCGATGTGAGCCACCCGATGTCCTTGCCCAGCACCCGAGCCACCTGGCTCATGTCCCCCACCGCCTTCGCGTTCGCCTGCATCTCGTTCGCGCCGGCGCCCGTCAGTTCGTTCATCGCGCTGAACGCCTCCTTCACAGCGTCCACCGTCTGTCCGCTCTGCACCGCCACATCGTCGAGCTGCTTAGCGAACCCTTCCGCTTCTTCCATCCCCTTGCCGAAACTGAGCCCGTCCACCGCCGCCATCATCGCCGCGTTCGACTTCAGGAACTTCGACTCCTCTTCCGCCAACCCCACGAACGATTCACCGAACTCCATCACCTTGTGGATACCTTCCATGAAGTTCATCCCGATGATGGTCGAGAGCGTCTGCTGGAAGAACCCCGCCGCCTTGGTCGCCGCCGTCTCCTCGTGTTGGACCTCCTGGAACCCCGCCTGGATGTGCTTGAGCGCCGTGCTCGACTGGTCGTCGAGCGTCAGTCGAGTGAGGATTTCTACAACGCCCATGGTGGCCTACCCGTCAGGGTAGCGCGCCCTGCGCCCCCCGTCATTTTTCCTCGCCACCGTTGGCCCGGTACACCCGCTCGAGCAGCCGGTTTGTTGCCCGCATCATCCCCAACGCAGTCTGCGTCGTGAGCCGGTCAATCTCCGAATACGGCTGCTCCTGGTGGTAGGCCAAGAACGCGTACACGTCGAGCAGGTCTTCCAGCCGCGTCTCTGGATCGAACTCGTAGTGCAGCTCCAGGAACCGCCGGATGTTCGCCCGCTCGCTTCGGGCACTGTACCCGGGCGCCAGCAACTCGAGTCGGTCGTCAACCACATCTGGGTCGCTGACGATGCCGCTCGCTTCCCGGGCTACCCCGCACTCCTGACAGCGATGCAGCTCTCGAAAAAATACGCCATCTGCTCCTTCGACAGCGTGTGCAGCTGCCCGAAGATGCGATGCATCGAGCTGCGACACCGCGGCCCGATTTCTTCCCACCACACGTCGATGGAACCTGCACCTGGCATCCCCGACCAGTCCACTACCGCGCCGTCGATGGCTCGCACCATCTGCTTGGCGAACTCGTCCACCTGCCGGTTCGGGTCGCCCACGCTGCGCTGCAGCCCGAGCTTCTGGTCGCCAATGCTCATGTCCCAGCAGATGGCCTGCCGCCACAGCCCCGGCTCACCCTCGATCTCGTACCCCTTCTTCGGCGTGCTGGTCCACTCCGCTCGGAACCGCACGAAGATGATCTGACGCCCCTTCGGGAAGCGCATCCCCTTCGGGATCTTCACCCACCCCGGAGCGCCCCCGTTGGTCGGCTCTGGCAAGGTCACCAGCCGCTTGATCTCCTGCTCGGCTTCCACTTCCTTCTGCTCCGCCGCCGCCACCTCCTCGGGCGTGGGCTTGTCCGCCGCCGGATCGTCAAACTCCAACGGCTGCTCGGCCACGATGGCCACCTGAGGGTCTGCTTGCTGCTCGGTCATGGGCTATCCTCCCGTTCGCTACAACCGACCCACCGCCGCGGGCGAGGGAGGAGCTGGCTTCGTCAAGCTGGCTACCACCCGCGGCGGCAGATCGTCTCGGTGCGCCTACACGACGCCGTTCTGCTGCCGCAGCCGTTCGGTGCAGGCTGCGCTGAACTTCTTCTTCACGTAGTCCCCGCGCGACGAGACGGTCGTGGGGATGCTCCCCCAGTGCATGTCCATGTACGTGTACACGTTGCTCGACCCGTCGCTGAACAGGTCCGTACGTACCATGTTGAACACCACGTCCGGAGTCTCGCGCTTCGCCTTCGCCACAATCGCATCGTCCAGCTGCGAGGCGTCCGCCTTGGTCATCTGGATCTCGAAGTTTGCTCCGAACCCATCGAAGCTCTCGTCGAACCGGTTGGCGGTCTCACCGAGGAAGCCCTGCTCGAGCAGGTTCAGCTTCACGTTGTCGTCCATCGAGCTCACCGAGTCGATGCTCGCCTGGAGCACGCCCCCAGCCACGATCCGGATGCTCACCTCTTGGCCCTTGAGCCTCAGTCCTGCCGACATGCGTGCGTTCCTTTCCTCTCGCCGCTACGCGGCATCCGAAACGGTCACCACGTTCTCGCCAATCTCGGCGTCGAAAACGATCACGTCCAGGCTCGGGAGCGTCTTCACCTTGCCCTTGACCCGGTACAGACCCAGCGCCAACGTGGCTACCGTGTTCGCCTGCGTACTCAGCAGGTAGCTATCGATGCGCTGGTTGTCCTTGTTCTCGCCGCCCTTGAGCCCCTCGAGGAACGCCCCGATGGTGCTGTACACCAACGTCCGGCGCTGGAGCGAAGCCATCTTCTTGCTGTACGGCATGCACAGCTGCGCCACGCTGTCCTCGACGTAATCGGCCATCCGCCGGCGCGCGATGTTTTTCAGGTTCGGCGTGAGCGACGGGTCTACGCTGGTCACCCCGGACTGGATGATCGCGTTCCCGTCAGCCATCCGCAGCGCCGCGATGCCCGCCGCCCGGAACGCCTCGTAGTCGAGCATGCTCATGTTTTGCACGTCCGTGTTGCCCGCTTCGATGCCGAGCAGCAGCGCCATGAACGTGGTCTCCTGGCCCGGGTTCTCCTCGGGCGCGAGCTGCGTCATCAGCGCCACGTACCAGGGGTCCACGTGCACATCGATCGCGCCCGTCACCGTGAAGCCCGCCCCGCCCGCCAACCCCACCGTGGCGATCTGCGGGATGGTCGTCGACCCGCCCGGGTACCCGTAGATCGTCCGCTGGTCGCGGTACACCCCGACTCCCGGTTGCGTGTTGCCCCGCGCCTGCGCCCGCGTGGTCGTCCCGAGCGGCGGACTGATGACGCACATGCGCCCGTAGCAGCCATTCGCGCTCGCATCGATCACGTTCTGCCGCAACCAGCTGCGCACCATGTTCGCGCTGCGCGCCGCGCAGATGAGGTTGGTCTGCTTGGTCACCGTGTTGATGTTCTTGGTCGCGTCGATGGCCGCCGTGTAGGCCGAGTCGATCGCGGCTTCGGCCAGCGCCGCCGCCACCGTGAGCGGGTTGGTCACCAACCACGACCCGCTCGGCAACACCCGCACCAACGCGTTCACCGCGGCCGGCGCCGCGGACGTACTCGTGCCATCGTCCACGCTCGGCCGCACCCGCAAGCTGTACGGCCCGTGCGCGCCCACCGGTACCACCTGCGTCTGCATGGTCACCCACCGCAGCACGCCGTTGGTCACCTCGGTTCCCGCCGGAATGGTCTCCTGCACCAGCGCGTTCTGCAGCGCGATCGTCGCCAACGCGAACCCAAGGATCGGCTGCAGCGCGCCCGCCGTCACCTCGATGCTGTTCGTGCCCACCATGCTGGTGGACGAGATGCGCAGGTTGCCGTTGTAGTCGAGGTCCACCTTGATCCCGGTGATGTCCGCTTCCAGGTTGCTCTTGATTTCCGCGAAGGTGACCGCGTTCGTGTTCGCGACGTCACCCGCCACCGTCGTGAGACTCACGCCGATGCCCGTCTTCGTGGTCACTACCGCATCGGCCGCAGTCACGTTCACCGTGCTCGCCGACCCGTACACCCGCGCCGTGATGCGGATCTTGCCCGTGTCGTTCGCGGCGCCCGTGTACCCGAGCGCGAGGTTGATGCGCGCGATGCAGTCCGCCTCGGTCTGGTCGGTTCCAAGGAACGTCACCGTCACCGGGCCCACCTGCGTCGGCTGCCCCGCATCGATTACGATGGTGAACTGCTCGCCCCCGGAGAACCCCGTCGGGTACGACCCGGCGCCGGCCAGGTAGCTCGCCCGCGATGCCGACAGCGTGCTGGTCGCCGCGCCCGCTCCGTTGATCTTCACGCTGATGGCGTTGCCAGCCGTGATCGCCCAGGTCGCCAGCGTGTTGCCCAGCAGGGACGCCAGCCGCGTGAAGCTGACCGCGCCCACGCTCGTGTCCACCCGCGTCACAATGAGCCGCCGGAAGCGCTTATTTGCCAGCGCAATGAACCCGTTCCCGTTCCAGTACTCGGGCACGAGCGCGCCGTCTGCGTACCGGGTCCGGGCACACGGGTTGTTGCTCACCACCCCCGCGTACTGGAATCCGAAGCCCCCGTACTGCTGCAACAGGTCCGTGCCGCTCATCACCTCGAGCGGGGTGTTGAACGCCCCGTCCTCGAACTCCCCCACGATGTGCCCCACGCCGCTGCCCACCCCGATGATCTGCGCGGCCGGCTCGCCGTCGATGATGACCACCCCCTCGATCGCTAGCAACTCCTCGAGACCCGGGTCGCTCAAGTACCTACGAACGAAACCAGCACCAGACATAGGGGGATCTCCTCAACCGAAACTTCGTCGCGGGGTGCGACCCGACACGTTCCAGGAGATCCGCCTGATTGGTCCGCCGGTGGCGCGGTTGGGGTGTGGGCCGTTGGGCTCTCTACAGCCCGATCAGTACCACGCGAAGCCCACGACCTCCAAGCCCCGCCCGTCAGCTGCCCACCGTCACGTCCACTTCCGGCCCGATGTCCGTAGCCTCCACCCCACCAAAGTCCGTCTCCGGCCGTAGCTCCACGTAGTTGCGGAGGTACACCTGCGGCACTTGCATCCGGCAGATGAGCTGGTCGCGCCGGCGGTTACGGATGGTGTCCGGGTCCTCCCCGCGGTTGGACCCCTCCAGGTCGAAGCTCGCCACCTGGTCAAAGTAGAGCGGCAGCTTCAGCCGCAACGCACTCGACTGCTCCAGCATCCGGAACACCGCCTGGATGCCCGCTTTGATCGCATGCCCCAAGCTGTGCTTGGACGTGTACGCCTCGATGACGAAGGTCTCCACGTGGTCACAGGCCCGCATCAGCACCGTGCCCAACCCGTACACGTCCCGAGTATCTTCGAGTTCCGCCGCCGGCCCGAGCGCGTAGTAGTCGTCCTGCGCTTCCGCCGGGATGAACCCGATGCTCGGGTACTTCGCCTTGTGCACATCGTCCGGCTCGTACAGGTGGATGTCCTCCCGCTTGATGGCGAAGGTCTGCGCCACCACCCCCGCCCCCATCTCCCGCCGGAACTGGATGAGCGCGATGAAATCCGCCAGCGCCCCCAACGCGTGCTCCCGCGCGTCTGTCGCCGGCAGCGCCGGCATCGGTCGGAACGGCAACACCGTCCCGTTCAGCGTCCCCGCCACCATCGCCCGCGACTTGTCTCGGCCCAGGTCCGTCATTTCTTGAAACTCCCGCTCCAATCGTACCCCTTCATGGCCCGCGTTACCTCACGGTCCACCAGCTTCGGCAGCTCCTCGTTCAGCTCCCGCCAGATGTGCAGCCCGGGACGCCCCCACTCGGCCAGCGACATCGCCACCGCCCACGCCATGCTCTGCGCTTCCTCCGGCGAGTCCGCGATGCCTTTCCGAAGCAGCCACGCGAACAACGCCCCCAACATCTTGCGCCCGATCTTCTCCCGCCCGAACGGACGTATCCCGTACTCGATGATGGGCGCGATCGGGTTGTCGTTCAGCACCGCTGCGCCGTCCGGGATGACGATGGCCTTCCAGCCCGCCCGGTACGCCCCCGTGTCCACTGGCTCGTTCGGCGCGTGGCTCGGAATGATCTTCCGGACCACCAGCTGCACCCCGGCCAGCGCCGCCATCCGGAGCCCACGCACCGCCACTTCCTTGTGCTGCCGCGCCAGGTGCGACCACCGGCCCGCCGCATCCGCCAACGTGATGGTCGCCACGGCTCACCCGAGCCCATCGGCATCGTCAGATGCGCTACTCCCGTTCCGATGCTCCTCCGGGTCCGCCCGTTCCAAGTCCAACACCCAGTGAAACCCATCCTCCTCCCGCCACGGCGTCCCGCTCAGCCGGTAGCGCTCCCGTTCCCCCAACCGGTCCCCGCGGCCGTCCTCTACCACCTCGTAGAAGAAGTCGACCGGCTGCACGTTCACCGGGGCGCCTTCGTCCCACCCGAGAGGCATCCCTGGCACGGGCCGCGGCGCCTCCTCCGTGACCGCAGGCGGCGGGATCACCACCCCCATGAGGTTGTCCTTCGTGTACGCGCCGGCGCTCACCTCGCTGACCCTGAGCGACCCCTCGGGCACCGCCCCCACAGCACGGAAGTTCCACTTCACCGCGGTCGAGTCGCTCAGCTCCGGCGTGGGCAAAAGCTCCCGCCGCGCCACCGTCACCTCATGCCCCTCGCCCCGCTCCCGGCCCGACCACTTGGTCCAGACCATGAACACCCGGCGCGACCTCACTCCGAAGCGCGTGTACAACTGCCGGATGCGGTCCACCCGCCGCGTCAGCCGGTGCGCCAGCGTCGTGCGAGCACGGTCGAGTCCAGGCAGAGCCGCGGGCTTCGGCATCGCCTACCGCCTAGTTCTGCACCGCGACGTTCATCCCGCCCCCAGAACTCAGCCGCTTGTCGAACGGGTTACGCTGACACCCGAGCAACTGCATCAGCGAATTCACTGCGTAGTCGTACAGGCGCAGCCGTTTCTTGTGCAGATCCGGATCGATGCTGATGTTGCCGAGCTTGCTCACATCGAGCAGCTCACTCGTCCCCCACAGCTCGATCATCATCCGGTCCAGCTCCGCGAGGATGCTCCGCACCAGCGGCAGCGCACTCTCGAGAATCCGGTCCATCGCCCCCTCGATCATGAACTGCGTCTCGACACTCGACGGCACGCCAAGGACGAACGTGTAGGCTTCCGCCACGTTGAGGTAGCCCCCATGCCAACGGATGCGTACGCGTTCGTCCACAGTGAGCGGCATGGGTTCAGTCCTTCAGCTCCTCCAGCTTGATGCCCTGCGCCAGGAGCTTCTCGATGTCGTAGTTCAGATTGTCGACGACCTTTCCCTCCCGCACCACCGTGCGGTAGCCCGTGCCGCCCGGCCCCGGCTGCGACACGCTGCCGCCCCGGATCACCGTGAACCGTCGCGCCGTCGGTACCGGTCCGGCCGGGCGCGGGTTGCGCGCCGTCGCGTCCGCCACCACATCCGGCTCGGCCGAACACGTCGCCGGGTTGATGACCGGCATGCTCCCGGGGGACGCCACCCCACCCCCGTACTCGACGACTTCCCGGCTCCGGGGAACGTGCGTTTCTTCCAGGTCCACCTGGGGGTACTCCTCTACCTCAGGGTCATCGTCTCGCCGTCGCGCAGTCTGCGGTACTCGTGCCATCGGTGCTCCTCCTTGTTGAAGCACCCCCACTCTACCACCGACCCCCGGACAAGCCGAGGCCCGGGACCAGCTCGCGCCAGACCCGGGCCCACGGTCTCACCCGGAAGGAGGTCAGTCGACTTCGTGCTCGATGATGATGGCGCGCTTGTACCGCTGCGGACCACCACTGGTCACGTCGCTCGGAATCGGGAAGCTGGTCGTGCAGCTCCACGTCGCCGCCACCTTGTCCTGGAACCGGTTGATCGGCGCACGCAGGATGAGCCGGATCCGCTCCGTCATCACCTCGATGCCCTGGTTCACGATGGTGAAGCCGCCCACCTTGCCGGTGATGCCCGCCTCGGTCACGTACTGCCGCTCGTCCAGCCACCGCTCGTACATGGCGCCGCGCCCGGTCACCAGCACGCGACCCACGTTCACGCCCGCCGCGTTCGTGGTCTCTGCGCCCACGTCCTCGGAGTACATGCTCAGCGCGCCGGCGCCGCCTGCGCCCGTTGCGGTCCGAGCACCAGCGTTGTTCAGGTCCGGCGACTCGACGTTCTCGAACACCGCGATCTTCGCGATAGCGCCGATGAGCCCCTGCTCGAAGTAGGGGTGGTTCGGCAATGCCGTCAGCATCGTCCGCACCGCCGCGTCCACGAACAGCTGCGCACTCGACTCCGGACTCATGTGCGCGTGGTAGTACCCGTCCTCGTGCGGCAGCACGTTGTTCTTGCGCAGCCGCGCACTCGCGTTGATGAGGTCCTGCAGCGTCAGGATGTCCGCCGCCGCCAGGCTGTCCACACTGTCACCGCCGCCGGCGCGCAGGATGGTCGGTCGCGCCGCACTGAGCACCGGCGCGCGAATCGCCGCGCCCGCGCCGCCCAGGATGGCGGACAGGTACAGCGTGCCCGGCCCGTACGGATCGTCCGGGTTGTCCGGGGTCGCCTGGATGACGTTGCGCGTCCCAACCACACCCGTGATGCTGATGGCCAACGGGTACGAGGCGCTCACCGGACGCGGCGCCACGTTCGACCCGAGCACCACCACGTCGGTGAAGCCGTTCAGCGCGGCCACCCGGATCTGCGCATCACCGGCCGCGGCCGCTGCGATGCAGTTCGAGCTGCCCGAGAGGTACGACTTGAAGATGGCGTTTCGGGGGATCCGGTTGAGCGACTGACCCGCCTGCAGCCCGAGCTGCTTCACGTTGCGCAGGAACTGGTTGCTCGACGCCACCGCGCTGGTCGGGATGTCCGTGTCGATGCTGTCGCCGTAGCGCTGCAGCGTCGCACTCCACTGCTCGTAGTTGAGCACCTTCGGCGTCGGGTCCGTTCCCGTCGGTACCGGCTTGGTCACCGGCGCGAGCAGGCCCGGCCGCGACATGAAGATCTGGGTGCCACTGTTGGCCTCCCACTGCTCCTCGAGCGCCTCGCTGCGGTACAAGAGGCTCGGGAACAACCCATCGTGGAACTCGCGCTCGAGCAGCCCTTGCTGCACCAGCTCCAGGATGGTGGGGGGAACGCCAACGACCAGGTTCGTAGTCTCGACCATGATTTGGATCTCCTCGCAGGTGAACTTTTCGCCGGTGGCGACCCGTCACTGCGCTGTTAGGAGATCCGCCTGATTGGTCCGCCGGTGGCGCGGGAATCGGTGAGGGCCGACTTGGCTACAGCCCGATCAGTACCACGCCCCCCCGGAAACACACAAGGCGGCCGCCGGCACCCTGGCCAGCCGCCGCCTTGTGCGCGCCACGTTCGCCCCGTTCCTACGTGCTGATCCGCTTCGATTTCTTCCAGTCCGCGTACTCCCGCGGGTTCATCGAGTTCGGCTGTCCGGGCCGCGGCGTCTTGTTCGCCAGCGGGTCCATCACAGATACCGTCGCCGCCGGGGGACCCCGGCGCGGCCCCGCCCCGTTCGTGATCGGCACCCGCTTGGGCGGCGGCTTCGCCGGTTCCACCTTCACGACCGGCGCGGGCTCCACCGGCGCACCCACCACCGCCTTGATCTCCGGGTTGTCCACCACGAACGCGTCGAACCACTTCGCCAACTTCTTCTCGTCGAATTTCGCCTGCTCCTCCACGCTGAGCCCCCACAGATGGTCGGCCAGCTCACTCTTCGCGAACCGCAGGAACTTCGGGTTCACCTTCGATGCCGCCACTCGGCTGATCACCGCGTCCTGCTCCTTCACCGCGCTGCTCTCCAGCAGTTCCCGGTTCGCCGCCTCGAGCTCCGCGATGCGCGCTTCCCGCTTCGCCAGGTCGGCCTTCAGCCGCTCCTGCTCCGTCATCGCCGCCCGCTGCGCTTCCTCCTCCGCCGCCCGGTACTTGCCCACCGCCTCGGCGTGCTGCTTCCGGTCCTGCCGAATCTGCTCCACCTTCACCAGGTCGTCCGTGCCGTACTCCTCCCGCAGCAGCTTGCGCCGCTCCCGCGCGATCCGCTCCGTGATGCGCTCCTCCGGAATCACACCCCCCTGCCCGATGACCCGGGGCTTGAGCTTGGGCGGGTCCTCGGTCGCCGGCGCAGGGGGCGGTTCCGGCGCCGTGGCGCCCCCTCCCATCGCGTCCCCAGTCGCCACGCCCCGGAACCCCATGGGCTGGTATCCCCGGGCCCCAGGGGCGCCTGCGCCGGCCGCAGGGGGGGCCTGAGCCGGCGTGGGGGTAGTGGGTGTGGCGGCGGGCGTCCCCGCCGCGAGTGCAGCATTCTCGGCCATTGGTTCGGTCCTCTCCTCCCGGGAGGATTCCCAGGAAATTTCTCAGACGGTATCGCTCGCCGCCTCCAGCACACCGCACAGCGGCTCCGCCGGCGCGACGAGGAACTTCAGCCGCACGCGCGTCACCGCGTCCACCACGGTGTCAAACCGCACGTTGGCCTTGGGCACGTCGAGCTGCACGAAGCCCGTCGCGGGCGCCGCAGTCGTCGGGACGAGGATCACCTTCGGACCCATCGTCACACCCTCGAGCACCGAGCACTCGAGCAGCAGGATGACACCCTTGGCCGTGAGCCACGCGGGCAATGCACAGATGCCCGTGCCCGGCACCACCGGCAACACGATGTCCACCACGTCCCCGCGTTCGGGAATGTAGATCACGTCCAGGTCGGTTACGGCGTCCGTTCCCAGGAACGCAATGTCCCCGTTTGGCGTGACCGACACCTGCCGCGTGATGGGCGTGACCCCGTACACCTGCGGGGCAAACTCACCCACGACCACACCGGCCGTGCGTACCGTGCATCGCCGCACGATCGATGCCTTGCCACCCGGAGGCAGCTTCAGCACCACGAGCGTCGACAGGTTGTAGGGGCTCAGCACTGGCTGATCCGTACCCGTCGCGTTGATGCCCACCTGGCAGCGCTTCTGGATCGCCTGCCCTTGCAGGTAGCTCCCGAGCGCCATCCGCCGGAACAGCTCCGGCAGCGTGTTGGGGTCGGCTTGATCGAACTGGCTCCGGCGAGTTCCGTCCGGGATTCGAGTGACAGTCATGGCACCTTGCTCCTGTGGAGGTTCGGGGTCCTGCGACCGTCAGTCGGTGTCGCTGGTGGCTTCGAGCACGGTGGTCAGCGCCTCGGCCGGCGCGACCAGCAGCTTCACGCGCACGGAAGTGGCGCCATCGGCCACCGCAAACCGAACGTTGGCCTTGGGCAGATCGAGCTGAGCGAAGCCCGCGGCCGGGGCCGCCGTCAGCGGGATGAGGATGATCTTCTTGCCCACCGACGTGCCGACGAGCACCTCGGCTTCCTCGAGCAGGATGACGCCCTTGGCCGTGATGACCGCCGGCAGCGCACACACGCCCGTACCCGGGATGCACGTCAGGGTGGTCTCGATCACGTCCCCACGCTCGGGGATGTAGATGATGTCCGCGTCCGTGAGCACGTCGGTGCCAAGCGTCGTGATGTTCCCGTTCGGGCCCACCCCCACGTGCAACGTCGCCGGGGTCGCGTTGGCGTACGCGTCCGGGGTGTACTCGCCGTTGGCCACGCCGCCCGTGTTCGAGCGCACCGTGCACCGCAACACCTGACTCGCCTTGCCGCCATCGGGCAGCGCGAGCACGAGCGCCGTCGCGTTGTTGTACGGGCTGACGGCCAACCGGTTCGAGCCGGTCGCGCCGGTGCCCACCTGGCACCGCTTCTGGACCACCTGGCCCTGGAGGAAACTCCCCAGTGCCATCTTGCGGAACAGGTCCGACAAGACGTTGGGGGAGGCTTGGTCGAACTGGCTACGGCGGGTCCCATCGGGGGTCTTGGTGATCATGATGTCCTGTTCTCCTGTGGCCGCGCCCCGGACGTTCCGGGCGCGGAGAGTCTGGGTTGGATTCGGGCCTACGTGTTCCCGACCACGAGGTACTCGATGGTCGCGGAACCCTTGATTTTGAGCAGCTCGAGCGGCTGCGAAGACGGGAACTCGAGCATGTACATCCCCTGCACCGGCTGCTCGATCACCACCGTGCTGCCCAGCCCATCGTCGCACGTGAGCTGGAGAATCACCGGCGCGTTGCTCTTGAAGTACAGGAACGTTCCCTGCGTCACCGTCGCCGCCGGGCCCACCCCATCGAGCGCGAGGAACGCCCCCGGGCTGGCCACGTTGCGCGTGAGCACACCCGTGCCCGGCACGTATTGCTTCGTGCCACTGATGAAGCCGATCGGGATGTTCTCGCTCGCACCTGGGAACCCCCCATCCACCGGGTTGGCCGGTCCTACCTGCAACACACCGCTCAGCGTCAACGCACCCATCGGTCTACCTCAGGGGGTCTATGGAAAGTCGACTTTCCATAGACCCGGTTCGCGCCCTACTCCCCGCCCAGCTTGAACGGCGACTCCGTGCGCGGCGGGTCCACCTTGGACACCACCTTCGGGATGGTGCCGCCGGCGGCCGCGCTGTCCACGTCCCGCATGTTTCCATCGGCCGGCCGTTGCGGCAGGCTGGTGGGGAAGTGGTCGCTCGGAGGTGCCTTGGTCGATGCGCCGGAGGGCAAATTCATGATGGGCCTCGATTCACTGTCGCCGTTGTGATTGCCGAACGGGCTCACACGCCCGTCGCCACCGTCTCGTCCTTCAGCCACGTCAGCCTCCTACCTTGAACGGGGCCGGCCCCGAACGGGCCGGGGGCCACGGGATGGGCTCCGAGTGCATCGGAGTCGATTCGCGCCGCGGCTGTGGGTCGACCGTGTTGGTCGCACGCGCCAACTCCGCATCCCGTTCGATTTCTCGAAACCGCCCATCGCTCTGACGAACGATGGGAAGCGGCTGGTCGAGCTTGAACGGGCGAGCCATGCCCCGGAGGGTATCAGCGGCGTCCCCGCCGTGCAACACGCCCACCGGGCTCGAGCCCGAACGCCTTCAGATCGATCGTGCTCATCTTCGGTCGCGGCGGAGGCGCCCCCTTGCGCCGCTCCTGCGCCCACCGCACCGCCACCGCCGAATCTGGCAACGCCTGCAGCTCCTTCGGGATGGGCCACTCGATGCGGTGTGGCACCACAACCTCGCGATCGTTCGGTCGGTTGGGCGGCGTCATGTAGGCACCGTACCAGGACTCGAACGGCTCGGTCATCTTCCGGATCTGCCCGTGCACCGCGTAGCTATCACTCGCCGTGCGGGAGTCGAACGTGGCGCACAGAATGCGGCACGTCCCCCCACCCAGCTGCGCGTCCACTTCCTGCATCGCGTTCCAGCTCGCCACGTTCGCCGCCCCCATCAGCTCGGTCCGCACGATCCGAGTCGCCCAGTGCGCCGGCGCGGCTTGCAAGAACGGGCTCTGCGCCACCAAGTCCTGCCGCACTTCGCTCCACGGCTTCTGCGTCAGCACCCCAGTCTGCAACTCCTGCTCGAAGTTCTCCACCACCGCGTCCCCGTACCGGTCCAACACCCCGGGCCGCCCCGGGTGGTCCGGGTCCGTCAAGATGCGATGCAGGATGCTCGACCGCGCACCAGTCGCCGCCCGGTCAAGCACCCGTGCCTGGTCAATGGCAATCGGCGCCCGCCCCAGCCCCGCGAACTGCTTCTCGACCGCTTCCAGGTACCGGATGGATCCCTTCGCCGTCGCCCTCGCCGTGGCGTCCCCCACGTCCAGGCTCACCTGCCCGATGCCGGTCTTGACCAGCTTGAGCACGTCCCGGACATGGGTCAGCACGGCGCGCAGCTGCCCCGCCGTGAAACTATCCGACCCCGGCCCCCGGAGCCCCGTCGCGTCCCGCAGCCGCCGCTCCAAGTCCTGCTGCGCCTTCCGCAGCACCACCCGCAGCCGCGCCGGGCCCACCTGCGTCGAGAACCGCACGGCCTCGCGGCGCGTCAGCGCCAGCACGTCCAGCGGGCGCGGCGCCGCCATGAGCCTACCCTCCGGTCATGTTCTGGTAGACGTGCGCGACTACTGCCCACGGCTCGTCGTAGTTGCCCCAGTTCTTCTTGACCGCTTCCTTCGCACGCTCCCACGCCCCCTCGTCGTCCACCCAGCTCGGCGGGTTGCCCGGCACTGGCGGCCGCTGCTTGCCCCACCCCTTCAGCTGCGCCCGCGCCGCATCGTCCAACCCCTTCAGCTGCACCACTTTCACGTCGGCCGGCGATGCACTCGCCGCCGGCTTGCCCATCATCTTCTTCGCCCACTGCTCGAACATCGCTCTACTCCTTCGGCTTGGTCGCAGGAGGTACCACCGCGCCCGCCGGAGGGGTCGGTGATGGCGAACCGAGATGGGGTGCAGGCGCAGCCGGCACCTCCTGCGTCTTGGGCTTCAGCGCCGCTTCGAGCTTGGCCTGCGCCGCATCGATGCCCGCCGTGCCCTGCTTCTCCGCGACCTTCGCCTCGGCCCCCGCCATCGCCTCCCGCTTCGCCGTGAACTCCGCGATCGTCAGGTTGCCGTCCGGATCGGGCCGGCCCGTCTCCGGGTTCATCAGCAACCCGAGGCCCATCCGCTCACGCGCTTCGTTCACCAGCACCACCTTGCCGATGTCCGTCGGTGCCAGTTCGAGGTCGGTCGTCTGCCCAGTCGCCTGCGGCGCCAGCACCCCGGCCGGCTGCGACCCCTCCGCGCCGGCGCTAGGCGCCCCGTCAGGGGCCGGCAGCGCCGTCTCGGGCGGTTCCCCGCCCGACGGCAGGCCCAGCGTGCCAGGGGCCGCCTCGCCGCCGCCCGGGGGCACTTCACCGCCGATGCCCACATACATCGCCTGCTGCTGCAACGCGTCCTGCCGCGCCTGCTGCCGCTGCTCCTCCTGCACCTTCTTCCACTCCTCCACGCCGTCCCGGTCGAGTAGGTTGGCCGATAGCTCCACGCACGTCTGCTGACTCAGCACCGGCTTGTTCCCGTTCGCCGTGGTCATGCCGTACGTGTACTCCTGCACGTCCTTCGCGGTCGGCTTGAAGTACGGCCCCCAATCGAGCCAGATGCGCCCTTCGCCCGGGGTCCGTTCGATCACCTCCTCGGTGAACTCCCCCGTCGGCTCGCCCCGCTCATCCAGCACCGGCTTCTGATCGATGCGCGGCGGCAGCGCCAGCGTGTACTCCACCGGCTCGGGCTCGGTTCCCTCGGGCGCCCCGTCCGGAACCAAGTGAAGGTACTTCTCGTTGTCGGTCTGCGCCTTCAGGTTTGGCATCTGCGCCTTCGCACTGCGATGCATCTGCCCCAACAGCCGCTCGACCGCTTGCCCGTACTGGTAGCGCTGCGTGTCGGTCTTCACGAGCATCGGCGCGTACAGCATCTTCATCGCAACGCTCGACAGCCCCGCCGCCGCCACCTGGTCCGGGTCCGGCACGACGCACTCGCACGTCTCGAGGATCTGCCCCTTCTTGTCCTTCACCAGCGCGCTGCCCGTCGTGATGCTGGTCCCCTCGAGCTCCAGGTAGTTCGCCTGAACATTCGCCCCGGTGAACAGCGCGTTGTCCGACCCCTTCCGAAGCATCTTCCCGCTCATCACGTCGTTGTCGGTCTGAATGCACAGCGTCGGATCCAGGTTCAACGCGGCCCCACGATCGATCACCGAGTTGATGGTGTCGAGCGTGTTCATCGCCTCGTACGTCTCGGAGTAGTCGGGCAGCCCATCCATGCCCCCCTCGGTCTCGTCATCGACCAAGTTCTCCACCCACACGAAGTGGCAGAACCCATCCCCATGCCGACACGTGCGCTCCTGGTCGATGGCCCACCAGGGGTCCTGCTTCAACTTGACCTCCACCTCCTTGAACTCGACATCGGCTTCCCGGGTCCAGTCCCGCCGCTTCCAGAACAGCTTGCGCACCCGCTGCTTCTTGTCCGGGTCCCACACCTCACGCGCCACCTGCGTGAGTTTGCTCACGTGCGCCGGCACGCGTTCCTCCTCGTCCTCCCACTCAAGCACGTGGATGCGCGACCCGGCATGCACCTGCACCCGCGGCTCCCCCTCGAAGAACGCCCACGACAACCCCACCGTACCGCATGCCCCGCCGATGTTGCGCGCCCGAATCATCTTCGCCTCGAGCGTGCATGCCTTCACCAGCGCTTCCACGAAGTCCTGGGTGTCCGGGTCGTCACTCCGGATCTGCGGCCACCGCCCGTGCCCAAACAGCATCCCCGTGAACGCAGCCACGATCTTCCGCGCCAACCGGTACGGCGTGCTCGGCCGGCGCTGATCCAACGGCACGTAGAAGCTCGGCATGCTCCCGCCGATGAGCGGTTGCGTCGCGTTGATCTTCCCCGGGCGCACCATCCGCCCCGNNGCCGCGTCGTAGTCAGGCCCCACCGTCGTGTTCGCCAACCCGAAACTCGAGGCCGTCTGCGTCGCCCCGTCCGCCGTTGACGTTGGCGCACTCGGCCCCGCGTCCTGCCGCCAAGGCTGCATGGTCATCGTCGGTTCGCCGGCCATGGGCGCGAGTCTATCAGCCGCCGCGGGCCGCTGCCATCCGGGCCGCCAGGCTGCCCTCCAACGGCGCCGGCGGCGGGATAGCTACCCGGGGCATCGGCGCGTCCGCCAGCATCGCCTGCGCCGCCGCATCCAGCTGCACCGCCCACTCCCCGAAATCGTCCTGAACGTCCTCGGGCTCGAGCGGTGCCGCCGGTTCGGGTTCCGGCGGAGGTTCGACCAGCTCCGCCGCCCGTTCGAGCGCCATCGCTCCAATGCGCAGTGCCCACCCACACGCCGCTCGAAACACGCCGGTCTACCCCCTACACCAGCGCGTGCGCGTGGGTCGCGTAGTACCAAACGTCGAAGTACTTCGTGTTCGCCTTGACCGTGGTCGGGGTCACCGTGCGATTCGCACCGCTCTGAGCCGAAATGGCTTCCTGCACCCCATCGACCATCAGCTTGAAAGCCGTCGTCGATTGCGTCGCTGCGAGTCCCAGCATCGCGCCGGTCTGCACCGATGCGTTGTCCGCACCGACCGCGGCCGGCGCCACGTCCACGATGCCGTTGGGGTTGATCGAGATGAACGGCTTCACGCCCACCGTGGTTCCACCCGGATTCGCCGTGAACATCTCGGTCTGCACGCCCCCATCCGGGCCCACCCCGGTGATGATCAAGTCACCGCCGGACCATCCCGCGTCCCACACCACCTGAAGGTTGGTCGGGCAGTTGATCTGCACGGTCACGCTGGCGTTCGCCGCGGTCTCTACGATCGACTTCAGCACTGTCGCCGCCGCCTGCGGCTTCACGAAGGTCTCGTGCCGAGTGAGCGCTGTGACATCCACCGTGTAGGCCGCCGCCACCAGCTGCACCGCCATCATCATCTCGGCGACTTCGCTCGGGGGCACCCCCTGCCGATGCATCGCAGCCGCGACCAGCGACGCAGCCGCAAGCTGCACCGTGGACGCACGCACCTGGCCCCCCGCCGCGATGACCGCAGCGGTCGACTCCACCGCATCGTCGATGCGTTCGCCCGCGAAGTGCTGGGAAGTTCCGACTAGGACGTTGTTCAGCAGGTACCAGACGGTCATCGGTAGGGGTCTCCTGAGCCAGGACGATACCCCGACCCGGGCCCGCCGTCACCTTGGCGCTCAACTGAGCGTATGGGTGTGCGCCGCCTGGGCGTGCGTGTGGGACTCCACGTACCAGATGTCGAACTGCTTGGTCGCTACCTTGACCGTGGTCGGCTGCACCGTCCGGTTCGCTCCCACCTGCGCCACAATGGCCTCGGCCACCCCGTCCACCGTCAGCTTGAAGGCCGTCGTCGCCGTCGGGGCCGCCAAGCCCAGCAGGGCCCCGGTCTGCACCGATGCCGTGTCCGCGCCGCCGCCCGCCGGCACGCCGTCCACGATGCCGTTGACGTCGATGGCCGCGAACGCCACCACCCCCACCGTCGTGCCCCCGGGGTTCTTTACGAACAGCTCATGACACGCATTTCCATCCGGGCCCGTGCCGCTGATTGCCAGGTCCCCACCCGACCACCCGGCATCCCACACTACCTGAAGGTTGCTCGGCGCATCGAGCAACGTGGTCACGCTTACCGCAACGTCGGTCTCGACCACCACCTTCAGCACGACCCCCGCCGCCTGGGGGTTCTTGAACGACTCGTGCCGCGGGACCACCGTCGCTACGTTGGTCGCCGTGGTCGCGTCCACCGTGTTGGCGAACTCCTCCCGAATCACCGTCATCATCCCAGCGAGCAGCTCGGGGGCCGCGCCGGCCTTGCGCGCCGCCTGCAGCAGCGACGCGATGGTCTCCAGCGAAGGAGTGGACGCAACCAACATCCCCCCCGAGAACAACACCCGGGTGATGTCTTCCTGCACGTCATCGAAGACGTCCCCCGCCGTGTGAAGGGACGTGCCGAGCTGAACGGTATTGAGCAGGATCCATCGCGCCATGCCGAGAGGATACCCGGCATGGGCCCAGCCGTCACGCGCCAGGCTTAGCCGCCGGCGCCTCCGGGTAGAACACCACCTTGACGATGGCTGGCACCGTCACGATAGCCAACGCCAACGCCGCCTGCCCCCAGGTCACGCCAGCCATCACTTTTTGAGTGATGCCAACCCCGGCGCCAATCACCAGGACCGCCACCGCACGCCAGACCGCGGGAACCCGAAGCCACTCTGGCCAGGTCGACAACCGGGCAGCCTGCTCCAGCGCGAGCAGCGTGACGGATAACAGCGTGAGCAGCAGGGTGACGTTCGTGGACATGGGGTGGCTCCTCCTCGAGCCACCCCATGTTTACCACGCCGCCCGTTCGGGCGTCAGCCGGCAGCGGGCTCGGGTGTGGCCGGCTTCGGCGCTTCCTTCGCGTCCACCAACGCTTGCCCCATGCTCAGCAGGTTCATCAGCACCACCGGGGCCCACGGGTTCTTCGGGGCCTTCAGCGCTCGCAACAACCGGGTGTGCGTGTCCCCTTCCACGTCGATGGGGCCCGCGTCCGGCGCGTTGTTCACCTGGTTCACCGCGGACGAGACCACCACGATCCCGTCCCACCCCTGCTGCTCACCAACGAACGCTGGATCGGAGATGAGCGACTTCAGGAACTCCTTCTGGTCCATCACCCAGTCCACGATCTGCCCCGCCAACTGCTTCTTCATCGAGTCCCCGTTCATGTCCTTCATCGTGACCGGGGCCACATGCTCGATCCGCATCATCGCCTGCCTGCCTTTC
>PMZA01000414.1 GCA_003170595.1 Armatimonadota bacterium
CCGCCACGGCATTGATCAACAGCCCTCGCTCGCGGCATGCGATGTCGATCTCTCTTGCCTTGGGCGCCTTCAGCAGCGCCGCCACGAGCAGCCCTTGCCCGCGCGTTCCCGCCACGATCCCGCCCAGGCCCTTCAGCTTCTCCTGCAGGTACGCGCCCATCCTCTCGGCGTTCGCCACCAGCCCTTCTTCTTCCATGACCGCGATCGTCGCCAGCGCCGCCGCGCACGCCAGATGGTTCCCGCCGAAGGTCGACGCATGATCGCCCGGCTCGAAGGCCGACGCCACGTCTTCCTTCGCCACGCACGCCCCGATTGGCACGCCCGACGCCAGCGCCTTCGCTAACGTCATGATGTCCGGCGTGACGCCGGAGTGCTCGTAGCCGAACCAGCGCCCCGTGCGCCCCATCCCCGTCTGCACCTCATCGAGGATGAAGAGGATCCCGTGCTGGTTGCACAGATCGCGCACCTTCGCGAGATAGTCCTCCGCCGGCACGACGACCCCGCCCTCGCCCTGCAGCGGCTCGAGCATGATCGCGCACACCTCGTCATCGATGGCCGCGGCCAGCGCCGCGACATCGTTGTATGGCGCGTAGCGGAAGCCTGCCGGCAGCGGCACGAAGTGCTTGCGGTATTTCTCCTGCCCGGTGGCGGTGATGGTCGCGAGGGTGCGCCCATGGAACGATGCCTCGGCGGTGATGATCGTGCGCCCCTTGAGGCCTTTGCGCTCAGCCCACTTCCGCGCGAGCTTGATCGCGGCCTCATTCGCCTCCGCGCCCGAATTGGCGAAGAAGCAGCGGTCAGCGAAGCTTATCTCGCACAGCTTTGCGGCGAGCAGAGCCTGCGGCGGGATGCAGTAGAGATTGGAGGTATGAATGAGCGTCGCGGCCTGATGGGCGATGGCCTCGGCGACCTTGGGATGGCAGTGACCGGTGGAGCACACGGCGATCCCGGCGAGGAAGTCGAGGTACTGCTGCCCATCCGCGTCCCACAGGTACGGCCCGCGACCGCGCACGAAGGCGATGGGGGCGGGACGATAGGTCGTCATGGCATGCTTAGCCAGCAATTCACAGTATTCCTTGTTCGTCATCTGCCTTTCCTCTTTCTGCTTTCTGTAGGGCGGGGCTTTACGCCCCGCCGCGCTTTTCCTTCGCTCTTCTTGCCTTAGGTTGTCATCCTGAGCACGACGGCTTCTGTCGGGCGAAGGATCCCTGGCACCCGCCTCGCTCACTCAACCCACCGCTATCGGCACCCGCTCCACTTACCGTAGCCGCGGGCTTCTAGCCCGCGAAGCGGACCGAAGGTCCGCAGGGGATGGACTGCTGTGGCCGCTTTTCGCTCTTGGTTGTCATCCTTGCGATGCACAGCATCGCCGAGAGCAGCGTCTCTTGCTGCTCCAAAGGATCCCCCGCACACGCTTTGCTCCCTCAGACCATCGCCCTCGGCACACGCTCCACTAACTGTAGCCGCGGCCTTCTAGCCCGCAGGGGGTGGGGCCGCTGTGGCCTCTTTAGCCTTTCGCCCTCACCCTTCGATCATCGTCCCAACCCCGCGATCCGTGAACAGCTCCATCAGTATGCAGTGCGCGAGCCTTCCGTCCAGCAGATGCGCCCGCTTCACCCCGCCTTCCAGCGCCTTCACGCATCCTTGCAGCTTCGGCTTCATCCCGCCCTCGATGTGCCCGCCCTTGATCAGAGCCTTCGCCTCATCGAGCTTCAGCTCCGATATGAGGCTTGCCTCATCGCTCGGGTCACGCAGCAGTCCCGGCACGTCGCTGAGCACGATCAGCTTCTCCGCCCCAAGTGCGGCCGCGACCGCCCCCGCCGCGGTGTCGGCGTTGATGTTGTAGCTCATGCCATCCTCGCCGATCCCGATGGTTGAGATGACGGCCATGTACCCGGCGTCCGCGAGACTCAAGATCAGCTCGGGGTTGACCTCAGTGATGTCGCCCACCTGCCCGAGGTCGACCTCGCCCGCGCCACGCTTCTTCTTGGCGCGGATGGTCTGCCCGTCCTTGCCGGAGATGCTGACCGCCCGCCCGCCTGCCTGGTAGATGTGCCCGACGAGGTCCTGGCTGATCGACCCCACGAGCACCATCTGCGCGATCTCCATCGTCTCTGCATCCGTCACGCGCTGCCCCTCGACGAAGACCGGCTCCTTCCCCAGGCGCTGCATGAGTTCGCTGATGCGCGGCCCGCCGCCATGCACGACCACGGTCTTGATGCCCACGTGTTGCAGCAGCACAAGGTCCTGTGCCACGTGCCGCTTATGCTCGGGGCTGACCATCGCCGCGCCGCCATACTTCACGACCATCGTCGTCCCGGCCCATTGCCGGATGTAGGGCAGGGCTTCCACCAGCATGTCAGCCTTCGCGCGCAGGTCTTTCATCGCTTACCCCCCCTTCTCGACTGGCGCCGGACCTTCGTACGCCACGTTCTCTTCGATGTACTCGGTCCCGATGTCGCACGTCCACGCCTCAGCGGTCGCCTCGCCCATCCCCAGCTCCACCTCGAGCACGATCTCCTCCGTCTCCAGCGCCTTCACCGCGGCCGCCTTGTCATACTTCTGCGGCTCGCCCTTATCCCACACCTTCACGCCCGCCATCGTCACGCTCATCGTCTGCGGATCAGTCTTCACCGGCGCCGCGCCGATCGCCGCCACCAGCCGCCCCCAGTTGTACTGCTCGCCATACAGCGCGACCTTGAGCAGCAGGTAGTTCGCCACGGTCTTCGCGATGGTCCGCCCTTCCTCGAAGCTCTTCGCGCCGCTGACCTTGATGCTGACGAGCTTCGCCGCGCCCTCACCGTCGCCGGCGATCATCTTCGCCAGTTCGCGGCAGACCTCGAGCACGCCCGCGCGGAAGGTCTCGGCCTCCTTCGTCCCGGCCACGATCTTCGCCCCGCTCGCACCCTTCGCCATGAGGATCACGGTGTCATTGGTGCTCATGCACGCATCGACGCTGATGCAGTTGAACGAGCGTTCCACGGCCCACACCAGCGTCTCGCGCAGGAAGCCCGCCTCGGCCTCAGCATCCGTCGTGACGAACGCGA
>PMZA01000170.1 GCA_003170595.1 Armatimonadota bacterium
CCAGGTGACTTCACGTTGGGCAGCCCCGCGGGGTTCTGCGCCCAGGCATAGGCATCGTCGGCGACGGCTATGCCGGCGCCACCCATGCCGAGCTGGCGGGCCGAGAAGATGCCCGTAGTCATATTCTGGCAATACGCCGACGCGGCGATGGCCAGTACAGCCAATACGACAGTAATCCTGAATGCTCTCATCATGCGTTCCTCCCAGAACGTTCTTCTGTGGTCGTAGCGCGGAGTTACCTCGCAGTACGCCTCAGTGCATTTCCAGCCAGCTCTTACCGATGCCACTGAGCTCCACGATTGTCCCGGGTCGCACGGTCGTTGCTATTCCAGGCGGGAACGTAGGGGCGGTGGTGGTATACCTCTTCCGGCCGCCGGTCAACGCCCCACTGACGATCACTGTCGCGGTTGAGGAGCCCACTGACCAGCACGCCCGCCGCCACACCCACCAGGAGGGCCCCAGTTGTATTGGCGTGGGCCCTGACCGGCGTTACCATCCCTAATCCGATAGCCGCCACGACCGCCACCATCAATACTCCAGTAATCGCAGGCACGTATATATTCCTCATGATCCCTTCCTCCTCGGCTCGGCCTGACCACTGCTCGTCCTGCCCCTGCACCAGGTCCGGCCATTACTTAAGTCTGCCCCGTATCCCACGAGGCCACATCCACCCATTGGTGGGCTTCTCTCTATGCCTTTCGACTCGGCCCAGGGCGCACGGAAAGGGAGAACGCGAGCACGGCATCGGCGGGAGGTTCTCGAGTTCGTGCCCCCGCCCCATCGAGCGGCCGACGCCCGCAAAGGAAAGGGGGCACCGTGGTGGCGCCCCCCCTCGTGCTTCTCTGATTCGCTCGGTGGTCCTAGGCCCGACGCCTTCTCCGCCACGCCAGTCCCATCGGCAGCGCCGTCAGCAGCAGCGCGAACGTCCCCGGTTCCGGGATGGAGCCAGTCCCCGTGCTCGTCGTGTCGCACGGGACGGTCGTTATTGTGTTGGTGTCCATCGTCACTGCCCCGGTCAGCGCCAAGGCTCTGCCGCGCACGATGTCTGCGCCAGTGTTCAGGGTGATGCTGTCCTCCGCGATGAGGGTGCCCTCGAACTGCGTGCCCGTGCCAAGGGTGGCGGAGCTACCCTCCAGGAAGTATTTCTGGCAGAAGGTCGACGCCCATTCCTCAGACGGGGGGTTGATCACAACAACCTGCGTGTCGCTCATGGTTGTGAGGGTGCTCTTCATCCGAAACACGAAGTACGCAGTGGGGTCGAAATTGGCGTCGAGCGTGAGGATCCCTGTCGTGTTGAACGACAGGAGAGCCGACGAATTGAAGTCGTAGACACCCTTAAGGAGCGTCATGCCCTCCAGATCCTGCCCGGTCAGATTCGCCGTGCTGGCCAGGCTCCACAGGGTGTTGTAGCCGGTGAGGGCGTCAGCCTCGGCCTGGCCTGCCGCGGCATTGGCTAGGTTTGTTGCTCCGGTCACGGTTCCCAGCGGAGAGCCGCCAAAGCCGGAGATCGCGGTACCTGGGTAGAGACCCAGGTCGCCGTTTATGACAGAAGTGCCGGTATTCGTCACGGTCGAGGCGCCCAGAACGCCGTAGGTCTGCGCTGTCCCCAGAATATGCTCCGACCCCAAGATGACATCCGCGGCCGCCTGCGCCTGAAGACCCACCAAAACCACAATCGCCAGTAGCACCAAAGGTCCCCGCATCATCCCCATGCCTCCCCGGCAGAATCGTTGCCGATAGATAACTAAGTCTAATCGCCCGTTGCGCCCCTGTCAAGGCCCCGGCGCCGGTCTTGCCGTCTTGGTCCGCTCGGTGACACTCCGCAGTGAGTCGAGCTTACGCTTGGGCGTAAGTTTCTCACGACGAGCGGGGGGGACGTATCGGCCGGTGGGTGGAGGCCCATCTCTACCTTTTGACCGAGGTGCATGCCCGGAAAAGGGACGGCCGGGGGGGTACTCAAACCGCAGAAGACCATCGCCTCGCAGATCGCCCTGCAGATGACCCAGCCTTGATCATCCGCTCCGGCGTTTGCCCCCTCTTGGCCATATCTGGCGTCCCCTTCGGGTTGGTCCAGGTGACGTCCACAGTCACGCGCGGCTTGGCCCATTTCTCGCGGACGAGGTCACCCTTCCCTCAGGCCAGTCCCCCGTCCACGACCATCGTGATCCTGGAGCCCTGGCCGGGAGCCGCGTCGATCTCGAGGCGGCCACCAGAGTCCTCGACGCGCTCTGCGATGCTGAAGAGGCCAAAGCATTGGCCACTTCGGGCGCAGACGTCGGCAGCTTTCGGGTCGAAGCCGCGGCCCTCATCCTCGACGGAGACCCTGATCTCGTCGTCGACGCGCCTGAGGGACACCGTGGCGTGGGTAACGCCGGAGTGCTTGTGGACGTTGAAAAGGAGCTCTCGAACGCAGCGGAAGAGGAGCATCCTCGTCGGAAGAGGCAGGCGGCCGGGCGGCACGCTCCCGTCATCCACGAGGGTCACGGTGAGGCCAAACCGGCGGGCGGAGGTCTCGCAGAGTTCGTCGAGGGCCGCCGCCAGGCCCAGGGTATGAAGGGATGGCGGGCTGAGCTCACGGGTGAGAGTGCGGGTGGCCTCGATGGCCTCGGCGAGGAGCGGGCCGATCTCCTGGAGAATCCGGTTGCAGGGCGCCTCGGCATGCTCCTCTCCGGCCTCGGGGAGCTTCATCTTGATGGCGACGAGAAGCTGGCCGAGGTCGTCGTGGAGCGCAAGAGCAAAGCTGCGGCGTTCGGTTTCCTCCATGACGGCCAACTGGGAGACGAGGGCGCGGAGGGCGGCGGTGCGCTCCGCAAGGTGATCGCGCTCGCTGGCGAGGTCCTGCTCGAGGCGCTTGCGTTCGGTGACGTCGCGGACCAGCCAGCGATAGAGAAGCTCCCCTCCCGCCGGAGCAGGGGCCGCGGCGACCGCGATGGATACGGGGACGCGCCGCCCGCCGCGGGGTACAAGGTGGAGGTCCTCGGCGCGCGGCTGGGACTCCTCGCCGAGGCGGGCGAGGAAGTCGAAGAAGGAACGGTGGTCGGCGGCGGCGACGAAGACCGATAGAGGCCTGCCCACGAGAAACTGGGCCTGGACGCCCAGGAAGGCGGCGGCAGCCCCATTGCCCTCGCGGAGGACGCCCTGGGCGTCCGTCACGAGGTATGGGTCGGGGGCGTGTTCGAAGAGGGAGCGGTAGCGGGCGCGTTCGAGGGCAAGGGTGTTGGCGCTGTCGGCCAGTTCGGCGTTCTGCTGACGGAGTTCGGCATCGGCGACGCGAAGCTCTTCGAGGCTGGTGTAGAGGTCCACGACGAGCTGGTCGATAGCCCTCCCGCGCTCGTCGGGGTCACCTTCGGTGACGCGGGCCACCTCTTGAAGCCTCTGCCATACCGCCTCGATCCTGTCGCCCAGGTCCCCCTCACTCATCTGTGTACCTCTTCAGCAAGTAGGATGGCACCCTACGGAATTTTTCTCCCTAGCCCGCAACGATATGGCCGGGCTTCAGGGGGTGGAGTCGATCTCGAACCGGCCGCCAGCATCCTCGATGCGCTCGGCGATCCTGAAACTATCGCTCATAATACCAGACAGGTGCCGTTCCTTTCAAGGGCCGAATAGTCGCGCATATGCCCTAAGCCCCGCAAAGGGATATACGTTGGAGGTCTTATGCATTCGACTTGGCGTGCTCCCCGAAGTCTGGCCCACTCGGAGATGCCACCCAACCCCCTTTCAGTTAGGCCCCGGTCGCGCGTATAATGATCTTTAGCTTGGACCTACTACAGGTGGTAAGATCAGGCCGACAGCTCACCGTCGCCGGCCTGCTGGGAGAGGGAATACAAGTGGTCGTGACGGTGCCCACTTCCGAACTAGAAGGAGCCCTGGATGCAGAAGGCTGACCCGATCAAGGTACTTATCGCCGACGACCACCCGGTCGTACGGGAGGGACTGGCGGCCCTGATAAATCGCCAGCCGGACATGTTGGTCGTCGCCGAGGCGAGCAGCGGTCGGGAGGCGGTCGACCAGTTCCTCCTCCACCATCCCGATGTCCTTCTGGTGGATCTGCGCATGCCGGAGATGGACGGCGCCGACGCCATCGCAGCGATCCGGGAGCAGGCGCCAGGGGCCCGCGCCATCGTGCTCACGACCTACGGCAATGAAGAGGATATCCATCGTGGCCTGGTGGCGGGCGCGAAGGCTTACATCCTCAAAGACGCTCCGCGCCAGGAACTGATCGACTGCATCCACGCGGTCCACGCAGGACGGACCCTCATCCCTCCGGATATCGCCGCCAAGATCGCCGGCCGCGTGACCGCCTCCGCAATCACCCCCCGCGAGATGGCGGTCCTGCGCCTCGTCGCCGACGGCATACCCAACAAGGGCATCGCCACGGCGTTGTCCATCTCCGAGAGCACCGTGAAGACCCACATCAGCTCGCTGCTCAGCAAGCTGGACGCTGCTGACCGGACCCAGGCGGTCATCATCGCTCTCAGGCGAGGCCTTCTGCGGTTGGAGTAGCCCCTCGGCCCCGCCTTCTCCGCGTATGTCCCTCGGCCAAAAGGTGGAGAAGGAACCCCACCCGCCGGCCGATGCGGCCCCTCGGCCGTCGTGCGAGAATCATCCCCAAGTGCAATCTCGACTAGCTGCGCCGTAGTACCGATGGGACCAGGATGCCATGACCGGCGTCGGGTCCCGACAGGGGGGATGCTCTACTGGGTGGTTGCTCGGCCGACGAAGGAGCGACAGTCCTTCGATCTGGGTAATCCCGGATTCAGTCTGGCGGGTGCAAGCGCCGAGAATCCTCCGATCTAACGGAACGAGATAAGGCAGACGCGGGGCCGGTAAGGGGTTGACTCGGTGACGGGATTCTGGTAAGATTTTTATAGCTGTAGGAGTAATGCCTTCGGGGAGGGCTTAAAGTGAATAGAGCAGCTGTGCTTTTGGGACTTGGACTTCTGATCTTCGTCGCGCCGCTGGTCCGGGCCGACCTTATCCTGAGCGATGCCAACTTTCATTGGGACGCCGCGTTCGACAATGTGACTTGGGGCGTCGTTGCGGACTCGTACCCGCTGAACGACTGGCTCCTGCCCTCCGCCCAGCGCTCGTCGCTGACGCCGGGCTGGACAATCACTCCTACCACCTACACGAGCCCTCCGGGCGACGGCTCCCTTTGGAACACGCACTGGGCCGTGAGTGGCATCGTGGGCAACTCCGACCTGTCGGTCCCAACCCCCACCGAATTCAAGCTCGGCAACAACGGGCTCTCCGGCTCGACATCCGAAATCGAGATCCAGTGGCGCTATAGCGATCCCACCTTCACCACCACCAACCACCCGATGATCGCCTCGGACCTGACCCTAACCGGCTGGAACGGCAGCACACCAGTGACGGCCGTCTATAACGCGGTCAAGTCCACCGGCATGACCTACAACAGCGCCACCGGGAATGGCGGGGGCGACCTCACCTACGATTTCAATGCGCCGGTCCAGTGGGATGACTTCGTCTGGACCTACCCAACCGGGAGCAACGACTGGATACACGACGTCATCGCCTACAAGGACGTCACGGTTGTTCCCGAGCCTGGCTCGATGGCACTGCTCATGCTCGGCCTTCCCTTCGTCGGCCTCCTGCGCCGCCGCAAGGCTGCGTAGTTCGAGCAGGTCCAGTACCCCCCAAAAGAAAGCCGCCGAGCCGATCTCGGCGGCTTTCTTCCTTTTGTGCCCCCTGGGAATCGTCTCACCAGCCGAGGACCCCGGCTCTGCCTCTTCCGGGTAGGTCCCTCAGCCAAAAGATGGAGAGGGAACCCCACCCGCCGGCCGATGCGGCCTCCCCCTCGTCGTGCGAGAATCATCCCCGAGTGCAAGGCTGACTCATTGCGCAGCAGCACCGAACGGACCGAGACGGCAAGACTGGCGCCGGGTCTTACGTAGGGGGCGACGGGTGCTCTACTGGGCAGTTGTGTGCTTGATCATCATCCTCTTCGTCGTATCGCTGGTCGCGCACCAAAGAGGGCGAAGCCGGGGCTGATCGGGGCGCGTCCGGTCTTCACGAGGTTGGGTGGTGCACAGGTTTGAGGGAGCGTAGGAGCCCTAAGAGGTGGCGAGTGGAGGTCTGGAGCAGGCACTGACTTGGGGGCTTGGACGTGGGGCCGGAGCTGGGGTTGGCGTACGAGCGGCTGTACTGGCGAGGTTGCATCAGGGGGCTCCTACGTTCCCAAGTATGCGCGAGGCAGGCAGTGCGGGTCTGGAGGAGTGGTGGCGCAGGCGGGGTGGCTGCAGGGGAAGCGCGTGGTGGAAGACTGAGATGTCACGGGGCCGGATGGCGGGGATAAGGGTGTGGGGTCGAGCCAGGGGGCTCATGAGTTGAACGGCTTGGATGTACCGGAGAACCTGGGGATGGACGGCGGTGGGGTGGGCCGATGCGGTGGCGATGGGGTTGGTGGCGAACTAGAGAGGGGATCGGCGAGTGGATGCGGAGTTCTCCGGGCCAGGTCTGACCGCGGGCTAGGGGCCCAAAGGAATGGGTGGGTTGCAGGTGCGAAGGCTCCTAGCCCGCGGTTTCGATCTCAGTGATTTGACAATCAGTGGTGGGTGCGCCAGCCGAGGCTGATCGGCGCCGGGGCGGGACATGGAGCGTGCGGATGCAGCGGGGGCTAATAGCGACATGCGAAGATACTGGAACACCTTCACGGATGAGATCGGGCGCCTGATCGTTGGTGAAGCTCTCGCGCACGCGCAGGGCGATGCGGTCGGGTCCCGCCGGTCGGGCAGACAATTCCACGACACCAGCCTGACGCCGGACGAGCTTTACGACAGGTGTCTGGCGCGGCTTGTAGATGTCTGGCAGCAGGATCCGCCCTTGGACGCGTGGCAGCCGCTGGCGATGTGGTCGGCCGATGCGCGCTTCCAGCAGGGCATGTTCCACCTCTTACTCAAAGCCGAGGAAACTCTTGGCCACCTCCGTGTGATCCGCGACGGCGAGGGCAAGCCCCGCGTCTTCGTGGCTAAGGACGTCGTATCGTCCTACGGCACCTACTCCCCCTCGCTTGCCGACGCCGAAGCGGCTCGTCAGGAGCAGGGGCGTCTGAGTGAGAGGACCCGCGTGAGCCTCCGCAGGCAGGCCGTGACGAGGTGAGCGGCTGAAGGACGACACCCCCTCTGGTCTGGGTGATCTCAGCCTGGTAGCCAAACGCCCTTCAGGGCGACTTGCTTGACAACCGTGAGCCTTTGATGGACAGCGGGCTGGAGGAATAAGATGAGAAAGTCAGCGGTGTTAGCGGTTCTGCTAGTTGCGGGGCTGTGTTGTTTCCTGGCGGCGCGGATTGCCGTGGCCGAGGGTGAGTTGACGGTCACGAATCCACAGGAGGGCGCGCAGGTCGGCCCCGCCACCGAGGTTTTGGGCACCGCCCCAGTTGGGTCTCTCGTCATCATCGTGACCGAGGTCTACGACCAGGATAGCGGCGACCTGCTGGGCAAGATCCCCGGGATTCGCCATCGCCCCAACCATGACGGCTCTTTCCACTTCCGCGTCGCGACGCCGAGGATCTTCATCGGGACCAGCGCCAATCTCGTCTACAAGATGAACGTGAAGGCCATCACCGAGCAGCAGACCTACGGGCCGGTCGTGGTAACTCTCTACCCGACGGCTCCGAAGTAGGACTACCCGCGCGGCAGGATATCGGCGGCTGCCTCGATCCGAGGCGGCCGCCGTTTGTTGTCCTGAACGGGCGAGGCCGGGGGCCTCGGCGAGGCTAGGCTGCGGGCTCTTCCCGTCGCACCCCTCTATCGAAAGATCGAGGCAGAGTTCCACCCGCGGACCGATACGGCCACGCGCTTTCCAGGGGAGAATCTTCTCAAGACCGCTTTAGGGGCGGAGGTGAGGGTGATGCGACGGATGTCGTGGGTCTACGTGATGGCCTTGGGCGCCGTGGTGGCAGCGGTTCAGGCGCAGCCGGCGGCGACCGGGAAGCTCGACCCCCCTGTTATGCAGGGGACCCTCTTCCCAGGAACCGGGGCCCGCTACATCGTCTTCGAGTCCGGTGTGGGAAGCGGGGATGTCTGCCTGTACGACCGGAAGACCAACTCGCGGGTCACCCTGCCGGGACTCAACGCGCCCGGCCTTAACCAGTGCCCTTCGATCAGCTCCGACGGCCGCTACATCGCTTTCCAGTCCTATCGCGAGGGTGGAGCGGGCGGGATGCACGTCTACCTGTACGATCGCAGCACTAGTTCCCTGGTCAGTCTGCCGGGCCTCAATTCGACCTGCGACGACGAGTGCCCGTCGATCAGCGCCGACGGCCGCTACATCGCCTTCGTCTCCCACCGCGCGGGAGGAGTGGGCGGCTGGGACGTCTACCTGTACGACCGGAACGTCGGCTCCCTGGTCAGCCTGCCGGGCCTCAACTCGACCGGCACTGACGACTACCCGTCGATCAGCGCCGATGGCCGATACATCGCTTTCCAGGCCCTTCGCGAGGGAGGGGTGGGCCGCTGGGACGTCTACCTGTATGACCGCAGCGTCAGCTCCCTGGTAAGCCTGCCGGGGCTCAACTCCTCCGCCGATGACAGGTACCCATCGGTAAGCTCCGACGGTCGCTACATCACCTTCGCCTCCGTGCGCGCGGGAGGAACGGGCGGCCAGGACCTCTACCTGTACGATCGCAACACCAGTTCCGTGGTCGCCCTGCCGGGGCTTACGCGACTGGCGATGACTGGTATCCCGCCACCAGGTGGCGGGCTTGGCTTGTCAGGCTCTCAGCCTCCTGCCCGGTAGGCCGTCGCTCCCCGGGTTCCAGGCTTCGCTGCACTCCGCCTGTCACCCAGGGCGGAAACCGTGCTGAGTCTGACCTGGCGGATGGTACCGCTAGTGGGGCAGGTCACGGTGGATCGCTTCAACCGCATCATGCTCCGCACCCTCAAACCGCTTACCGACCTCCAGCGCCGCACACCACCCATCACGATCCACCAAGCCGGACATGTGGACCTCGGCGCACAGCGAGTGAACCTGGCCGTGGACGGGCAGATTCGCGCCGAGCCAGGTGACGCACTGGGAAGCCCGCCCAGCGAGGAGGAGCAGTTTAGGGCCTTCGAGGAGTTGAGGCGCTCTGTTGAGGCCCGGGGCAAGTGGGGATCTCCCAGGGCTTCTGACCCCTGCTTTGCCATGCTTCAGGCATGCGCTGGGCTGAGCCCAAGTCGGGGCTCGAGGCCCATCTTCGGCGGAACTGCGTTAGCCGTATCGTGTCTAATCCTACGCCGGGATGTCCGGTGACCGGGCGGTACCGTGGCCCCGACGGCCCGGCGGTGACGGTTCGGTGCTCGACAGCCCACCACGGAGGAGGACTCGTCCACGCGGCACGTGCTCTCGCTAGCGATCCTGTGCTGGCTCTCCACCGCGGTCGCCCAGCAGACGCCGCGGCCTTTGGCCTTCGTGACCGTGCGCGACGGTGACGCGGAGATCTACGTCGTCAACGACGACGGCACGGGCCTCAAGCGCCTGACCCGCAACCCCGCCGAGGACACCCATCCCACCTGGTCTCCCGACGGCAAGACCATCGCCTTCATCTCCGATCGTGATGGCAACGACGAGATCTACCTGATGAATGCCGACGGCTCGGGCCAGCGGAACCTGACCCGCAATCCGGCCTCCGACGGCTACCCCTGCTGGTCACCCGACGGGCGCCATATCGCCTTCGCGTCCGACCGCGAGGGGAAGTCAGACATCTACGTGTGCCGCAGCGACGGCACCGAAGTGACCAACGTCAGCCACAGCCAGATCTGGGCCAGCTATCCCACCTGGTCCCCGGCCGGAGACCGCCTCGCCTACGTGACCGACATCGACGGGAACCAGGAAGTTTTTGTGTGCGCCCCCGACGGTTCCCAGGGCGTCAATGTGACCCGGAACCCCGCCTGGGACGGCGACCCTGCGTTCTCCCCCGATGGGAGGAAGCTCGTCTTCAAGAGCCATCGAGCCGGCAACGTAGGCGTCTTCGTGGTCGATCTCGCAACCCTTGCAGTGACGAACGTCAGCAAGAACAACGTCTGGAATGAAGAGGCCGACTGGTCACCTGACGGCACGAAGCTGGCGTACGCATCATCGCCCGCCGGCAACCGCGAGATCGTCGTCGCTGACCTCGCCTCCGGCGCCAAGACAAACCTGACCAACAACCCGGACGGTGACTGGGCGCCACGGTGGTCACCCGACGGGCAGCGGATCTGCTTTCTCTCCGACCGGGATGGCGAGGTCCGGCTCTACGTCATGAGCGCTGATGGCAGTGGCGTGAGGGAGGTCAGCGGGGGGGCCGTGCTGGATGAGGCCGCCTCCTGGCGACCTCTTCCGCGGCCAGGCGCTCGCCCGCAGTAGCATCTCCGGCCCTTTGCCGGCGGTGGGAAGGTAAGCCGACCGCGGCGTCGAAGGTCGCAGCCGCGGACCGGGGATGGGGCTGGCAAGACTGAGGTGCGGCGGCTTGCGCCCGCACAACTGGAATAACTGAGCCGGCATTCGTCGTCGCGCCGGGAGGCGGTGCAGTTGTGAACTGGCGTTCCCGAGGCAGTCGTTGGGGTTCGGTCGCGCTCGCTCTTTGGGGAGCGGCGGCCCTGGGTCTGGTCGTGCCCGCCGTCCGAGCGCAGGGCGGAGGTCAGGCCGAGAAGGACTTCGCCTTCGCCCAGGGCCTGTACGGCCAGGAGAACTACCAGTTGGCGGCCGACAAATTTGCCGAGTTCGTCCGCCAGTACCCGACTCACGCCAACCTCTCTCTGGCCCTCTTCCGCGCCGGCGAATGCCTCTGCCGGGTGAGCAAGTTCGCCGACGCCATCCCCTTCCTGACCCAGCTAACCGGCCAACTCCCCGACAGCGCCGAGGCCGAGCCGGGATGGATGCTGCTCGGCGACGCCTACTTCCAGTCCAAGCAGTACGAGCAGTCCGCGAACGCCTATGCGGCCCTGCTGGCCAAGTTCCCCAAGAGCGATCAGGCCGGCCGAGCGTCCTACTGGCTGGGCGAGTCCTACTATCACCTCGACAAGCATCAACAGGCCATCGCC
The DNA here is from genome assembly GCA_003170595.1 of Armatimonadota bacterium. Lineage (GTDB taxonomy): Bacteria > Armatimonadota > Zipacnadia > Zipacnadales > FEN-943 > FEN-943. Next base: position 11,025 of record PMZA01000170.1, read on the forward strand.
GCCTACCAGCAGGCGCTGACCGGCAAGCTCGACGACCAGGAAGCCGCCTACGCGCGCTATGCCATCGGTTGGACTTACCTCCACCTTAACCAGCCCGACAAGGCCCTCCCATACCTGCAGCAGGTTCTCGACAAGCACCCCGCCAGCCCCGTCGCAGCCGAGAGCCTCTACCTGATCGGCACGGCCTACAAGTCGCAGGGCAACTACCCGGCCGCCACCGAAGCCTTCGGGAAGGTGCTGGCCAGGTATGGCGCCACCAAGTTCGCCGCCTACGCCCAGGCCGGCCTCGCCTGGTCCCAGTTTGAGCAGAAGGCCTACGAGCCCGCTCTGGCGGCCTTCAAGGCGGTCGTGGACAAGTACCCCGATAGCCCCGCCGCGGCCGAGGCCCGGCTGCGCATGGCCGACTGCCTTTTCCACCTGCGCCGGTGGGCGGACGCCGCCCCGATCTACGAGCAGGTATCCGCCGACCAGAACAGCAAGTGGGCCGATGAGGCCCTTTACTGGCTTGCCGTCACCTCCGAGCAGTTGGGCGATGCCCCGAAGGCCCTGACCCTTCACACGCGGCTGGTCACTGATTACAAGAAGAGCCCGCGCCTCGCCGACAGCTACCTTCATATCGGCCGCTTGCAGACTTCGGCGGGTAAGGTCGACCTCGCCCTCGCAGCCTACAAGGCCGCCGCCGATGCGACGACGGACCCCGCGCTCAAGCAGCAGGCCCTCGCCGGCGTGGCCTGGGCCGCGTATGCGAAGAACAAGACTGCCGACTCCCTCGCCGACCTGGAGAAGCTCGTCAGGCAGGACCCGAAATCCCCCCTCGCCCTGGAGCTGGGCTACCAGGTCGCCTACGCTCATGTTGACGCCGGCCGCTACCAGCCCGCCCTCGACCTCCTGACCGTCGTCGAGGCCGCTCATCCCGACGGTGCCGGGCTTGCCGGCCTTCACTACCTCGCCGGCGTCTGCTACGACAAGCTCGGCGACAGCGCGAAGGCCGAGGAGGCCTACCGCAGCGTCCTGGCGGAGGGCGACAAGTCAGGCTACTACGGCCACGCCGCCGCCGGGCTGGTCGGCCTCTGTGCGCGCAAGGGCGACCTAGAGCAAGCCCAGAAGATCGTCAGCGACCTGGAGAAGTCCCAGTCCAGTCCGGAGGTAAAGGCCTTCGCGCTCTACGAGGTCGCCGAGGCGCTTTACCAGGCAAAGAGGTATGCCGACGCCGGCGCCGCCTACCAGAAGGCCCTCGACGTCGCCCCCGATGGCGGCGCCGCCCCCTTTGCGCAGTTGGGGCTGAGCTGGGTCAAGCTCTCGACGGATGACCCGGCGGCCGCCGATGCGTTCCAGGCCGTGGCCCAGCACTACCCCGGTTCCCCGGCGGCCAAGAAAGTGCCGGAGGGCCTGCTGGCTGTCGGCGAGAAGCTGTTCACCGCAGGCAAGTACCCCGAGGCGCAGGCGCTGTACCAGCGCATCGTCGACGGCTTCCCCGATAGCGCCGTGGTGGGCGATGCGCGGTACAAGCTGGGCTGGGCGCTGCTTAAGCAGGGCAAGCCCGACGACGCGCTGCCCTTCTTCACCCAGGCAGCGGCGAAGGCCAGCCTCCCCGCGGTGGCTGCCGACGCCCGGTACCAGGCAGCCCGCCTGCTCGCGGGCAAGGGCGACTACCAGCAGGCGGCGGGGCTTATGGACCCCTTCCGAGCCCAGTACCAGGACTCCGACCGGGCGCCCGCAGCCCTCGTCCTCCTCGGCCGCGCCGACCTTGAACTGAACCAGGAAGGCCCGGCTGCGGAGGCCTACAAGCTCGTTCTCACCCGCTACCCGGACAATACGGCCGCCGCCGAGGCCCAGGTCGGCCTGGCGCGCATCTACCGCCAGCAGAAGAGCTACGACAAGGCCCTCGACGCCCTGACCAAGGCCCTCAAGACTGCGACCGGCGCCGTCGGTGCCGAGGCCCAGTATGAGTTAGGCTGCACCTATCGCGATCGCGGCGACACGAAGACCGCGGCGGAGGAATTCCTGAAAGTCTCCATTCTGTACCCCGACGACAAGTTCGGCGCCCGCGCCCAGTTCGAGGCCGGCCAGTGTTACGAGAAGCTAGGCGACACCGCCTCCGCCCTCAATACCTACAAGGTCGTCCTTCGTGACTATCCCAAGCAGCAGCAGGTTCTTGACCTGGCCCAGGCGCGCGTGAAGGCTCTGGAACACTAAGGCTCTCGAACACTGACGCGCCCGCGATGCCGGCGCCATGCCTTCGCTATCACAGCTTCCGAGGAGTACGTACGATGAACGGTGCCGGGCAGGGGATTTCCCTATTCACAGCTTTTCAGCAGGGAGGCGTTGCGATGTACCCCCTCCTGCTGGCCTCCATCGTCTCCGTGGCGATCGTCCTTGACCGCATTATGGTCCTCTATCGGGCCGGACAAGCCGACCGCGCCTCCCTGGATATCCTGCAGGGGCTGCTCTCCGACGACAATGTGAAGGCTGCCGAAAGCCAGTGCCAGAAGGCTGAGGGCTCGCTCGCCCTTGCGATGAAGGCAGCGCTGGCGTGCCCCAAAAACCGCGTCGACCGCCGTCAGGGCGCCCTCGACCGCGCCCTCGCCCGTGAGGCAAGCCGCCTGGAGCGCCACCTGCCCATCCTGGCCACCCTTGGCAGCGTCTCTCCCTTCGTCGGCCTCTTTGGGACGGTCCTCGGGATCATGCGTGCCTTCCGCGACATCTCCGCCGCCGGCGCCGCCGGAAGCGCGGTAGTGGCGGCGGGCATCGCCGAGGCCCTGATCACCACGGCCGCCGGCCTCATCGTCGCCGTCGTTGCCGTCGTCGCCTACAACCACCTCATGACCTGGGCTCAGCGCATCATCACCGACGCGGAACTTAACGCCCAGGATCTCGTCTCACTCCTACCTGAGTAGCAGGAGCCCACCGGAGCGCAGCCTTATGGCGAGGGTCAGACGTAACAAGCAGGTTTTCTCGGACATCAACATCACACCGCTCACCGACGTGTGCCTGGTGCTGCTGATCATCTTCATGGTGACGGCGCCNNTGAAGGTAGACGTGCCCAAAGCGGATTCGGCCAAGAACCTGCCGGCGAAGTCGGTAGAGGTGACTGTCACCAAGGGCGGCGATATGTACCTGGACGGCCAGAGCGTCACCAAGCCCCAGCTTTCCGACCAGCTCCATGCCCGGCTGCAGGAAACCAGCCTGAAGACCGTGGTGATCAAGGCGGACGCTGACGTCCCCTTCCGGCACGTGGCTGACGCCATGGATGTCGCCTATTCGATGGGCGCTGACATTACGCTTGCGGCTGACGCGGCGCCGCCTGGCCAGCAGAAGAAGTAGCGCCTGGCCCGGCGAGGAGAGTGCATGAGCGGGCAGCGGCGGTTTGAGCTTGCCTTGTTGATATCGGTCGCGTTGCATGTCGCGGCCCTACTGGCCATCCCCATCGGCGGGAGGGTCGCTTCCGCACGCCCCGCGATCAGGTTGGTGGCCGCCCACGTGCGGTTCATCAGGCACCCAAGCCCTCCACCTGCCGCCGCGCCCGAAGTGACGAAGGCTCCGACCCGCACAGTGAGTTCTACCCCGCCGCCGAGGCGCCGCGTCGTGGTGCGAAGGTCAGCGCCGAGGCGCATGGTCCGACGGAGCACCCCTCCGTCCGAGGCGCCGCACCTGATGGTAACCGTGGCGACGCCGACGCCCGAGCTGCCCGTACCTGAGGCGAAGCCGGAGCCCGCGCAGGCATCCACGCCGGCGCCCGCGCCCGAGAAGATCGCCGCAGCGCCCGCCCCCACCCCGGCCCCTGAACCCGAGCCCGTGCC
>PMZA01000043.1 GCA_003170595.1 Armatimonadota bacterium
GGATGAGGGGGAGGGACGGGGAAGGAGGTGGGCGCTATGGAAGAGAGCGTCGCCGATGGGAATACGTCCGGCCAGTGCGGGGATGTGCCTGCCGAGGTCGAGGTCGGCAGGTTCGATCGCGGCGCGTGGTTCTTCGGGTGGATATGGGCCTGGGCACATGGGATCGACCGAGTGGTGAAGATAGACCTCGTGCTGACCCTCGCCGCCTCGTTCCTCGGCTTTCTGCTGCTCGCGTCCCTCGCATCGTGGCTGGACGTGAAGGCGGGGTGGGTCATGTGGGTGNNCATGGGAAGGATGGGCCGGCGATGGGCATGGCAGTACCGGCGCTTCAGCAGCGTGGCGGAGTTCGAAGAGGTCCAGGCGACCTGGGACTGGACCGGAGGGATCGCGATCCTCCTCCTCATACTCGCGCCGATGGCGTTGTTCCTCGTTCAGGCGGTAGCGAGACGGTGAAGGCAGGAATCGCCGTTGCGGTGGGGAATAGGCGGGCACCTCGAATTCTCCACGCCGGAGGAAGCATACATGCCTGACATCGTCTGCATGGGTCTCGTCACTGCCGACGTCTGGGCTAAGCCCATCAATGACTTTCCCGAATGGGGTCGCCTCATGCTCGTCGATCGCATGGGCATCGGCATCGGCGGCTGCGCCTCCAATACCGCCATCGATCTCGCCATCCTCGGCACCGACGTCTCCTGCATGGCCAAGGTCGGCTACGACGGCTTCGGCGATGTCGCCATCGGCATCCTCGAGGAGTACGGCGTCAAGATCCGCATCAAGCGCACGCGCGAGGAGGGGACGTCGGCGACGGTCGTGCTCATCGACGACCAGGGCGAGCGGTCGTTCCTCCACACACCCGGCGCCGGCAAGACCATGCGCGCGGCGGACGTCGACATGGACGAAATCAAGGCCGCGAAGATCCTCCACTTCGCCGGGGCGCTGGTCATGCCCGGGTTCGATGGGGCGGAGTCGGCGTCGGTGCTGGAAGAGGCGAGGGCGGCGGGCGTGACGACGTCGCTGGATGTCGTGTGGGACTCGACGGGGCGATGGATGCAGACGCTCGAGCCCGCCCTGCGCCATGCCGATATCTTCATGCCGAGCCTGCCCGAGGCCGAGAAGATGGTCGGCGAGGGCGAGCCGCGAGAGGTCGCCGAGAAGCTGCTCGACTACGGCGTGAAGATCGTCGCGCTGAAGAACGGCGAGGATGGGGCGTACGTGGCGACGGCGGATGGGCAGGAGGTCACGGCGCCGGTGTACCCGGTCGAGGTCGTGGATGGGACGGGGTCGGGCGATGCCTTCTGCGCGGGATTCCTGCGCGGGCAACTGGAGGGCTGGGACCTGGAGAAGGCGACGAAGTTCGGCTGCGCGGCCGGGGCGCTATGCTGCACGGGGATCGGAACCGTGGCGGGGATGAAGCCCTTCGCGGAAGTGATCGAGTGGCTGCAGGGGATGGAGCCGGGGTACTGGTAGCCGAGAAGGACCATCGAGCAGGCGCGAGGTGGGTGGGTGATGGCTGATGACGATGTCGATGCGCCGCCTATCCGCTGGGCGAGGAAGGTCGCCAGCCACCATATCCGCCGGCTCTATCTGGCCGACGCGGCCGGCCTGCCCGACGAGGAACTCGTCGACGAGGTCGGGCTCGGGCTGTACGACCGCTGCGTGAGCATCCTCGAGGTCACCCAGGCCGTGCGGGGTCGCGCGAAGTGTCACGGCTGCGGCGGCATCATCCTCCACCAGTGCGGGCACGATGAGGTGCTGCGCTGCGAGCGGTGCGAGTGGCGGACGACCTGGCCGGCGTACCGGCGGAGCTATAAGGGGAAGCAGCTTTTCGGCGGGGCGGCGATCGCGGCCTTCGAGGAATTCGTGAAGCGCTATCCCGGGGCGCGGACGTACTCCGAGAAGATCCTCCTGATCGACCGCCTCATCCACGAGTTCCACATGAACCTGATCCGCGGCAGGGAGCAGCCGGAGGCCACACGTCCCGCGGCGGCGAACCTGATCGAGTTCGAGAAGCTTGCCGAGGCGCTGGCGTTCCTGGACGAACTGGCCGGCAGCAGGCCCGAGGGCGGTGGGGAAGCCGATGGTCGGAAGGCATCGCCATGACCGATACGGGACGTGGTGTGGCCTGGATCCTCGCAGTCGCGTGCGTGCTTGTCCTCGCCGTCGCACCGAAGGCCTCCTCCGATCCGATGCCCATGCCCGAGCCGTGGGCGGGCGGGAGGATGTCGCCAGCGAAGAGCACCCCCGTGGACATGGTCTCCGAGGACCTGACGGCGGATATCACGCCACAGGCAATCCCGCCCCAAGAGCGGGGCGGCCCCGGCTGGCCGGCCTACATGCGCTGCGATGCGCAGCTCAACGTCAGGTATGTGCTGCGGTCCGACCATGCGCAGGAAGTCGCGATCGTGTTCCCCATAGTCGGCGAAGCGAGCGCTGTCGCGATGACGGCGAACGGGCAGGCGCTCAGGGTCAGAGTCCTGCCGGACGACCAGCTCTTCGCGGCCTATGAGGGACAGTGGAAGCAGGTGATCGATGCCTACATTGCCGCCAATCCGAGGGTGAAGAAGTGGGGGGCGGAGCGGCGTGATGCGGGCGGCTTCGTCGATCTGTGCAAGGCTCTGGAGCGGCGCATGAGGATGCAGGGGCTGGGGGAGGGGTCGCACATGGCCGGGTGGGGGCT
>PMZA01000547.1 GCA_003170595.1 Armatimonadota bacterium
CCATATATTTAATTAAAGGCCATTAGCCTGCGGCTGTGGGCCGGTGGTGGGCTTTGGCCTTCCCCTAGGTCCAGAAATGGTACTGCGGTTTTCGTGTGATCATCGCCAGCACCGACCAGAACCCACCCGCCGCGAATTCGCCCAGGATCAGCCCCAGCGCGATCGGCAGCGCCCGCCTATAGCTCTTCGGCCCGGCGTACCGCATGAGCAATACCTTCCACGCCCACCCCAGCAGCAGCGGCAGCCAGATCAGCCCCGTCGTCCAGTCCGCCGCGATGGCGTAGCCGATCGGGTGGAACTGCCACCACACGTACCTGAACCGCATCATCATCAAGAACGCCGAGAAGAGGAACCCCACCACGATCCCGCCCAGGCCCACGAGGTTCGGACCCTGCGGGTCGTTCAGCCACGAGTTCACCAGGCCCCAGCCCTGCGGCGAGAGGTACTTCACCGGCTCGAGCATCTGCTCCACCCCCTCGCGATAGCAGAGGTGCAGCAGCGCCCATACCCCGGCGAAGCAGCCGAGCGTCGTCGCGATCGCCAGGGCGCCGGTCATGCGTTGGCGGTCGGCGCCGAGGAGTTCGCCGATCTTCATGCCCTCAAGCTGGTGAGGCGCCGGCACGCCCGTGTACGAGCGGTTGAAGCCGAAGAAGAGGCCCCAGGCCGACATCTCGCGCGGCTTCATGTGGTTCGTCCCGATGACCGTCATGAGGATGTGGTCGGGCCCGGCGAAGTGGAAGCCATGCGTCGGGGCGCCGGCTTCCGCGCGGATCTTGCTGATGGCGATGTTGATGACCAGATAGAAGAAGAGGTAGATGAAGGCCGTGAAGGCGGGCATGCCCAGGCTCACGCCGAAGGCGGTCGCCAGGATCATCCCCACGCCGATGAAGGCGAAGGCGAGGCGGTACTCGACAAGCTCGCGCGGGCCGATGGGGAGGGTCTCACGGCCGGACGCGGGCCTGCCCCGCACAGCGTTCCACACCGCCGCGAGATGACGCCTCGCCGCCCACGCCCCGAAGACGACGACGGCCAGGTAGGCGCCGATGCCCTGCTCGAGCATCGCCGGGACGACGCTATGGCCCGTGCTCTGCCACGGATAGGGCGATGTATAGCCCAGCGCCGAGAAGAAGTACCTCTGCAGGCGGAAGAAGAGGAGGAAGAACCAGGTGGAAAAGGTGAGGTCCGTCGGCAGAAGATAGGCGAGGCCGATGATGAAGGGGTAGAAGGCGATGCCGGTCGTCGTGAGGGCGTCGTTGTAGCGCGGCGAGAAGCTGAGCCACTTGACCTTCACCGGCAGCTCGGGGATCCCCGGCACGTAGACATGCAGGCCGTTGAGTAGGCCGATGAAGGCCGAGATGCTGAAGCCGATCCACATGAGGCGCTGGCCCCAGAGGGAGTTCGCCCCGGTGGCCGTCATCTCCATGGGCAAGGTCACGAGGGGGAAGGCGAGCTTCTCGTAGTGGGTCCACTGGCGGCGGATGAGGATGTTGATCCCCAGGCACATGAGCTGGATGACGGCGATGAAGGCCGCCCACAGGAGGCCCGGCCCGAGCCAGGGGCGGAGATTGGCCATCATGTAAAGCGTCGAGCCGCCCTCGTAGAAATGGCGGACGGCGACGGGATCGCTGACGACGGCGTGGGCGGGGAGGTAGGGGAGGAGCTTCTCCTCCCAGTGGTTCGCCTCGTTGGCGTAGCGGAAGGGATAGGCGAGGGAGGGGATGAGGACGGACATGAACTGGTCGCCGACGATGCCGCTGCTGGCGCCGATCATGACGTAGATGAGGAGGAGTTCGGCGCGGCTGAAGCGGAGCCTGGGGGCGACGAACTTGAGGAGGCCGTTGATCCCGACGAGGGCGGCGAGGAGGATGACGGCGTGGAAGAAGACGGAGAGGTAGGTAGGGCGACCGCCGTAGACGTTTTCGATGGCGGCGACCCAGAAGACGACGAGAGGTATGAGCACCACGCCGGTGATGAGGGCGCGGGGCCGGAGCTGAGCTTTGGCAACCGACGGATCGGGGGTAGCCATGCGAGTCGGGAGCGTAGTTCGACGGCGCGAGGCCAAGCCCTGCAAGCAAACGCCCACCGCATGGCCGGAGCCGATGGAAACGCCGGTTGCACTCCCGGCAAGGTTACAGGTCCTCGTCCGTTAGTGGATCGAAATCCGGGTCCGCCTGTGATAGGTCGAGTTGTGCCTTGGGCATGGGGACGCCCTTCTCCAGGAGTCGCTTGAACCCATTCCAAGTTGAAGAGGCCTTCATTAGCGCGGTCGCGACGGCCAGGAGGCGCTCCAAGTGAGGGTTACCTATATCTTCGGTGAGAAACTGAAAATGCTTGTGCCTCCGGTATCCCGGGCGCAGCGTTGGGTTCTTGGCCCTAAGTTCCTCCACAACGCCCGCAGGAAGTCTGTCGTAGATAATGTAGTTGGTGTCGATCCCGACCCGTTTCGGGCGTTTGGACGACGACGGGTTCCAGTCCCAGCCCCTCAATCTGAAAAGCTCTTGGTAGAAGGCTTGGGGGAACCGAAGGGTCCATGGCAGATACTCATCAGAGATGTATGCTCGGAGGATCCGCTGAAGCTCATCTCGCTCCCGGACCTCTTGATAGCCCGTTGCCTCATCTACCAGGGCGATAATGCCGACGTTGGCGAGGGCGTTCTTAAGGACCTCCGCGGCTCTCGCGATCTGCATCTGGGCCTCGGTGACCATCTTGCCGCGGGCATTTAGCAGGACATCGCATATCTCGGGCAACAGCCCTGCCGGAACCCCGTACGCAGTGCCCCCGTGCTTGGTCCGGTACATCACAGGCTGCGCCAGCGCCACTCTTAGGCTCTCTGGGATGAACGGGGCGAGGTAGTCGGCCGACAAGAAGACCGGGCGGTACTCGGCACCAGGTTGATTCTTGAGGCGCCTCCAGTGTGCGCCGCCGCGCTTCGCCCCCAGAGCTTCGGTTACGCCCCGCTCGGACAACACTCTCTGCCCATTGCTAAGCACAGCGCAGGGGATTGGGGGATCGCCTATCGGCAGGTTTCCGGTGTACTGCTCCCTGAGAATGCTTGCGTCGTCGTCAGTCGAATTCCACCGCACGTTTGCTGCATGCCGGGCGATTTCAGATCGTCGCGGTGGGCTCAGCTTCTCGGCCCTCGCCCTCGCCGCTCTTGAGGGCCCGGAAGCAGCTTTTGACTTATCAGGCGCGGCCTGCAGGCTGAAATCTGATACATCGCCGCCGGACGCTTGCTCTTGATTGTCGTCAGATGCTTTCCTATTCATGGGTAGTAAGCTCCTTGAACCAGGCTCACTTCCACGTTATCATTTCGCAAGCATGTTGTCAATATGCTTGCGGGTAAGATGCCAAGAATGAACCTAGTAATCCCGATAGCTCGCGAACGGTCAAAGACCCCGACCCCATCACCGAGCCAATCGCTGAGGCACGCACCGGGCAGGGCGGAGCGAGACGACGGAGGCTGCGCGCAAGGCCCGTGTAGCCGCAGGTCGGGAGACCTGCGGGGGTGGCGTGCTGTGGCCTCCTTTGGCTTTCCGCTCTTGTCTGTCATCCGGATCGCGTCTTCTGCGCGAAGGATCC
>PMZA01000257.1 GCA_003170595.1 Armatimonadota bacterium
CGCCCGCAGCGATGCCGCGATGAAGAGCATTTCCCACATCAGCGCCATGCCCTGCGAGGCGGTCACGTTCATGACGCGCCCACCGGCGGCGCTGGCCGCGATGCACGCGGTCATTGCCGAGTGCTCGCTTTCCACCGCCACGAAGTTCGTGTTCACCAGCCCGTCCGCGACGTGCCGCGCGAAGATCTGCACGGCTTCCGTCGAGGGCGTGATCGGGTNNCAGGGAAAACCCCGGGCCGGACGTCACCGTGAAGGCTTTGGCGCCGCCCCACACCGCTCCCTGGATGGCGATCGAAGAGGCCAGTTCGTCCTCCATCTGGAGGAAAACACCGCCTACCTTGGGAGCCCGGCTGGCGTAGCGCTCGACGATTTCCGTCGAGGGCGTGATCGGGTAGGCGGCCACGACATCGGGATTTATCTGACGCATGGCTTCCGCCACGGCCTGGTTACCTTCCATCGGCTGAAGCTTGCCCATCACCATGCCTCCTTAGCCGCCCTGCCCATGTTCAACGCGCTCGGATTCCGGGTGCATTGAAATGCAGTCTTTGGGGCAGACTCGTGCGCAGATCGTGCAGCCCTTGCAGTGCTCCATGTCGATCGGCTGGCCCTTAACGGACCCGCCCACCTGCAGCACAGCCTCGTCCGGGCAGTACGCCCAGCAGAACAGGCAGTCGATACATGCTTCGTTATCGCGTACCGGGTATTCCAACCGCCACCCGGCCACACTGTAGAGTACGGCGTTCCCGGCCTGCGGGATGATCCCACCCTCGGCCATGTCCCGCCAGCCGGCATCCGGCGCGTAGACCTTCGGCTCGTCGCTCATTCAGACTGCACCTCCTCGAAGGCTCTCCGCACGGCCGCGAAGTTCTTCTGCATGATGTCTTCCGACAGCTTCTCGCCCAGCGTCGCGCGTACGGCCGCGGTGCATCCCTCGACCGATACGACGTCGGGCCGGAGCCTCGCCAGCGCGCCGAGCATCGGCGTGTTGGGAATCGCGCGGCCGATGGTCTCCATCGACACGCGGTTGGCGTCCAGGGTCGCCACTCGTACGTTCTGGTTCTTCAGCTTCGCCCGGATGACTGCCGGCGAATCCGGGGTGTTGACCAGGATCAGCCCACCCTCGGTCACGCCTGCCGACACGTCTTCGCCCTCAAGCAGCGAGGGGTCGAGCACGAGCACGATGGACGGCTCGCGTACCGCGCACCGCAGCCGAATGGGCCGGTCGGAGATGCGCACATACGACTTCATCGGCGCCCCGCGGCGCTCTGCGCCATACTCGGGGAACGCCTGAACCTGCTTGCCCTGGCCCGCCGCGGCAACAGCCAGCACATAGCTGGCCGTCTTTGCTCCCTGGCCGCCGCGGCCGTGCCATCTCACCTCAACAAGCTGTGCCATGGCAATCCTCCTTCTCTGCAGTCCCCAGGGCCGAAGGCCCGGTTAACACGTGCAAGGCGCACGAGACCTTCGTGCGCCGCTACCATCCGAATCCATCGTAAGTGCCTTGAACTCTAGCTTTTTGTTTGCTGTAGGGCGGGGATTTATTCCCCGCCGGCCTTTGCTCTTGCTTTCCTGTAGGGCGGGCATTTATGCCCGCCGCGCTTTGCTTTTGCCTTTCTGCCCTAGTCCGTCATCCTGATGGAGCTGCGCTTTCTGCAGCTCAGAAGGACCTGAGGTGGCATCCTTCGCCTTTCGCCTTACTGCCTTTAGCTTGTCATCCTGAAGGATCCCCGCACCAACCCCACGCTCCCTAGCTTGTCATCCTGAGGGAGCGGCGCTTCGTGCCGCGACCGAAGGACCTAGTCTTCGACCATCTCCAACCCTTCACTCCATCGGCCTTCTCCCACGCATGGCGCGCGCCATCGTCACCTGGTCGGCGTAATCAAGGTCCGCGCCCACGGGGAGGCCCAACGCGATCCGGGAGATCGTGAGACCCGGCACATCCCGAAGTTCCCCACGAATATACTCCGCCGTCGCGTCACCTTCAACTGTCGGGCTCGTCGCCAGAATCACCTCGCGCGGCTTCACCCGCTCCACCCGCTCGACAAGCTCCGCGATTCTCAGGTTATCCGGCCCGATCCCCAGCATCGGGTTGAGGGCGCCCTCAAGCACATGATACAGCCCACGGTACTCGGCCGCCCGCTCCACCGCCGCCACATCGATCGGCTGCTCCACCACGCAGATGATCGACCGGTCCACGTTCGGGTCGGCGCAGATCTCGCACATCTCGCCTACGGCCCAGTTGAAGCACTCCCGGCAGTGACCCACGTCGCGCTTGGCATCCAGTAGCGCCCGCGACAGCCCCTCCACCTTCACCGCATCCGCCTGCAACAGATGCAGGGCGAGCCGCTGCGCCGACTTGGGCCCGATGCCCGGCAGCCGCTCTAGCTCTTCGATCAGCCTTCGTACAGGTTCAGGGAATCCCGCCACTGCTCTTCGCCTTCACCGCACCAGAATATCCGGCCGCCGCACCGTCCGCCCGCCATACTCGACCTCGATCCTTGGCCAGTCGCCCTCGGGGCACAGGACCCCCGCCCCGTCTTCGTGCGCGATGATCGTATCCTCCGACTTCGTGCCGCTGATGGACGGATTCCACGCGAAGGCCTGGTTCTCCAGGACGATCTCGGGGCAGTCCATGGTCCCCCGATAGTCGCGCGGCGCATAACCCGTCGCCCCGCCCTGATGATGCAGCCGCCATTCCTCGGGGTAGCCGGTCTCCGCATACATCGCCACAGCCTTCGCGAAGATGTCCTTCACGGCCGCTCCCGGTCGCGTCTCGCTGAGGAAGCACGCATCCACCCGGCACACGGCCTCGTGCCTACGCCTGAGCTCGTCGTCCGGCTTGCCAAAGTGGACGATCCTCGTCGCCGACACACCCAGCCCCCACCGTCGCGCCCCGATGACCAGCATCGCGTGCTTCTCCAGCTTCCGCCCCGTCGGTATGGGGTGCCGGAAGCGGAAGCACCGCTCGTCAGTCGCGATGAGGAGGACCGCCGGTATGATCCCATCGGCGAGAAGTTCCGCGCCGAGGTCGGCCGCGATCTCATGCTCGGCCATGCCGGGCTCAATCTCCTGCGCGACAGCCTCCAGCGCCTTCGCCGCCCGGCCGCCGATCCACCGATACCGGTCGATCTCCGGCTCGAGAAGCTCGAAGCGCAGCCGCGCGATCTCGGCGGCCTCGTTCTTCGCGCCCGCGGGCCATCCGTCATCGCTGGCCACGGTGAGGCTCCCAGTCAGGTCCGGGAACGCCGCCGTCTCATCCTCATGCCACGGGTAGTCGTGGACCTTGATGGGAAGCTCGCCCAACTCCTCGGCGATAAGTCGCGGCGACTCAATGTTGTTGGTCAGAAGATGCACGGCGTCGGCCGTCACGAGCAGCTTCGCCACGCCACCCTCGCTGGCCATCGCGACATGATCGTCGCCGCCACAGGTCAGCCACGCGAAGTTGGCTTGGCTGGTCATGGCGACGCCGCCATAGCCGTGCTGGCCCATGAAGGCGCGCACGCGCTGCAGTTTGGTTTCGAACTCTTCGAGGCGGGTCATCACGGATCGGTCTCCCTCCGAGCCTGGGGCCTTGCGCCGCGCAGTATAGCATACGGTTTGTGCCTTGGCCCTCGTCCTTTGCTTGGCTTGAGGAGGGGCCGAATCAGTGAGGAGCACGCTTGCGTGCTTCTCGCGAATCCGGCCCTGTTTGTCGTCTTTGATCTTCGCCTTCCAGCGTGCGCGAAAACCGGGCCGGATTCGACCGGACACATACAACGTGCCCGGTCTGATTCGGCCCCTCCGACAAGCACCGACCTCTCCTTCCTCTCCCCGCCATCTCCTCGGCAGGTGTAGGCGCGGGCTTCTAGCCCGCGAAGCGGACCGGAGGTCCGCAGGGGGTGGCATGCTGTGGCCTCCTTGCCCTTCCGTCCTTTGCCGTTGGTCGTCATCGTGCCTGTCCTGCCTGCCCTGAGCCCGTCGAAGGGAGCCCGTCGAAGGAAGCGCACGACCTGACGTCCGCTGGCCCGCAGATCGAGCGAAGCGACGCGCAGCGTCGCAGAAGGATCTGTGGTGGCCGCGTTTCAACCCATCGCCCGGCGGTCTTTGTACTTCTGTAGGGCGGGCATTATGGCC
>PMZA01000276.1 GCA_003170595.1 Armatimonadota bacterium
ATCAAGGTGCGGAACTACTTAGCTGCGGGCCCTGACGTAGTCGGAACCACCTTTGACGCCGTGGCTGATTGCCATGAGCAGCAAGAGCGTGTCGCTGACCTCGGGGAGGTTGTAGGGCGTTGTGGGCGCCTGTTTGCTGCTCAGGATCAGACCGCAGAGCACGATGAAGGCGAGAACGTAGCCGGTAATCGCGATGACGGTCCAGACGAGGTGCTGCGCCGTCGGCAGGTCGGGATCGCCGTTCGCATCACACCAATAGCTCTTCAGATTCCACCACGGGTCCGCCATGGCAGGGGCTTCACTTCGCACCGTCGGGTGGTTCCTCCGGGACACGGTGATGATGTACTTTCCGAGTCCCGCGGCCGCACCGTTGAAGCCCATCAGCCAGAGGAGGTTAGGCGTGAACCCGAGGCGCATCTGGTCAGGCGTGTAGTTCTTCGACAGCGCCAGTATCAGGAACACCACGTAGCTCCCACCAATCACTATAGTCCATAGGCCGAACTGCAGCTTCGCGAGGCTATAGGGCTGGTCAGGAATCCCGGGTTTGGCGGTGGTCAGCTTGAGCCAGGTGAGGAGCAAGGTGCAGAGGTAAAGACCCAGGAGGATGGAGAGGATGGCCACCGCAATGCCCTCGACGGGCCAGGCCTGCACACCAAGGGTCTTGGGATCGGACGAGCCTACGCCTATCGTCCACATTGACGGGCCTCCGGACTGCGATGATGTCCCTGATATGCCGCATCTGTAAGACGTTGGCGCAACTGTTAGGAAGAGCATAAAGTAATGGTGCTGTGTTTGTCCATTCTGTCCCCTGAAGTGCGGAGGCGAGTGTCGTGAGAGCAAGCGCGAAGGGCGTGACGCTCGTGGCCGTTGCCGTCTTGCTGGGCGCGGGATGTCACCGCGGCTGGTCGTCTGATGATGCCGCCCTCGAGAAGGCCATCGTCGACGGCGACTGGCAGAAGGTCGTCGAGCTGGGCGAAGCGTGGCAAACCGCCCAGCCGATCAACATCGTCGCGTCAACTGTGCTGCAGGCTGCCTACCACCGCCTCGGCCGGCTCGACGAGATGTGGAAGGCTCATCAACTGCGCACGAGCCGGTATCGTAAGCGGCGGCCCGACTACAGGCTGCTGGCGTCGTGGGCTAAGCATCTGCGCGATACCTACCCAACCAACGGCAACTGCCTGGCGCTTGCGTCCGGCGTGTTCTTGGCCGCGGGAGAGGACGGAAAAGCCGTCGAGGCAGGACAGGCAGCGGTTCGGCGCGCGCCCGAGGACTGGGCGTCCTACCTAGCCTCGGGTGTAGCCCTGCAGACGGTGGTGGGCGGCCGGCAAGCCCTCGAGCTTCTCGACAAGGCCGTCGAGCTGGGGCCCGGCGACGCGCTGGTCTACGCCGGGCGGGCTGCGGCCCTCGTGGGCCTGCGGGAATACGACCGCGCGCTGGCCGATGCGAACAAAGTGCTGGAGCTGGCGCCAGGAATCCCTCACGGGTGGAGAGCGCGAGCGGCGGCCTACTTCGGCAAGCGGGACTATTCGGAGGTTCTGCAATCTGCCACGAAGGGGCTTGAGGTAGGGGGCCCGAGCGTGGCGGGCTACGAGGGACTGGCGTCGATCCACCTCTATCAGGGCGACCCCGATGCTGCGCTGGTGGATCTTGCGAAGGCTGTCGAACTGGCGCCGTGGGCGGCCGAAATACACTGGCGGCGTGCCTGGGTCTACTACCAGATGGGTGACAGGGACGGATACCGAACCGAAGCGGGAGAGGTGGTCCGTCTGCTCAAGCGTCCCGTCGGCGTCCGGCAGTACTGGCTTCGGTCCGAGGCCCTGGGATTGCTCGGCAGGCCCAAAGAGGCCTTGCGGGATGCAGCTGAAGCCGTGAGGCTAGGCCCAGAGTCAGCGAGGAACTACATCATTCTGGCAAAGGCCGAGCACGAGGTCCACAAGGATAATCAGGCCGTCGAGACCTGCACGAGGGCTCTATCGATCGACCCCGACAACCGGGAGGCCCTCATGTGGCGGGCGGCCGCGTACACTGCCCAAGGCGAATACGGATCCGCCGATGCCGACCTGAGCGAGGCAATCAGGTTGGATCCCGACGGGCCCTATGCCTACTGCCTGCGGAGCATCTTGCGCGAGAAATCGGGCGACACAGACCAGGCCGCCGCCGATTTCAGCGAGACCGTCCGGATTGAGGGCGAGGCGGCGAAGCGCCATACTGAAGCGTTGCGCAAGCAAGTGGACGAGCATGAGGCGTGGCGCGGACGTCACTGGACCTGGCGGCGATCATCGTCTGGGAGGGATTGAAGGGATGAGATACGTTGCGATGATGTTGATGGTGGGTTTCGGCGTGGCGCAGGCCGCTGACATCAGCCCCTTCGGCATTGGTGGGGACAGTCAGAGCAGCCGAAGCTGGACGAGTTGGGCGCCGATCATGGCCAAGGCCGGCATCAAGTGGGTGCGCGGGTTCGGTGGCTTCAATGAGATCGAGCCGGCCGAGGGGCAGTTCGTCTGGACCTCCGCCGATACGGTCGTCGGCGCTGCCGAGCACAACGGCATCTCCGACAGCGGCATCCTCCTCTACGGCGCGCCGTGGATTGGCGGCGATCTGCCGGTCAACAACCTGAAGGCGTGGGGCGACTACGTGAGCGCCTGCGTGACGCGGTACAAGGGGCGGATCAAGTACTGGGAGATCTGGAATGAGACGCCCAATTTCATCGGCAACGGGACGGCGTCGGACTATGCGCGGACCGTCTATACCGCCTACGAGGCCGCGAAGAAGGCCGACCCGACGTGCCTGATTGGGCTGAGCATCCAGAGCGTCAACGTGAACTGGATCGTCTCGGTCCTCGACGCCGGGGCGAAGGACCGCTTCGATTGGATTACGGTGCATCCGTATGAGGTCCTCGGGATGGTGCAGAGCGATGGGATCGAGGCCCAGTTCATGAGCATCGTGCCGACCCTGCGGAAGATGCTCGCCGACCGCGACCCGGCGCGGGTGAAGGCGCCGATATGGTTCACGGAGATCGGCTACGACGCGGGGAAGAGTGAGGAGATGCAGGCTGGGGCGCTGGTGAAGGCCTATGCGATGAGCATTGTGCAGGGCGTCGAGGTCGTCGAATGGTTCGAAGGGAAGGATGGCGACAGCGGGCCGATGGGGCTCCTGAAGGCGGATGGCACGCCGAGGATGTCGCTGACGGCCTACACGACGATGACGAAGTACCTCGGGCCGACGCCGAAGTATGTGGGCTGGGTTCTGCTGAACGACAAGGACTACGCCTTCGTGTTCCAGGGAGCGGCGGGGACGGTCATGACGACGTGGGCGAAGCCCGGGACGTTCGACAAGGTCGACCTCGGGGCGAGTGTGGAGGTAGTCTTTCCCATGAATGGCATTTCTGTGCATACGAGCGCGTGCGAATTGACGACGGCGCCGGTGCTGGTGGTGGGCGTGCCGGCGGCAATTGTCGACAAGGCGCGGGCGAATAGGGGAAAGCCGTTTCCGTGGGGCGGGGACTATACCGGCGCGAAGTCGGTGTCGGTGACGATGGGCGAGCCGAATGTCGAGAAAGGGCTGCACGAAATCGGGACGGAGGGTAACACCACGGTAGCGCAGATCGATGGGGCGCCGTGCCGCGATTGCAGCAAGGGCAACGGGCCGAACTTCACGGTCGACCCGAACTTCCTCTCGTACGACATGGTGCCGATCACGGTGACGGTGGTCGTGCGGCGGAAGGATGCGGCAGTCAACGCGGGCTTCAACCTCAAGTACGAGGCGACGAACGGGTGGCACGGGAGCGGGCCGTGGAACACCATCCCCGCCGACACGCAGTGGCACACGCTGACGTGGACGATCATCGATCCGCAGTTCGTGGGGAAGTGGGGGACGAACCTGGCGATGGACAGCGATTCGCAGCAGTACAGCGGGTACTACGTGCGGAGCGTGACGGTGGAGAAGAGGTAGGGGGGGCGCGGGAGGGGATCGCGGTGAGTAAGTCGATCCTGTCGGTGGTGGCATGCAGCGCCGTTGGCGCGGCGGTGTGGTACCTGTTCGCCTCGGACCTGAATCTGGCCGACTACGTCCTGCCCCGGCTGGTCTCCTACCATGCCTGCGCCTCGTGGGTGGCCGCGGCATGTTGCGGGCTGGCGGGCTGGGTGGCCTCGAGAGGTCGAGCACGGGGGCTTCTGGTCGCGGCCATCGGACCGACGGCTGGGGTGGTCATCCTCACGAGCTTTGGTAGTGGCGGATGGCGCGGGTGGGACACCTACCTGGTGGCCGTGGGCCTCGGCTGGATTGCGATGATGGGCGTGGCCGGCGGCCTCCTGGGTGAGGCGACCGCGAGGATCGGACGCATACTGCATCGGGAGAGGGACGAGGCACCAGCCTCGGAGGCAAGCGCCTGGCAACGACGGGCAATAGGGTGGACGGCCTTCGGCGCGATCATGGCAGCGACCTCCGGGACCCTGTTCTTCCTTGGCAGTAGGAGGGCCGATCCTTGGTTCGCCAAGATTGCCAGAGTTAGCGTGCCGGTGTACCCGGGTGCCTATGGACACAGAAGCGACACCGGGTGGGGTTGGAGCAGGTGGGAGTACTTCGTCCACAAGACCTACCCATCCCTAGCGGTGCCTGAGTACATCTCCAGAGAGCTGGCACGCGGGGGAGACTGGCACGCGTCGGACGTTCGGGAGACGTGGACCGACCACCGCCTGGCCTTCTCTCCCGGGCCGATATGGCTGCCGATGCCCCTGCTTGACCGGGCCCCACGCAGCGCCCCACCGTTCGGGTTCATGATGTATTGGCTGGCGTGGGGGCCGGGCAAGCAGTACACGCAGAGTTGGCGTAGCGCGCGCCTGGGCGTCGCGCTCCGCCTCTACGTGGAGGACTACTCGATGGCGGCGGAGCCGGACCGGCCGGCATGGGCGAAGAGCGCCGATCCCGTCGAGCGCGTGACGATGACCGTGGAAGAGTACCCGAGGCCGTTCCTGCGCGAGTTGTCCCGACATCGGAGAGAGCACAACAAGTGAGGCGGGGGCCGGGGATCCTTCGCGAGGCAACAACCGCCTCTCTCAGGATGACGACCGAAGGCAGAAGGATAAGGGCAAAGGAACCACAGCCCGCAACCCCCTGGCGGACCATCGGTCCGCCCCTGCGATCTGAAAGACCGCGACTACGGAACCCCCTGAACGGCAGGGACGCGGTGGTATAATCGGGCGTGCGAGGCCGGGCGGCTTCGTCATCTGGCCCTGGGAGGCGTCGGCATGACCGCAGGCATAGCCTGGCTCATCGCTGCCATTGTTCTGCTCATCCTCGAAGTCTTCACCGGCACCTTCGTCATTCTCTGGGTCGGCGTCGCCGCCGCCATCGCCGGCGGCTTCGCGTTCTTCGCCGGAGGATGGGTGCCGTGGGTCATCTTCTTCGTCGCGTCGGGCGGGCTGCTATGGGTATCGCGGCCGCTCGCGCATAAGCTGCGCGGTCACTCGCCGGCGAAGACGAATGTCGACGCGCTCATCGGGCAGACGGCGGTCGTCGTCGAGACCATCGACCCCATGGCGAATGTCGGGCGCGTGCGGGTGCAGTCGGATCAGTGGCGGGCCAGGGCCGAGCACGTCGTTGAGACGGGGCGGAGGGTGCGGATCGTGGGCATAACCGGAACCACATTGAAGGTAGAGCCGATCGAGGAGTGATGCAGCCACGAGCGGGACGCCCATCGTCGAGTGGCTGAAGACAGTCGGCAAGCGCCTGCTCATAGTGCTCCTGGCGGTGTGGCTTGGCGTCGTCACGCACTCCATCTACCAGGATGAGGGATTCTGGTGGGCGGCGGCCTGGGTCGTATGGCTCGGCGTATGGTGGGGCAGCAAAGAAGTCGTGCAGGCACGCATCGGGGGGCCGGCGTCAACAGTCGTTGATGCGGTAGGTGTCCTGGGGCTGATGCTGATGAGCGGTGTCTCGAACGTCTTTCGCCGGGAAGCGCCCGACAGTGGGATGGCGATGGGGCGCGAGTACACGTGGCTCATCTTCGGGACCATCGCGTTCATGGTGGCCCTGATCGTGGTGTGGTGGGCGTGCGTGGCGATGCTTGAGAAGCGCCGCGGGGGTTCTGAGACTGAGACCGGATATGGACTGCTGGTTGGTTCTGAGGGCGTTGTAATCGAGCCGATTGGGCCGGGGTCGAAGCTTGGGGTCGTGGAGATCGGCGGCAAGCGGTGGCGGGCGGCCTCTCATGAAACGATGCAGACCGGGATCGCAGTACGGGTCCTTCGCGTGACGAATGGAATCGTGGAAGTCTAGGCGGCCGAGGAGTGAGGATAGCTGGGCGACGAGTTGCCGGGTCCGTTTGAGATCATCAACCTCATCGAGACCCTCAGGACCGCGGATCGGCCGTGGCTGGTGGCCGGAACCGCGGCCTTCATGGTCCTGGTGATACTGGTGTGGTGGGCGTGCCTGCGGGTCTCGGACAAGTGGCGCGCAAGCTCGCGAGCAAGAGCCGGCAAGAGTGATGCGGCGGAAAGCAAACCCGAGGAGTGATGACATGCTATACCTGGCCTACGCGTTGGGTGTGCTGGCTGCGATTGTGGTCATTAAGTCCATCTACATCGTGCGGCAGTATGAGCGCGGGGTCATCGAGACCTTCGGGCGCTTCACCCGCGTCGCCGATCCCGGCGTCACGCCGCTCATCCCCTTCGCGCAGAGGCTGATCCGCGTCGATGTGCGCGAGACGGTCATGGATGTCTCGCCCCAGCAGGTCATCAGCAAGGACAACGCCACCCTCATCGTAGATGCAGTTGTTTACTATCAAGTAACCGATCCACAACGCCGCGTTTACAACGTCACCGACTTCCGGCTGGCCGCGGTCAAGCTCGCCCAGACGAACCTGCGCAACATCATCGGCGACATGGAACTCGACCAGGCCCTCACCTCGCGCGAGGCCATCAACGACCGGCTGCGGCAGGTCCTTGACGATGCGACCGATACCTGGGGCGTAAGGGTGACGCGCGTTGAGCTGCAGACCATCGAGCCGCCCAAGGACATCATCGAGGCTATGAGCCGGCAGATGAAAGCCGAGCGCGACAAGCGTGCGGCGATCCTCGAGGCCGAGGGGATGAGACAGTCGGCGATCCTCAAGGCGGAGGGTGACAAGCAGTCGGCCGTCCTCGAGGCGGAGGGACAGGCCGAGGCCATACGGAAGGTCGCCGATGCCGAAAAGTATCGCCAGATCGCGGAGGCGGAGGGTAAGAAGCAGGCGCTGATCAACGTCTTCGCGGGCGTGCATGAGGGAAATCCGACGCACGACCTGCTGGCGTACTGGTACCTGGAGACGCTGAAGACCGTGGCGGATGGCAAGGCGACGAAGATCTTCCTGCCATACGAGGCGAGTGGGGTGCTGGCGGGGATAGCCGCGGCGGGTCTGGCGTTCAAGGAAGGGGAGGGTGGGGCGGAAGCGGGGGCAGGAGCCACGCCTACCGCGCCGACGCCGAAGATGTAGAAGCGGGGCCGTCGGAGGGCCGGGGCATGCCGGATGCACTGTTCTACGTCCTGTGGTGGGCGATACTGGCACTGACGGTGGCCACCGCAGCGTACGCCATCCTCAGGCGGGTGCCGGCGTCTGTCGCGACGGCGTTCGGCGAGTTCGACCCGCAGGCGGCGAGAATGGGGTGGGTTCGGGGCTTCCTGTGGGCCCAGATGCTTGTGCTGGTGGCTGCGGCGTCGGCGTTGGCCCTGGGCGCTGCCGGATGCGTAGGTGAGGCGATAGGGATTGCCGGGGCCGCTCTGGTGTGCTACTGGGTGACGCTCTACAAAGCGCTCACCACGGTGGGCGTGCCTCTGCTGATGTGGCCGGCCGGGGAGATGTCCCACTGGGATTACGCGGCGTATCAGGTTCGCACGCTACCGATGGCGCTGAGACGGTGGTGGGCGCTATGCAGGCGCCGAAGGCGGGATACCGCTCTGTTCGTGGCGTCGTGCGCGGTGTTCTACGGCCTGGTGGCTGCCCTTGCGGTGACGGTCATCTTCCTGGCTGCGGGCACGGCGGAAGGCCGGGGGCCGGGGGGATGAAGTCGGGCCCCTACACTTCGGTCGCGGCGGTTGTGCTTCTGGCGGGGATAGCAGCGGCGGGGTTGGCGTTCAAGGAAGGGGAGGGCGGGCCGGAGGCGGGGGCGGCGACGTAGGAT
>PMZA01000371.1 GCA_003170595.1 Armatimonadota bacterium
GTCGGCAGTATATACCACCTCTGCAGGCGGGTCAAGTAGTTTCCGGTAGTTTCCGGCAGAAAATCAGTCCGTCTCTGCGGTGAAGTCAGCATCGGCCACCGGCCCCGGAGGGTTCGCCGCCGCCCGGATCGCGCTTGCAAGGGCNNCGCTCAAGTTCCCTCCGCGCCCTCGGAGTCAAGCCAAGTTCCGCCGCCAGGTGACGCGCCGTGTTGACGAACGCGAGGAGGCCCTTCCCTAAGCACGGCTGCAGTTCCCCGAACCCCTCGGCATGGCCGGGCAGGAGTTCGCCGGCATACGCGGCGTAGGCGCTCACTCTCGCCGTGAAAAGCTGCAGGTTGACGAGCTGAGCCACGAGAGGATAGTCGATAGCCTTGATGCCGGGCTCCGCCATGTAGGCGGTGATCATGTTCTCTCTCACGACGGCAAGGGTTCGGCACGAAGCCCCGGCCTCGTGTTCGTCGCAGAAGGTCCGCAGGAAGCACGTGTCGCACCGGGGAAGCCCACCACGAAGGACGATAGGCCACGCGCCCGAGGTCGTGTTGGGGAAGACCCCAACCTGTTTTGAACTATCGCCCTCGCCGGCGGGCACAAGGCCAGCGCCCTCCTTTTCCCTGTCTTCGGCCATGATCTTAGCTCCTCTCATGTAGTACAACACACACAACAACAACAACNNAACAACAACAACAACAACAACACACAACAACAACAACAACAACAACACACAACAACAACAACACACACAACAACAACAACACTAACAACGGGTACAACGGTTACAACGGGCGGGCGTTGTACCTTGTTGTGCAGTTGCCCGCGTTGTAGGCGTTGTATGCGTTGTAGGGCTCTACGGGCCATACCGTCCGCCCCCGAGGTCTTTCAGGTGCCCCCGCTCCGCGAGGGTGACGAGTTCGCGGGAGAGGTTGCCCTTGTCGAGCCCGGTGCGCCGGCTTATCTCGGCAAGAGCGGCCGGACCGTCCGCCAGGGACTCCAATATCTCGGCTTGATGGGTGGTTTGCTTCTCCCCGGCAGGCTGCCAGCAGAGGGTAAGCCGGTCGAAGTACATCCGGAGTTCGGTGTACTCAATATCGCGGCCGTCCACCTGAAGGGTAGCCTCGCGCTGCCCACGGTCTTTGTAGATCGCGGCGGCGGTATCGGCCACGCCGACCTTCGCGGTGCTGCCCATTACATCGGTCATCACGTCGCCCGTGAGGCCCTTCCGCAGGTGGTCAACGGCGACGATGGGCACTTCCCGCTCCGTGGCGAGACGGTGCAGATCGCTTAGAGCGCCCGTGACGGCCGCCTGGTCGTTCCAGTCGGTGCCGAGGAAGAACCGCGAGACGGTATCGACGATCACGAGGTCATAGGGCGAGGTGTCAAGTTCGCGGCGCAGATCCTCGGGCGTGGCGGCGGTGAGGAAGACCACCGGCTGCGTCCTCTCGTCCTCCGCAGGCCAGTCGAGCGCGTGCATACGGTCGCGGATACGCCGGTCGCCATCCTCTAGGGCAAGGTACAGCACGGGGCCGGGCTCTACATCGTGGCCCAACACCTTGCCCCCGGTCTTCTTCGCGAGGGCGATGCTGAGGGTCAACCATGACTTGCCGACCTTGGGCCTGCCGGCGAGGAGGGTCAAGCCCTCGGGGATAACTCCGGGGACCACCCACCGAGGCTCCCGGAACTCGCAGGCCAGCAGCTCCGCGTCCGTCCATCGGTGGCGGTAGACGACCGACTCCCCGGAACTTCCGGGGACTTCCGGCGGTTTCCAGTCGGGCGCCACTTCGGCGAGCATCTTGAGGTCGTCAACGGTGCCGAGGTCGGCGAGGAAGTCTGACACGTCGCCTTTCGGCGGCAGGTCGGGGAGGTTCAACACGCGGACGCGGGATGCTATGCCGTGAAGGCTCGCGCAGACGTCCGCGGCATACGCCTGGCCATCGGGGTCATTGTCGGGGAGGCAGATCACGTCGGCGCCTTTCAGCGCCTCGGCATACTCTGGCCGCCAGTTCTTCGCTCCCTGCGGGGAGGTTGTCGCGGCGAAGCCCTGGCCGGCGAGGTTGTCGGCGTCCTTCTCGCCCTCGCAGATCCAGACCGTCACGCCGTCGCGGACGGCTGCCAGGGTCTCGGGCAGGCGGTAGAGAACCCGCCTCACGCCGTCGAGGCCGAAGAACCAGCCGTCGTTACCATCGGGGCGGACCTGCCAGAAGTCCTTCTCCGGGGTCCTCACGACGCCGAACAGCACGGCGCCGGCTTCGTCGCGGTAGAGGTAGGTGGGCGTGCCATGATAGGGCTTCGGTGCCTCGGGCTTCGCGCTGGTCTTCCTCGGCTTCGCCGCGGGCGCCTCTGCCCTATCGAGCCCGAGCTTGTCCGCCAGGCGCTCGATCGCCGTTGCGAAGTCCCACCCCAAGGCCAGCTCCGCGAGCTTGAAAACATCGCCGCCCTCGCCGCAAGGGTCGCACCGCCAGAGACCAGCCTTGTCGCCGCGGGTTTCAATCCTGAGTGAAGGGTCGTGGTCGGGATGCAGCGGGCAGAGGGCGTGCAGTTCGTGCCCCTTGGGCTCCGGTGCGTCGGTGAGGATGAAGGCATACACCCGCGCCGGATCCTCACGCTCGATTTGCTTGATCTGGTCTCTTGTGTCTTGTCTCATCATGTTCCCCATGCGGCGAAGTTGAAGGCCAGGGCGGCGGCGTTCGCTGCCGTGGGGTCGGCCCGGTCTTTCGACCGCACCGCCTCCCTGGCCCAAGATTGCGCGGACGGCCCCGACGGCGAAGAGTCGGCGGCAGGAAGTCGAAGCCATCCGCAAAGCTGAGCTGAAAGGGAGAGGCCGGTGGGCGATCGCACAAAACCGCCCACCAGCCTGCGGACCATGGCGATGCTCACAACACCCCCAGCGCAAGAGAGGGGCGGGCCGGTCGGCCACAAGGAGTCCCGTTGCCGGTCACACCGCCAAGGTCCGAGACCAGCGGGCAAGTTACCAGCTCGCCCGCTAGTCGGTTCGGCATGGTCCGGTCTTTCTAATCCCTGAAGGGATGCCGTCTGAGACGGGACCGGGCCATGCCCTTGATTGCTCGCCAAACGAAAACGGCCCCGGCGAGGTGCCGAGGCCGTCGATGCTGCAAAGGTTGTCGATGCCGCCCTACCTCTCGCCCATCGCCTCGGCCACGATCTCCCACGGCCGGCCCGCGACCTCCAACCAGTCGGCGCGGTCAACGCTATCCGCGACTAGCCCGCGACGCTGCAGCCCCTCGATCGTCTGCTGAAAGAGGCGCCCGCGGCGACTGTGAAACCAGCTATGCCCCTCGCCGAGATTATGCAGCCCCCAATGCCCGCGGACCTCCACCGGCCCCCACAGCTCACAGCCGCACGTAAGGCAGCGGAACCTCGGCGCCTTCTGGTCTTGGCGAGTCGGTGTCATGGTTTCGTGCTCCCGGCCTGCAGCCCTGCGATGATCTCCTCTGCCTCAGCCTGGGGGGTGTTCATCCGTGCCAGCGCCGCCACGACCTGCTCAGCCGTCTTTCCCTTGGCGAGTTCCGCCTGCGCGAAGGTGCGTCTTGAGGCTTTTCTGCTTGCCGAAGGATCCAAAGCAGGTCTCTTTATATCTCTAGAATCCTTACTAGATGATGCAGCCCGCAAACTTTGCGCCCTACGCGACATTTTTTGCGTGCTGACCGCTTCACCCTCAGCCCGCAAAATCTGCACCCTGGCCTGCTTGACCGTCTTCGCCCAGGACGCGACGGAAAGGCACTCGATCTCCTCGATGTACCCCCGGCTGTCCCGTGCCACGCGGACGATCCCCGACGCCTCAAGTTCCTTCAGGTACGAAGTGATCGACCGCTCACTTATGCTGAAGTCCGCCGCCGCCGCCTCGATGCCAGGCCAGAACTTCAGGACGTGGCTGTAATGCAGGATCGCGGAGTACAGCAGCTTCGCCCCCATGCCGATACCCGGCAACCGCAGGAGGCTCACAGGGGTCATAACGAAACCGGCCGCCAGCAGCTTGTCATGGACTCGGATGTTAGCTGGTCCCTGCGCTTCGCGTCTCATAGGCCGAACAGCCTCCGATACCACGGCCGTCTTGACTGCCTCAGTTCCTCGCACAGCCGCGCGATCTGCTCGCCCTGAGCCTCCACGGCTTCCCTGAGCGCCGCTGTTTCGTCCGTCAAGCCCTGGACGGCGCCCTGGACAACACTCTGGACGGCTTCGACAGTCTGCGTGCGTTCCTGTCCAAAGACCTCAATCATACGCTCAAGTGGGCGTGTCGGGGGTTCCAAGGGTACGATCTGGCGAGTGGACAGCTCCGCCTTCAACCTGTCCACGGCTTCACGGGAAAGCCGATACTCCGTGCCGTAGGGGCCTTCGACATGCTGGACACCGTCGGGACCAAACCGCCCCTGCTTGATGTAGCGGCGAATGGTCTTGTCGGAGCGTTTGAGGGCTTCGGTGACTCTGCCTAAGGGCAGCCACTCACCCTCCCCGTCGTCAAGTCCAAGGCTTCCAGTCGGCTGCGTCTCTTCGGCGGCGGCTGTCATCGGCAGTATCAGTGTATCACGGATCGCGCCGAAAGAGTCAACACGATTCTTCCGAAGATAGGGAAGAGGGAGGAGCGCGGGGAGCCACCGCGCTGCCTCCTGAGTGAGCGTGTAGTGCTCCGAGAGGTGGAGTGAGGGTCGAGGCGAGGCGGCAGGCTTGTCGGCCCGCCGCCCCGCTTTCTGTCGTCGTGGCCGACCTAAGAGGAGGTCAGCGGGATGCCGGTTCCAACCACGCAGATGGGCTCGCCGTCAAAGGCCCACGCGAAGTCCATCCTGGCGGACGCGATCAGGAGGCTAGCCTGCGCGGCCGGTCGCCTGTCGAGTTCGAGGTTAATGGTCTGCCGCGAGCCCAGGGCGAAGGCTGTGCGGTTGAAGAGAATCAGACTGCCGAGGCCGGCGCTCGGCGGTTCATAGCCCGCGCCGGCGAATACGCCAGTCGGGCCGAGATCCTCGCGAAGGCAGGGACTCGTCAAGACCGCGGAGCCCCACAGCTTCCCACACTCGCCGGTGAGGATCGTGGCACCGGGGCCGTACTTCTCCACGGTCGTCACGAGAGGCGTGCCACCGGAGTCCTTCAACCCCAGCAGTCTCGTGCGGACGCCGGTGCCAGCCACCCAGCACAGATCGTCCGGGTTGACGCCCCATTCCTGCATCGCGGCTAGCATGTCGAGGCACTTGTCGCCGTCAAGGCCGGCGGAGAGGTCGATGGGCGTGGTGTTGGTGAGGGCATAGTAACGAAGCCCATACCACGCCTTGATGTTCGAGTCGGCGTCGGTGACGTCACTATCGATGCCGCCGGCGCCGGAGGTCGAGTCGCCGGAGATGATCGCCTCTTCGATGCCCCTTGCGAGGGACATGTACAAGGTCTTCCTCATGTTCTCTAGCGCCGTCGGGAACGCGTCGGCTTCCCACTCCATGCTGGCCGGCACCGCGACGGCGAGCTTCTGCGCCTCAAGCGTGATCTTGCTCGTGGCGTTGGAGCTAAGGCCATCGTCGAACACTGAGGCCGTGATGGATGTAGCTTCGCCAACAAGCTTCGTGACGCCCCAGGCTCCGGACGCCGGAATGGTCAGAGACTTGGTCGTCATCGGATAGGTCGGGACCGCACCGCCGACGCGGAGCTCGCCCGCGACGCGCTGCACAAAGTCGTTGCTGAAGCCCTCGGGCACCCAGTCGGCCCCGCCGGTGGAGGTCTCTGTGTCGAGCGCCTTGACCACCTCGGGGCGGTGGCAGTAGGTGTCGTGGCCACGGCCCGCGTCCAACGTGCGGGCGATGTAGGCCTTATCGCGGATAACCGCCGCGTCTTCGTTGGTGCCTCCGCCGAAGTCCGCCGTGCCCGAGGGCACAATGCGGTGAAGTTCGGCCTGGCGGCGTTCGCCGGCGAGGAGTAGGGCCTTCAGGTGAGCGTGGGCTTCAGCGCCGGAGGACCCGAAGCTTTTGTCGGCGACGGTCAGAGCATCGCCCTCCGACAACTGGCCAGCCGCAACAGCGGCCGCAAAGCCCTCCACCGCCGCGATCTGGTACTTATCGAGTGTTGCCATGTTCTTCCACCTTACGGATCGTCGTGTCCGCTGGTCACTGCACACCGCCTCCTTCCCACCGCCGATCTGCGCCTCCCCCGATGTTGTTCGGGCTCGTCGCGTCACGACTGGCACGGCCCTGCCGGATTGGGCTCCGACTCGTGACCGTGCGGGGTTGTAGGTTGGCCGCGCGGAGGTCACAAACAGAAAGACGCCGGGGGATGGAGCTCTCCCGGCGCCTTCGTTGGCTGCCCTCAGCACTAGCCGCGCGTAATCGCCTCACGCCTGAAGGCGGAGGCGGTATCGCCTAGATGAATACGATCTTGCGCTCGCCGGTGGCTTCGTCCACGATGCCCCGCGCGAGGTCAAGGTTCTCTCGGATGGACTTCTCTACCTGCTCAGGAGGAAAGCCAGCGGCCTCTAGGTGCGCGACGGCCTCCGCCCGCTCCACGCGCTCGATCTTGAGGTTGGCGAGCAGCCCGCGGATGTATGCCAGCGGGATAAGCAGGCCCGGCTCGCGCTGAAGGTTCTCCAGCAGTTCGGGCTCGCCGACCCGGTACACGAGCAGGTCAAGGCGGTTCTCTACGTCGCCGCCCACCCAGGCCCAGGTGGCCGGGTTCGGGCAGTCTCGGAACATCGCCGCCTGCCTCCACAGTCGCTCACCAAGGGCACGCAGGGCTCCCGGTGGCAGCCGCAGGGCGATGTCCGCATAGATCGCGACGGCGAGCGCCAGGCACTCCTCATACGGCCGCTTCACCGGCTTCACGTCGCCGATGAAGTTCGGCGCCTCGCCGTCGGGGATGAAGTGCCCTTCCCCGAGGACGCGCTTGCCGGGTGACGAGTAGTAGGGCCTGAAGTACCGTTCTAGGATGTTTGCCATGGGTAGCTCACCTCGGGGAGTGCCCTTTCAGCGTGTCGGGCGGAAGGGCCTTGCTCAGTTCTTCGCCGCGCGTCAGTTGCGTCGGCTGCACTCGTAGCATGTCAGCGATCTTCTTCGCGCAGGCGCATACCTGATAGTCGAACGTGGCTCGCGGTAGGCCGACGGCAAGCGCGATGTCTTCGATCTTCCGCCTGCCCCGGCCGCGCGTAAGCTCGCGCATGTAGCCGCGCTGCGGTTCGTGGAGTCTGTCTATGGCCTTGTCGAGGGCGATGCGATGTTCCACCAGGCCAAAGACTGCGTGTCCGTCGGGCGTTGGTGGGCGGGCACGTGGGGCGCCCTCTCTATACTTCACGTCCTCGACGTCCTCCCAATACCCATCGGAAGAACCGCCTGCGTCGATGTACTCGACAAGGTCCTCGTAACTCAACAGCATCTCTCGGACCTTGTCTGGGGTGTACTTCTCGCCCCTCACTATATAGGAGACTGCGGCGCTAGGTAATTTCCAACTTTCCGGAAAACTATTTTGGAGGCACCGTGCCCCGCCCGCGTCGCGGATCTCGCCGACCTCCTCCCGAACTGCCCTATGCGCCTCCTCGTGGGCGGTGCCGAGGATGTAGGCCCGCTCGCCTTTCGCCGCCGTCTGCGCCAAGTCGCGGCACTTCAGGAGGGCGATCCAGACCTCGCCCG
>PMZA01000061.1 GCA_003170595.1 Armatimonadota bacterium
CCCTTGTTGCCCTCGTTCTCACCGTCTTCGCCTACGCCGACTACTGGCCCCAGGGCGATCCCCGCAGCGGTGAAGCGCTCCGCGCAGGCATGCGCGACGTCATGCTCCTCTACATCGGCGACAAGCCTCACTACACGACCGCCGACCTCCTCCCCTTCGTCGCCTACCTCGACAAAACGAAAGCCGGCGCGCCCGTCGACTGGTTCTACGACACCTTCCAGTTCATGATGTTCGGGGGCTCGCCCTCGGGCAAGATGTACTCCGACGGCCCCACCGACCTCGTCGACTGGAAGTTCTACATCGACACCCTCTTCGCCCCAGACCTCAACCTCGCGGCCCTCGACGCCGCAGTTTCCCAGGCGGCGAAGACCCTCGGTCCGCCCAGGCAGAAGGTCCCCATCATCCTCATGATCCCCTACCCCAGCCAGTCGATGAAGGCCTTCGGGGATGTGGATGGCAGCGGCCGTTCCCTCGACTTGAGCAACACCGACGACGCAGCGCGAGCCGTGGCGTGGTTGGTCGATGAGACCTCCCGCCGCTTCGCCGCCGCCGGCTACAAGAACCTGAAGCTGTGGGGTTACTACTGGATGAACGAGGGGATCAGCCCGCCCGACGAACCCATCGTCAAGGCGACCTCGCGCCTCCTCCACGACCGCAAGCTCGGCTTCCACTGGATACCGTGGTTCAACGCACCGGGCATTCCCAAATGGCGCGACCTCGGCTTCGACTTCGTGGTCATGCAGCCGAACTACGCCTTCATGCCCGAGCCCCGCGACGAGCAACGCCTCTCCGAGGCCGCCGCGATCTGCCGCAAGCTCGACCTGGGCATCGAGATCGAGGTGCCATATCAGACGCTCGACAGCGCCACCAGCCGCGATATCCTCAGCGACTACCTCAACTACGGCCTGCCGTCTGCCGAAGGCTACATGAGCGCGGTCCACGGCTACTATCAGGGCACGATGGACGTCGCCCGCTTGTATGCCAGCGACCTCCCCGCGGCCAACGCCCTCTACCGCGACCTCTATCTCTTCCACAAGCAGAAGTACGTCTGGCGCGATCGGACGGTGGCGGCGGGCGCAACGTGGGAAGTCGATACGCCGGGCCATGCGCCGGTGAAAGGGGTCGCCCTGAGTATGCGAGCGAAGGCGCCGGCCGGAGTGCATCTGCCGGGCAGCAAGGTGACCCTCTGGCTCGACCTGCCCATGCCCTTGCGCATCGAGGAGGTCCGGCTTCATCTTCGCCAACCAACCGGCGATCTGGAGAAGCCCTTCCTCGCGCGGGCTTATGCCTGCGACAGCCGCGCCGGCAAGGGCCGTCTGATCGGCGAGGCCGTCACCTCCAGGCTCTCCGACGCCGACGCCCGCCGAGGCGCGACGTTGTTGATGCAGGGCCGCCCGCAGCTTGCCCACAGCTTGCGCGTCGAGGTCACCGGCGCCGAGGGCGCCGAGGCCATGCTCGACTGGGCACGCGTCTTCGCAGCGGGCGGCACAGGCCCGGCGACCGCGGTCACGGCGGAGGGTGCAACCGGCGCCGCTCGCCTCACCGACGGCCTCTACGCATCCTCACCCGGCGACGCCGACAACCTCGTCCGCTTCTCGTCGGGCAAGGGCAGCGTCGCCGTCGATGTCCCCGCCGATCGTTATCTCGCCCGCCTCTGGCTCCACGCGGTCAAGGTCGCCGGCGGGCAGTGGCCGAGCGTGGTCACGGTCAGCCTCGGCGGCAAGACCGTCGAGGCCGTGCCGCCTTCCATAGCCGCTTCGGACTGGGCGACCTACATCCCCGTCGATCTCCCACGAGCGCGCGGATCGAAGCTCACGGTCACCTTCCACGGTGCCACATCCGCCCCCATCGCCCTCGACGAAGTTGAGGCCGAGCCCGCCGCCAACCTCGCTCTCGGCAAGCCCTACACCGTCGATCCGCCCAAGCCCACAAAGTACCCCGACGACGGCAAGAAGCTCACCGACGGCCAGCTATCCGAGGGCTTCTCCGATGGCAAGACCGTGGGCTGGTACGGCGTCAACGCCTCGATGATCGTCGACCTCGGCGAGCCGCGCGACATCGAGCAGGTCCGCGCGCACGTCGAGGGCGGCGGCCTGGGCGCCGTGTACCTGCCCCAGTCGATGGTGGTGTCGACATCCTCCGACGGCGAAAGCTGGACGCCCGTGCGTCGCCTTCTCTCGCCCCCGGAGCCGCCAGGCCCCGTCTGTGTGATGAGCTGGCTGGAGGCCCCCGCGGTCGTCCCGGGCGTGCGCTTCGTGAAGCTCGACTTCGCCCCCATCGGCTGGCTCATGGTCGACGAGATCGAGGTCCTCAGCGGCGGCAAGAACGTCGCCCTCGGCCGACCCTATCACCTCCTCGTGGCGCCGACGTCCGATGCCGGTTACTGCGACGACGGCCGCAAGCTCACCGACGGCCTCGTCTCTGAGGGCGGCTGGAACGCCGACCGCGTGGTGGGTTACGTCGACGCCGATCCGACCTTCACCCTCGACCTCCTCGTCCCGCAGAACGTCGGTCTTGTCGCGGCTCACGTCTGCGGCGGCGGTGAGGCGGCGGTCTTCTACCCCGAAGAGATGTCGGTGCAGACCTCAGCCGACGGCGTCACCTGGAGCGACCCCGTCGTCGCGCGCGACCATCCCGCCGAGAGCGGCACTGAGGCGACGGTCGCGTTGATGGAAGTGCCCGTCTCGGGCTCGGCCCGATACTTGCGCCTGCACTTCAAGCACCGCGGCTGGTGCATGGTTGACGAGATCGAGGTCTACGGCCCGGAGGGGCACTAGATGATCGTGGCCGTCGTAGCCTTGGTCTCAGTACTCCCGCTCTGCGGTGCGGCGCAGGACTTTCACACCGCCGACGGTCTCGCCCTTCGCGTCGACGACCGCGGCGCGGTGACGAGCCTGCACCTCGACAACCGCGAGCTTCTTCGCCCCGGATCAATCGGCGGCATCTTCCTTGCCGACGTGGCGGGCGTCTCCTCAGCCGAACCCGAGGTCCACGAGAACTCCGGCTTCGAGAAGCTCGTCGACGGCAAGCCCGTAGGCTGGACCTTCGGCCCCGAGTGGTCCGTCGACACTGCGGCGCCCCACTCCGGCAAAGCCTGCATGAAGCTCACCATGCCCGGCCCGGCCAAGAAGTCGTCGAGCGACCTCTACTTCGACCTCGTCGTCAAGCCCAACACGCCCTATCGCGTCAGCCTGTGGCTGCGCAACCAGGGCCTCGCGCCCGACGTGTGGGTCGAACTCATGGACGCGCAGGGCCGACACAACGCCAACTACCCGCAGCTTTGCCTCAGCAACGGCCGCCCGAACTCAGACTGGTTCAAGGTCGGCCAGGACTTCGTGACGCCGCCCTTCTGCCGCAAGATCCGCGTCCGCACGGGCGTGTGGGAGCAGGGCGGGGGCACTTCGTGGATCGACGACTTCTCCCTCGTCTCGCTGGAGGACGACTACCTCACGCCGCAGCGGCAAGTGCTCGGCAAGAGCATGCCCTCCGGCATCGACGTCGCCACTCGTTACGAGGCCGACCGCGATCATCTCCGCCTTCACTGCGACCTCCGCGATACGACCGGCCGCGACCGCGCCATCGCAGTCAGCTTTCGCCTGCCCATCGCCACCCGCGGCTGGACGTGGCACGACGACCTTCACACCTCGCAGCGGATCGAGCCCGGCGTCACCTACGGCGTGGCACGAGTCACCGGCGACCGGCGACTCATCGGCGTCTATCCCTTTGCCGCCCTGAGCGATGATCGCAGCGCCCTCGCCCTCGCCGTCCGCATGGATCAGTCCCGCGCTTTTCGCCTGGGCTACGACGACCGTTTCGGCCTCTTCGCGACCTACGAGTTCGGCCTTACGCAGGCAGCGACCAGGCTCCCCGGCAGGGCATCCTTCGACCTCATTCTCTATCGCACCGACCCGGCCTGGGGCTTCCGATCAGCCGCCCAGTGTTACTACGATCTTTTGCCGCAGTTCTTCACCAAGCGCTTCGATCCCGAGGCCGGCGCCGGCTGGCAAGCCTCGGATGCCGAGGCCTCCAAATCGGCCTTCATCTTCCCGGCCCTCTCCGTCTTCGCGCCGCACGAAGCCATCGATCCCTACCGCCGCGAGTTGACGAAGCTCTTCTCATACACCGAGTGCACCGGGTTCTGGGGATGGTGGCTCGGCGTCACCAACCCGCCCAAGCAGCCCAACCGTGACGAAGCCTGGGCCTACGTCCGCAAGCTCGCCGACGGCGCCCTTGGCACGCCCGACCAGCAGAAGGTCGCCCGATGCATCCTCGACTCAGGCATCTACGGCCGCGACGGCAGACCCTACGTGTGGACCGCCTACATGCCCGACTGGGGTGGCTTCAACTACGCCTGCAACCCTGACCCCGAGGTCGAGGGCGAGTTCGGCAAGCTCAACCGCTTCACCGCCACCGAGGACTGGGAGGTCGGCTACGTCAAGACTTTCGGCGTCGACGGCATGTACTTCGACGGCGGCGGCTCCGATATCGACAACTTCCGCGTCGCCCATTTCCGCTGGGCCGACAACCCCCTCGTCTTCGACCATCTCACCAAGCGCCCGGTCCTTCCGCAAGACTGGTCGCTGAACAAGGCGATGCAGGCCATCTCCGACGACATGCACTCGCGCGGCAAGCTCACCATGTCGAACTACACCTGCACCGACGGCCCCACCGACATCTTCAACGCCCGCTTCATCGACATCATCGGCAACGAGATGCTCTACACCTGGACCGCCGACCCGAAGTTCTCCGTCCAGCGCACCCTCGCCCACCAGAAGACCGTGACGATGTCCTGGCAGGAGGCGAAGAACGACTGGCCCGCGGATAGGGTCGAGCGCGAGATGAAGCAGGCGATGTTTTACGGCACCTTCTACTACCTCAGCCGCATGAACCGCGACGCCTTCGATCGCTGGAATCCGCTGACCGCGCGCCTGGCGAAGGCAGGATGGGAGCCGCTGACCTACGCCCGCACGAACGATCCCGCCGTCCTGGTCGAACGCTTCGGCAGCATGCTCTCCGACAGCCTTCACTTCACGCTGCGCAACGATGGGGAAGAGGATCGCGAGGTCTCGCTGTCGATGCAGGCCGCGGTGTTAGGGCTTTCCGTTGAGGGTGGGCCGAGCGTGTTCCTATACGCCGACGCGGCCCACTGGCAGCCCCTCGCCGTCGCGCGAAGCAAGACGGCCTGGACCGCCCGCCTGAAGGTCCGCGCCCATGACACCGCCGTCCTCCGGGTAGGCGATGCGACCGCCCTCGCCAGCGACCAGCTTTCCGGCGCCGACACAGAAGTCCTCCGAGTGGAGAACTACCGGCAGGCTCTCGCCGCCGCCGGGGTGAAGATCGACGCGCCCGACCTTCCGGCCCTGGCTGATCGCCTCAAGAAGCTCGGAATCGCGCCTGACGCGACCGCCCTCGCCCAGGCCCACCGCGAGCTTGAATCCGTCGCGATTCCCACCCCTCCCGGGGCCGCTGGACTCCTTGCCAGCAGATTCGGGTATCATGTCCGCCGGGCTTCGTCACTGGTGGCACGGGCGGCCGAGGCCCTCGCTCGCTAACCCTTCCGAATCGCACCAGTCCAGAGTGAACTTCTGTTGTGCCCTTTCGTCCTTGAGACACAATCACACCCAAGAGACGTAATAGTCTCTGGTCTGATGAGCCCCAATCCCTAGGTTTCCGTCCGGCTGAGCCGTGACGCGCGAACTGCCTTAGGATGTCATATACATGGCCCTGAGCCTTAGTCCCGCCAAATCTAGACCTTCTGCTGACTCGCGCCGTGCCCGCGTCGAGGGCCGCAGCTTCACCGAGGCGATATCGGGGCCCCTCGTCGCTCGCTTGCGTCGGCTTTCCGCCGAGCAGGGAATCTCCACGACCGCCGCGCTCCTCACCGCCTTCACGATCCTCCTCCACCGCTATACGCGTGGCGAGACGCAGCTCACCGTCGCCATCAACACGCGGCACCGGGTATCGGTAGCCCTCGACGATGACATGACCCTCGGCGATACCTTGCGCCAGGTGTCGTCCGCGCTGGAGCAGGCTTTCGTGGGTGAGGACCTCCCATGTCCCCTGAACGATGGCTCGGCTCCGACGACGGTTTCCTTCGAATGGGAGGAGCCCGGCGGCAATCTTCTCGGCACCGACTCCGGTGACGAGCGCCACGGCCTGACCGTGTCGCTGCGCAACGATGGCGACGTGGTGGCCGAACTTTCCTTCTGCCGTCTCCTCGGCAACCGCGCGCCCGTGGTGGAAGTGGGAAGCCACTGGCGGACGCTGATCGAGAGCCTGGATGACAACGCGGACACCTGCATCGGCGTGCTCCCGATCGTCGACGCCTACGAGCGCGACCGGCTGCTGCGGCAGTGGCGCGGCGAAGCGACCGTGGTCGCCGATGCCAGCGGTCCCGTGGATCCGACGGCCGGCTGCCTCCATCATCTCTTCGAGGCCACGGCCGACGCCCACCCTCATCGCATCGCCCTGGAGTGCGGCGATCAGCGCCTCAGCTACAAGGAACTCGAGGCCCGGGCCAACCGCCTTGCGCATCATCTTCGCTCGCGCGGCATCGGGCCAGGCTCCTTCGTCGCCCTCTTCCTCCCGCGCTCGCTGGATGTGTATGTCGCGATCCTCGCGGCTCTGAAGGCAGGGGCCGCTTATGTGCCCATCGATCCCGAGTATCCCGCCGATCGCGTTGCTTTCATCCTCCGCGACTGCGGCGTGGCCGTCGTCCTCACTGCTTCGAGCCTTCAACCGATTCTCTCGGATGTTGACTGCGAGGCCGTGCTCCTCGACGGCGATCCCGATGTGCTGGCTGCTCAGCCTGCCCAGCGCCTCACCGACGTCAAAGTCGGCCCTGCCGATCTTGCTTACGTGATCTACACCTCGGGCTCCACGGGCCGCCCCAAGGGCGTCCAGATTGAGCACCGCAGCGCCTGCAACCTCGTCCGGGCGGAGAGCGATATCTATCGCGTCGAGCCCGACGACCGCGTCTACCAGGGCTTTTCGATCGCCTTCGATGCGTCCGTCGAGGAAGTCTGGGCGGCCTTCTACGCAGGCGCGGCTTTGGTGGTCGGGACGAGTGAGATGATCCACTCCGGGCCCGCGCTGGCCGGGATGCTCGCCGATGCCGGCGTCACCGTTCTCTCGTGCGTGCCCACGCTCCTCTCGATGCTCGATGAGGACATCCCGACCGTGCGCCTGCTCATCCTCGGCGGCGAGCAGTGCCCGCAGGACCTCGTCTCGCGCTGGTGGCGAGAGGGGCGCCGCGTCGTCAATACCTATGGCCCGACCGAGGCCACCGTCATCGCGACTCATGTCGAGTGCCGCCCGGAGGAACCGGTCACGATCGGCAAGCCCGTGGCGAGCTACGCGGTCTACGTCCTCGACAGCCACATGCAGCCCGTCCCCGCGGGCGTGCCCGGCCAGCTTCACATCGGCGGCGTCTGCCTCGCGCGCGGTTACATGAACCGGCCGGAGTTGACCGACGAGAAGTTCGTGCCCAACCCCTTCGCCGACGATCCCGGCGCTCCGTCGCGGCTGTACAAGACCGGCGACCTCGTGCGCTTTACCGCCGGCGGCGCCCTCGAATTCCTCGGCCGCATTGATGCCCAGGTTAAGATCCGCGGCTTCCGCGTCGAGCTGGCCGAGATCGAGTCCCAGCTTCGCCAGTGCCCCGGCGTCCAGAGCGCCATCGTTGCTCTGCGCGAGGACACCCCCGGCATCCAGCAGCTTGTGGCTTACGTCATCCCTCTCCGCGAGGCCGCTTTCGACTCCTCCACCGCGCGCGAGCAGCTCCGCTATCGCCTGCCCGCCTACATGGTGCCCTCGGCCTTCGTGATCGTGGATGAGTTCCCGGCCATGCCGAGCGGCAAGGTTGACCGCCGCCGGCTGCCCGCTCCCGGCGCGGTCGTATGCGGCGGCGAAGGCGTGCCCGAGGGGTCTTGCACGGTGATGGAGGGCCGCGTTCTGGAGGTTTGGCGGCGCTTATTCGCTACTCCGCATATATCGCCGGATGACGACTTCTTCGAGCTTGGCGGACACTCTTTGCTGGCCGCGCGCATGGTCTCCGAGTTGCGCAAAGACCCGTCGATGGGCACCGCGACCGTGCTGGACGTCTATAACCACCCGACGCTCGCCGCCTTCGCGTCCAAGCTTGAGGAGCGCGGGCGGGAGGATGCCGCGCAGGCTGCGGATGAGACCGCCGCGTCCGGTTCGGCCGCCGCCGAGCCTCACCGGGCTTCGCGTCTGTCCTACTACCTCTGCGCGCTCGCGCAGGTCGTGGGGCTCTACGCGGTGTACGGCCTGATGGGCCTCGGGCTGATCGTTGCCTATCTGCAGTTTGTGGCCGTGTACGAGCGCACCGGCGACCTCCTTCTGGCAGCGCTCTCGCTGGCGCTGCTGCCGATCCTGCTAACTCCTACTGGCCTGGCGATCATCTTCGCCTCGAAGTGGATCCTCATCGGCCGCTACCGCGAGGGCGTCTGGCCGGTGTGGAGCTTCTACTACTGGCGCTTCTGGCTGGCCGCACGTATCCAGGCCTTGATGCCGCTGAACTATTTCCGAGGCACGCCCCTGCTGGTGATCTACGCGCGGCTTATGGGCGCGCGGATCGGCGCCCACGTGCATCTGGGCACTCGCTACCTGCACTGCTACGACCTGCTCACCGTCGGTGACGACTCCAGCGTCGGCCTCGACGCCCATCTGACCGGCTACGAGGTCGAGGGCGGCCTCCTTCGCGTCGGCCCCGTCAGCATCGGCGATCGCTGCGAGATCGGTGCGCGGGCGGTCCTGGGGCTGGGCTCCGTGGTCGAGGATGACGCCACGGTGGACGAGCTGTCGAGCCTGCAGGCCGGCATGGTCGTCAAGTCGCACGAACGTTGGGTTGGATCGCCGGCCCAGCCGCTGCCCCATGAGAACGGCAACGGCAAGCACGTCGACCCCTACCGTCCCGGCCGCGCACGGACGGTCGCCTACGGCCTCCTCTACTGGCTGAGCACCACGGTGCTGCTGCCCGCGGTGACGGTCCTTGGCTCGCTGCCCTCGCTAGCCATCTTCCTCCACGTTGCTCTGAGCCGGGGAATCGTTCCCGCGCTGCTGTGGTCGCCGGTTCTCGCGGCGATCTCCACCATCGTCTTCTGCCTGGAGATCGCGCTGGTCAAGTGGGCGCTGCTGGGCAGGATCAAGCCGGGCCGCTACACGCTCCATAGCGGGATCTACTTCCGCAAGTGGTTCGTGGACTGCCTGATGCAGATGAGCCTGGAAATGCTGCACCCGCTTTACGCGACGATCTACCTGCCGCCGTGGTTCCGCATGCTGGGCGCCAAGCTCGGGCGCCGCGTTGAGATCTCCACGGCCTCGCATGTATCGGCCGACCTGCTCTCCCTCGGCGACGAGAGCTTCATCGCCGACTCGGCCTGCCTCGGCGCGCCGAAGGTGCGACTTGGCTATCTCACCGTTGCCGCGACGACCGTCGGCTCGCGCACCTTCATCGGCAACAGCGCCGTCATCCCCGCCGGCGCGCGGATCGGCGACAGCTCCCTCATCGGCGTCATGTCCACTCCGCCCAGCCGCAAGACCCTGGCCGAGCATCCGCATTCGTCCTGGCTTGGCTCGCCGCCGGTGCTTCTGCCGCGCCGCCAACCCAGCGCCTCCTTCCCGGATAGGCTCACCTTCAACCCGAGCTGGCAGCTCTACCTGCTTCGCGGCTTCATCGAGTTCTGGCGCGTGACGCTGCCGGCCACCCTCCTCGTGCTCATGGGCTCCAGCATGATCTACGCGACCTACGTCCTCGATCGCACCCTCGGGCCGCTGCAGCTTCTCGCGCTCTTCCCCTTCGTCTACTTCGCGGCGGCGTGGGCGACCACCCTCGTTGTGGTGGCGTTGAAGTGGCTCATCATCGGCCGCTACAAGCCGTGCACGAAGCCCCTGTGGAGCAGCTTCGTGTGGCGGAATGAACTGATCACCGCGATGCACGAGTCCTTCTGCGCGCCGGCCCTGCTGAACGCGCTGGAGGGGACGCCCTTCCTGGCGCCCTACTTCCGCCTCATGGGTTCGCGTATCGGCGGTCGCGTCTACATGGAGACCACGCAGATCACGGAGTTCGACCTCGTCGACGTTGGCTCCGACGTGTCCCTCAACCTGACCTGCACCCTGCAGTCGCATCTCTTCGAGGATCGCGTCATGAAGGCCTCGACGAGCCGCCTCGGCGATGGCTGCACGCTCGGGCCGTGGGCGGTCGTCCTCTACGACACCGAGATGGCGGACGGCTCGAGCCTCGGCGCGCTCTCGCTGCTGATGAAGGGAGAGGCGCTTCCCGCGCGAACCGGCTGGCAGGGTATTCCGGCGCGGCGTGCCAGGGCTGGACGTGCGGAAGCGGCGGCTGAGGCCGTGCTCTCGTCGTCCTTCGTGGCCGAGGCGGCGAGCGCGAGCAGTCCGGTGCCTGTCGCCGAACTCGCCTGACGACCGGGCCCCGGGGCGGTGAGTTCGTGCTGGTCCTCGAGAACGAGTCTGTCTCCTGGAACCTCGACTTGGCCGATGGTCGGCTTCGCAGTGTCTCCCTGTGCAACAAGCTCTCCGGCCGTACCTTCCTTCTTTCCGATGCCGAGGAGATCGTCCTCGTCCTCTCGGCCTCGGCGGATCGGCTCGAGGAACCCCTAACGCGTGTCAGCGACTTCGTCGTGCGCGGCGACCCCGACGTTGAGCCCGATCGCGCGACTGTTCATCTCGTCAGTCCATCCACGGGCCTTGAGGCGGTCGTCCATTACGCCCTCGATGGCCCGACGCGGCGCAAGTGGGTCGAGGTGCGCAACCCCACATCGCGTGCCGTCCTCCTCCTCGACGTGGAGTTGGACAGCTTCCGCATCGACGCGCCCACCTCGGGCGGCGGTCATGGTCAGCCGGTCTTCGTCGCCGATGAGGTCTTCGCCGCCGTCGAGTATCCCTCCGGCGACAATCATCACGACGATGGCGTCGTCACCCTCATGCACTTCCCCGGCCGCGTCCTCTCGCCCGACGAGAGCTACACCTCTCACGCCGCGCTCGTTAGCGTAGCTGAGGAGGGCCAGGCGCTCGCCCGCTTCGTCGCCTACATCGAGGCGCGCAGCCTCCGGAAGCGCCACGCCCTCTCGATCTACACGCCCTTCGGCATCAACAACCAGTGGGGCCCCTGCTCGACCCTCACTGACGAGGAGACGCTTCACGTCCTCGACGTGCTGGAGAAGTGGCGGCGCGCGGGCGTGCAGTTCGACTACTTCACCCTCGACACCGGTTGGTCCGACCCAAGCTCCGACCTCACGCGCTTCCGGCCGACGTCCTTCCCCAACGGCCCGGGCGAGGTCGTCCGCCGCGTCGAGGAGTTGGGCATGAAGTTCGGGCTATGGTTCGCGACAAGCTGGGCGGCGGAGTCCTGCTGGGATTATCCGCCCGCCTGGGAGGGGCAGGAGCAGCCGGCGATGCCCTACAGGGACGGATACCCGGCTCGCGCGGACTACGTAGGCTGGCTCTGCTATGCCTGCGACGCCTACGTCCGCACGCTCCATGACGCCGTGCTCTACCACATCCGCGAGAACAACGTCCGCTTCCTCAAGTTCGACGGCGGGATGTACGCCTGCGACAATCCAGCCCACGGCCACCTCCCCGGCAAGTACTCGACAGAGCGCATGTACGACAACCTCATCGCCCTCGCCGATGCCGCCCGCGAGGCCGCGCCCGAAGTTTTCGTCATGTGGTACTGGGGCCTGCGCTCACCTTTCTGGGCGCTCCACGGCGACTCGATCTTCGAGTCGGGCCTGCACATGGAGGGCTCTGGCACAAGCTCGACGCCTGCGCTCTACTACCGCGACTCGGTCACTCTCGCGCAGGACCAGAACGCCCAGCACGCGAAGACCATCCCGCCGCTCGTCAAGGACAGCCTCGGGGTCTGGCTCGCCCAGAACCGCTGGGGCAACTTCATGGGCAAGGAGCGCTGGCGCGAGGCCATGATCATGGACCTCGGCCGCGGCAGCCTCCTGTTCCCCAACATCTGGGGCGACGTCAACCTGCTGGATGACGAGGACGTGAAGTTCCTCGCCTGGATCGGCGCGCTGGCGAAAGAGAACGAGTCGGCGCTGCTCAACCGGCGGACGATCGTCGGCGATCCCTGGCGCAACGAGGTCTACGGCTACGCTTGCCTCGACGCTGGGCGCGGCTTCCTCTTCCTGAACAACCCGAGCTTCGAGTCGCGCAAGGTCGAGATAGAGCTTGACGAGTTGGGCATCGACGCGCCGGTCGAGCTTGTGACGCGCTTCCCGGAGGAGGTGCGGCTACCCTGCGACGACGGTGCGCTGTCCCTGTGGCTGCGACCCTTCGAGGTGATGATGATCGAGGTGCAGCCGTCGTCACCGGATGCCGCCGACTTGCCCGCGCGCGACGTCAGCGATGAGGCCGCCGCCGACCTCTGCGTGAGGCTGTCCCTCGATCTTGCGCCGGAACCCTTCACTGAGGTCCGCTTCGTCGATGCCCCCCGCTTCGAGGCGCAGGGCTTTTCGCAAAAGTCCTACTCGATGCTTGCGACCCTTCCATCCCTCGATGGCCCGCAGCCGATCCTCGCGGTCGCGATCAGGCTGCGGCAGGGCGAGGCTGAGTGGCGCTACTCGCCCTGCGTCGCCGAGATCGTGCAAGTGACCGCGCGTATCGGCGAGCAGAACGTCCAGCTAGTTGCGGCGCCCGACGCGCGGCAGTTCGGCAACACGCAGCACGCCGGCTGCTCCTGGGTCGTCTACAAGATCCGCCTGGGCCGCGACATGGCCGGCCAGCCCATCCGCCTCACCGTCAGCGCCTGGCTGCCGCCCGAGGTCGAGCCCCAGGTCGAAGCGTGGGTGGTCAAACGCTGGTGGCGCGAGGATGCCCGGCCGAGGCCTGACGGCTATTACTCCGACGCGCCGTCGTGATGCGGCGGGGTGGAGGTTTCCCGTCTCGCCGCGCGAACCCATCGCCCGCACCATCCTGAGGAGGCCCGACCTATGCCGCTGGAACTAGTCGCCGTCGCACCCCATACGCCTGAACTCCGCGAGTACCAGGACCGCGATCCCGGCCAGGGGGAAGTCCTCGTCCGCAGCAAGCTCTCGGCCGAGAAGCATGGCACCACCCTCCTCGGCTACCGCGACCAAAACCCCCTCGCCGGCATGGGCTTCGACGCCGAGCATTGGCTCCTCCTTCACCCCGATGAGCCGCCGTCGCAGACCTTCTGGGGCCCCATGTCCCTCGGCAACCTTACCGCGGGCATCGTCGAGGCCGTCGGCCCCGGTGTCGAAGCTTTCGCAG
This sequence comes from Armatimonadota bacterium, assembly GCA_003170595.1. GTDB lineage: Bacteria > Armatimonadota > Zipacnadia > Zipacnadales > FEN-943 > FEN-943. The sequence continues at coordinate 13,288 of PMZA01000061.1, forward strand.
TCGGCGACCGCGTCTACGGTTATCTTCCGATCCGTGAGTCCCACACCGTCGACGCGGGTCGCGTCAACCGCGCGCCCGAGGGCGTCAGCGATGACATGCTCGTCTGCACCGATCCCGCGATGGTCGCGCTCATGGGCGTGCGCGAGGGCCTCGTGCGGATAGGGGAGTCCGTCGCGGTCTTCGGCTTGGGCGCCATTGGCCTCATGGCCGTGCGGCTGGCCAAGATCGGTGGCGCCGCGCAGGTGATCGCCGTCGAGCCCATCGCCTTGCGCGCGAAGCTCGGAACGCTCTACGGCGCCGACCTGGTCATCGATCCGTCGTCCACGAAGGACGTCGGCCTCGCGATCCGTGAGGCTACCGGCATGCACGGCGTCGACATCGCCCTCGAAACCAGCGGGAACCTCAAGGCCCTCCAGCAGTCCGTGCGCGGCACGCGCTACGGCGGGGCCATCGTTACCGTCGCCTGGTACCATGAGGGCGCCGCGGCCCTCCGTCTCGGCGAGGAGTGGCACTTCAACCGCCAGACCTTTATCTCCGGCGCGCGGCTGGAGAGCGTTCCCTACCGCGACCACCCGCGCTGGGACCCGGCCCGCATCGAGCGCACGGTCCTGCAGTTCTTCGCGCAGGGCCGGCTCACGGTCGAGGGCATGCTCAATCCGCGCGTGCCCATCGCCGAAGCCGCCGAGGCCTATCGCCTCATCGACGAACATCCCGAGCAGACCGTCAAGTTAGCCGTCGAGTACGCCTGAGCCGGCGCCGCTGAGCGCCGAAGGAGACAAGAGCCATGACCATGACGAGCATCGAACGCATGAACAATGTCCTCGCCCGCAAGCCTGTCGACGTCACCCCGGTCGCCGTCAGCCCCTGGGGCGCGACCATCGATCGCTGGCGGCGCGAAGGCCATATCGGCCCGGAGGAAGATGTCGCCCTGCACTTCGGCCAGGACTTCCGCTCGGCCGGCTGGCTCAATAGCACCGCCGACCTCCTGTTCGAGGTGAAGACCCTCGAGGAGACCGAGGAGACGATCCTCCAGATCGACGGCAACGGCGCCATGCTCCGCCGCCACAAGCTCCACGACAGCACGCCCGAGCACGTCGACTTCACGGTCAAGGAGCGCAAGGGCTGGGAGGAGATGACCAAGCCCCACCTGGTCGATCTGGACCGCCGCCGCATTCCCTTCGACGGCTATCGCGACACCCGGAAGTACTGCGCCGACAAGGACCTCTGGTTCGCCTGGGGCGGCGTTGCGCCCTTCGAGTTGATGCACCCCATCTGCGGCCACGAGTACATGCTGATGGGCATGGCCGAGGATCCCGATTGGGTCAGGGACATGGTCATGACCTTCTCCGACTGGACGATCATGCACCTAGAGGTCCTTTTCGCCGAGGAGGGCAAGCCCGACGGCTTCTTCTTCTACGAGGACATGGGCTTCAAGTTTCGCCCCTTCATGTCGCCGGCGTCGTACCAGGCGATCATCGAGCCGGGCCACAAGAAGCTCTTCGACTATGCTCACTCGCTCGGCTGCAAGGTCATGGTCCACTCCTGCGGCTACGTCGAGCCCCTCGTGCCCGGCATGATCCGCGCGGGGATGGACTGCCTGCAGGCGATGGAGGTCAAGGCGGGCATGGACCTGCCGACCCTCTTCAACCGCTTTGGCGACCAGATCGCCTTCTTCGGCGGAGTGGACGTCCGCTGCCTCATCAGCAACGACCGCGCGGCGATCGATGCCGAGATGGATGCGAAGATCCTGCCGGTGGTGACGGGCGGGGGCGGCTACATCCTCCACTCCGATCACTCCGAGCCGCCGGAGATCGACTACGAGACGATGCGCTACTTCGTCGACCGCGGACGCACGTTGGGGCGCTAGCGCCGCATCGCCTTTGTCTTTCGGCGGGGTCGCAAACCAAAGAGGGGCACGCTTAGCGTGCCCCTCTCTTTGTTCCACGTGAAACGTTCGGTGTGCCGCCGGCCGCTACTGGGGCGCCGCCGCAGGCAGGGCCGTCGTGGTGGGTGCCGGAGCTGGCCTGGTCGGCGCAGCCGCGGCTGGTGGCGCAAGGGCTCTGCCGACGGCATGGGCCAGCGCAGCCCGGGCCGTATCCAGCGCAGCCTGGGAGTTCACGCTGTTGATGTTGGCGGTATCAAGCTGCGTCTCGGCGTCCAGAACCTCGATGAAGATGGCCACACCGGCGCGGTAGCGACCCTGCGCGATGCGCAGAGCCTCCTGCGCGTTGACCACCTCGGCGTTGGCGGCCGTCAGCTTCTGCTCGTCGGTCTTGACGCTCAGATAGGCCTGCGCGACGTCGGATATGACGCCCAGACGCTGCGTCTCGTACTGGGCCTGCGCGGTCTGCAGATCGGCCTGGGCCTGTTTGATCAGGCCGGCGGTGAAGCCCGAGTCCACGGGTGTCCACTGCAGCCCCACCGAGATGCCTACCGCCCGGTTGCTGGGCGGAAAAACCGAATCGAAGGCTGCGACGCCCGCGCTGCCCACGATCGACGGCTTGTTGTTGGTCCGCGCGGCGAGGACCTCGAAGTTCGCGGCCTGGATGGCCGAGAGCGCCTGCACCATCTCCGGCCGCTGGTTGAGCCCCTGTTCCGCGAGAGCGTTCAGGTCCTCACCCGCGATCTCGGGCTCGCCGACGTTCGCCGGTTCGATGGGGGTGCGTGGATCGACGCCGATGGCCAGCGCCAGGGCAATGCGCGAGGCCGTGGCGTTGGCGCGGGCCGTCGCCAGGTCGAATACCGCCTGCGTGTAGGCGGTCTGGGCCGTGACAACATCCGCCGGCAGGCCCAGACCCGTCTTGAGCCGCGCCTGGGCCAGGGCGAAGTGCCCCAGCCGGTTGCGCACGTTGGTCTCGCTGGTCTTCACAAGCCGGACGTTCTGCAGGTACGTGTAGAAGGCCTGCTTCACCTGCAGGGCGAGGTCGGCCTGGGCCTTGGTGAGGATCGCCTGCGCTGAGCGCTCGACGGCCATGGACTCGTGCACCAGGTCGCGCGTATGGTTGAAGTCGTAGATCAGCTGCCGGCCGATGGCGGAGGCCGAGTACACGTTCGAGCCGAGTCCACTGCTGCTGGAGGACGAGCCTGTGTTCGAGGTCCCGGCGGCGACCTCCCCGCTCACGGACACCGACGGCTTCAGCAAGGACTGCTCCTGCTGGACCCGTCCCTGGGCGCCTGCTACCCCGGCCCGCGCCACCGAGATCGAGGGCTGGTGGTGCAGCGCGAGCTGTACGGCTTCGTCCGCCGTGAGTGGCCGATTGGGCACATCCGGCTGCGCCACCGGTGGCGGTGGAAGGACTACCGGCGGCGGCAGTGGCAGCTCCAGGATCTTCGGCATGACCGGCGGCGTCGGCTGCTGGGCCAAGCCCGGCGCGGCCGCGCACGCCATCAGCGCCACCGAAGCTGCCAGTAGAAGGTATCGAGCCATTACCCACACCCTCCCCTTAACGGGTCAAGCACATCTAGCGTCTTCCCGCGGCATCCGCACTCGACTCGCGCGAGGCGTCGGATACCGCATCATCCATCATGCTCAGCGCCCGGATCACGTTCTCCCGCGCCTCGAGGGGCAGAGACGAAAGCAGGGCCATGACGCGCTGCACATGCCGCTCGTTGCGCTCGCGCATGACTCGCTCGGCGCTGGGCGTCAATTGGAGGACCCGCACGCGCCGGTCATCCTCATCGCGCACGCGCTGCACGAAATCCGCGCGTTCCAGCCGGTCCGCGATCTGGGTCATGGCGCTCAGCGACATGCCGAGGTCGCGACTGAGGTTGGACATCGGCAGCGGCCCCTCGGCCAGCACGGCACATACGCGCAGTTGAGCGACCGACAGCTTCCCCGCCGGATCATCCTCGTCCAGAGCAAAAAGATGCCGCATGACCCGGGGCATAGCCTTCACGACAAGCCTTGCCTGGTCCTTCAGGTCGTCCGTCATTTCTCCCTCCTGGCATGGAAGATGTTGACCAGGTCATCGAGGCCGGAGTAGACGCACGGCACGACGAAGAGCGTCAGGACTGTCGAGGTCGCGAGGCCACCGATGACGGCCGTCGCCATCGGTGCCTGGATCTCCGAACCGAGCCCGCAGGCGATAGGCAACATGCCGAGGATCGCGGCGGAGGCGGTCATCAGGATGGGGCGCAGTCGCGTCGGGCCCGCGCGGAGGATGGCCTCCTCTCGCTCGAGGCCCTCTTTGCGCAGATGGTTCGTGTAGTCGACGAGAAGGATGCCGTTCTTGACCACGATGCCCACCAGCAGCAGCACGCCGATGAAGGCTGTGAGACCAAAGGACCGGCCCGTCAGGAAGAGGCCGAGACACACGCCGGTGATGGCCAGCGGGACGGATAGCAGGATCGTCAGCGGGTGCAGGAAGTGGTTGAACTGCGACGCCAACAGCATGTAGATCAGCGCGATCGCCATGAAGACCGCCAACCCCAGGCCGGCGAACTCCTCGGCCTGACGCTTCTGGTTGGTGCCCCAGTCCCAGTAGTAGCCCGCCGGCAGCTTCATGTCGCCGATGGCCTTCTGGATGTCCTTCTGAATGTCGCCCGACGACCGGCCCTGCGGGTTGCCGACGACGGCGATGTAGCGCTGGCGGTCCTGGCGCGTGATCTGGCTCGGGCCCGTCGAAAGTATCGGTTGGGCCACCTGGCTGAGCATTATGCCCGCTTCCGGAGTCCCTGCCGGAGCCCCCGACGCCGTCATCTGCGCCGACGGAACCGACGGGAAGATCACTATGTTCTTCATCTCCGCGATGGTCTTGCGCGTAGCCTCAGGCTGCTGCACCAGGATCGGATACTCGAAGCCATTTTCGTTGAAGTAGCTGGCGATGGTCCCGTTCGTCGCCGTATTGATGGTGTTGGCCACGTCGGAGAAAGTGAGCCCGAGCTGGTTGGCCTTCTCGCGATCCACGTGCCACTGGATCTCGGGCATGGCCTCCTGCCAGTTCACGTCCTGGTTCTCGAACCCGGCGATGCCGCGCGTCTTGTCCATCACGTCCTTGGATAGCTGCGACAGCGTGCCGAGGTCTTGGCCAAAAATGTCCACCTCAACGGTGTTCGAACCACCCGTCATCAGCATGCTCACGATGTCGCGCTGATCGATGAGCGTCCTCGCTCCCGGCACACCAGCGAACTTCTTGCGCAGGTCCTGCATTACTTTCAGGGTCGATTGCTTTCGGCTATCCTTCAGGTGCACCGTGATCGAGCCCTGGAAGGGGATGAGCCGTGTGGAACTGCCGCTCAGGCTGAGGTTGCTGCCCGACGCCGAGAAGGCCGTCTCCACATTCGGGTTGGCCAGCAGGGTCTTCTCCATCTGCCGCATGGTCGCATCGGTTTGGGCCAGCGATGTGCCGATGGGCAGCTTCATCGTGATGCTGAAGTCGCCGCTGTCGGTCTGCGGCATCATCTCAACGCCGATCAGCGGCACCAGCAGCAGGCTCAGGCAGGTGACGCCCACAGCCGCGCCTACCGTCATCAGCCGGTGGTTCAAGGCCCACGCCAGGCCGTTACGGTAGTTTTTATCGATGACATCAAAGATCCTGCCGTAGAACAGAAACAGCCTCTTGAGCCAGCTCTGGTGCTCGGAATCAGCATCCAGCGACTCGGCGTGTTCTTCAGCCGAGAGCAGCTGCGTCGCCAGCACCGGCACGACCGTCGATGCATCGAGCAGGGAGAGGGCGATGGCGAAGATGACCACCACGGCGAAGGACGTGAACATCTCGCCGGCCTGGCCCTTGATGAAGATCAGGGGCAAGAAGACGACCATGATGGTCCAGGTCGACGCGAACACGGCCGACAAGATCTCGCTCGTCCCGTCCACGGCCGCGTCGTAGATGCCCTTCTTATCACGTTCCAGGTGCCGGAAAATGTTCTCAAGCACCACCACCGCGTCGTCGACGATCAACCCCGTCGAGAGGGCGAGTCCGCCCAGCGTCATCGTGTTGAGGCTGAACCCCGCCAGGTACAGCAGGGCGAAGGTCGAGATGATCGAGATGGGGATGGACAGGCCGACGACCAGGGTGCTGCGGATGTTGCGCAGGAAGAACAGCAGGATCAGCACGGCCAGGAGGCCGCCGATGATAGCGCTGGATTCGACGTCCTGGATGGACTTCGAGATGTACGACGCCTGGTTGTACGCCAACCCGAACTTCAGGTTCGGGTAGATCTTGTGAACCTGCTTGATCTTCTCGTCCACCGCCTGAGCGCAGGCTACGGTGTTGGCTGCGCTCTGCTTCGACACGATAAGACCCACGGCCGGGCTGCCATTGTACCGCGTGAAGATGCGGGTCTCGCTGTGGCTGTCCTTGACGCTGGCGACATCGCCCAGAGTTACCAGGTGACCGTTGAAGGTAGACAGAGGGATGGCGGCCATGTCCTCCGGGCTCGTCAGCCACCCCAGGCTGCGGACCACATACTCGGTGTTGCTCTCCTTGGCGATGCCGGCGGGAAGGTTGATGTTCTCCTGGACGATCCGGTTGGTGACCTGGTCCAGGGAGATGTTCGTGGCCTTCATCTTGATCGGGTCGACGTTGACAACGATGGCCCGCTGGTCGCCGCCGGTGGCCACGGCCGAAGCCACACCATTGGCCGCCTCGATCATCGGGGTGATCTGGTTGTCCATCTCCATGCGGAGCTTGATCGCATCGGTCTCGCCCGACACGCCGTAGATGAGGATCGGTAGCTGAGTGGGGTCGAACCTGAAGACCAGCGGCGTCTGCAGCGTGGGGTCGTTCGTGGGGAAGTTCTGCCGGGCTCGTTCCACAAGCTGGAGAACGTCCACGGCTGCCTGCCCGATGTCCGTCCCCCAGTTGAACGTCACGATCACCGTGGAGGTGCCCTCGATCGTCGTGGACCGTATCTGGTAGAGGTTGTTGACAGCCGATACCGCTTCCTCGATGGGCCTCGTGATCTGAGTCTCGATCTCTTCGGGCGCTACGTTCGGCCACGTCGTCGAGACCGCCACGACGGGGATCGTTACGTTCGGAAGTAGGTCTACCGGCAGCCGCAGTACGCAGATCGCCCCGAGCAACACGAACGAGGCAATCCGCATCCACACTGTTACCGGCCGGTTAATGGCCCCGCGAGCTATGTTCATGCCCCAATCACCTTTCGCCTAGTAACCACTCTTCGAGCCGGCCCCAGCAGGCGTTTGAGGTTGTCCCGCGGGCGGCGCTGCCGGCGCTTGACCAGCCGGCGCGCTCTGCTGTTCTGACGAGGGACCGGTCTGGGCCTGACCGCCTGGGCCTCCCGCTGCGGTAGCACCGGGGGCTCCTCCGGCGGCGCCGCCAGTCTCGACCTTGGCGCCGTCCTTCACGGGCGCGGAGGTGAGCACGACAACGTTCTCGCCGGCTGCCAGCCCGCTCGTGATGCTCGTGAAGTTGGCGTCGGCCAGGCCTGTGACCACAGGTGTGAAGTGAGCGATCTTGTCCGCGCCGACGACGATGACGTAGGGGCCGGTTGGCCCCTTCTGGATCGCTTCGTGCGGCACAGCCACGGCGTGCGGCGACCGCGCGGTGACGATGGAAGCATTGCCGAACATCCCCGGCTTGAGTTCCCCGGTGGGGTTCGACATGGCCGCTCGGACGGTGAATTGGTGCGCCTGAGGGTCGGCCGAGGGGTTGAGCTGGACGATCGTCGCCGTGAAAGTGCGTCCGGGCAGCCCGTCGAACACGACGGTGATGTCCTGGCCCGTGCGGAGCGTGCCGGCCACCTCAGAGGGCACCGAAACGTTCACCCACACGTTGCCGAAGAACCGCACTTCCAGGATCTCCTGGCCCGCCGTGGCTACCGCGCCCGGGTCCATCAAACGCCCGGTCACATAGCCGTCGAGCGGCGAGACTAACACGGTATCCGAGAGCTGTGCCCTCGCCGCGGCCACGCTCTGCTGGTTAACGGAGACCGTCGCCCGCAGCGCCTTGAGGCTCTGCTCGTAGGCCGGTATCTGCGGCCTGTTGGCGTTGGCGAACGTCAGGGCCGCCCGCATTTGCAGGAGCTTCTGCCGCGCGGCCTCGATGTTGGCCTGGCCGCTGACCTTGGTGATGCTCAGCTGGTTGGTGGCGGCCTTCTTCTGAGCTTCGGCCGAGTCCCGCGCCGCCGTTGCCGAGGCAAGCTGGCTCTGCCCCTGCGCCACCGCCGCCTGCTGGACGAGGACCGTTGCCTTCGCGTCATCGACGTCCTGAGCCGCGATGAAGCCGTCCTTGTATAGCGCATTGGTGCGGTCGTACTTGATCTTGGCGTCGTTGAGATTCGCCTGCGCGCTATTGATGTTGGCGCGAGCGACGTTCATCGAGCCGAGGGCGTTGTCGATCCGTCCCTGGGCATCGGTGACGGCGGCCTCGGCGGCTGCGACCTGGGCGGCATAGTTCTCCCGCGCCTGCTCGTAGTCGGCGTTAGCGCTAGCCACCGCTGCCTTCTGGGTCTGGATGTTGGTACTAACCTGAACGTTGGTCGGCGTCTGCGTGAACTGCGCCTGGGCCAGCCGGTACTGAGCCTCGGACAGCGCGGCCTGCGCCTGCCGGACCTGGGCCAAGACCTGGGAGTTGTCGACGCGCACCAGAACCTGGCCTCGCCGCACGCGGTCGCCCTCGTGGACTTGCAGGAAGATGATGCGGCCCGTGACCTTCGGCGAGATCTTCACGGTCAAGGGCGACTCAAGCGTGCCCGTTGCCGTGAAGACGTTGGTGATGTCGCGCAACTCGACCGGGGCAAGGGAGACCTTGGGGGCGGCAGTGCTGCGCGCAATCCGTTGCTGCTGCAACTGCGCCTGCTGTGCCCGCTTGGCCACCATTCTCCACGCTAGCAAAGACCCCAATATCAAAACGGGGATGAGGACGAGTATCAGCCGCCTCACGCGGCACCCCCTCTGTCCAAGCGGTTGATACTGCTGTTATGTGTAAAGTTAATATACATGAACTATTACCGGTCGTCAACTTACTTTCTTTCCATGCGCGGTTTGAGGTTGAGCCGCCGATGTACTACCATGGTCCCGATTCCACTGCGTCTGCCGGAGACGAACCTATGCTACCCCGTGAACGTGTCGCCCTTGCCCTTGCCCACGAAGAGCCCGACCTCCTGCCGTGGGGCGAGCATTCCATCGACTACAACATCTACGAGATGATCCTCGGCCGCGAGAGCTTCGTGCAGGGAAAGATACGCGAGACGAAGGCGCTCTGGGAGGGCCGCCGCGACGAGGTCGTCGCCTGCTACAATCGCGACATCCCCGACCTTGTCGACGCTCTCGGCATGGATATCGTAACGGTTGGCCAGTCGCCCAGTTCCCTCGGCAATCCGACGCCCCTCGAGGAAGTCGACGAGGAGACCTATCGCGACCCTTCCGGCAATCTCTTCCGCGTCTCGGCCGCCACGCATCAACTCATGCCCTACAAGATCAACGTGAGCGACTACCAGCCGCCCACCCTCGATCAGCTTCAGGAGCAGATCGACCGCCTCGATGCCGACGGGCTCCAGAAGCCTGACGACTCGTGCTGGGAGACGATGCGCCACGTCGTCGCCGAGAAGAAGGCGACGCACTGGATCAACTCCTGCTGCGGCGGGATGGGCTTCCCGTCCTTCGGCCCGACCGACGAGGAGCAGTACCTCAACATGGCGCTCTACCCCGAGCTTCTCCCCAAGCTCGCCGAATTGCAGGCGAAGTGGTGCATGGCGACGCTGCCCTGGTACGCGGAGGAGGGCGTGGACTCGGTCATGCCGTGCGCCGACCTCGGCACCTCGACGGGCCTCTTCGCCAACCCCTCGATCCTCGACGTGTGCGTGAAGCCGTGGTGGGGCGAGTACATAAAGCGCGCCCACGACCTCGGGCTCAAGGTCCTCAAGCACTGCTGCGGCTGCATCTGGGAAGCGCTGCCGATGATCTGCGAGGCAGGCTTCGACGGCTACGAGGGCATCCAGGCGAGTGGCACGATGGACATGAAGCGCCTCAAGGAGAGCTACGGCGACCGCCTTGTGCTGTGGGGCGGCATCTGGCACGAGCACCTGCTCCTGGGCACTCCGGAGCAGATCGAGGCCGACGCGAAGTATTCGATCAAGTGGGGCGCCCCGGGGGGCGGGATGATCTACGGCTCGAGCCATTCGCTGGCGGTAGGCTGCAAGCCTGAGAACCTCGAAAGGATGCGTGCCAGCCGCGAGAAGTACGGCGTCTACCCGATCAGCATCGACTAGCCTTGGGTTGGCTTGGCTTGCGCCTTTTCGCCTTTCCATCCTGGCTTGCTGTAGGGCGGGGCTTTACGCCCCGCCGCGCTTGTCGCCTTTTCCTTTCCGCCCTTGTCCGTCATCCTGAGCGCACATCCTAACGCCCCTTGGTTACGTTCCCGCGAAGGATCTGCGGTGGCGGCGCCTCAACTCCGCGGATGGCACAACCGCCTTAGCCCTTCGTCAGCCTCACGCTCGCGTAATGCACCAACCTCACCACCCTTACCGTCGCCCAACCCTTCATGACGTCGACCTTCGCCGCCTCCACACCATCCGGCGACATCGTCATCGCGCTCACCGTCTTCCAGTCGTCCGGCACTCGCACCCGCATCTGCAGCCCCTCCGCCGGCCGCATCTCGTCCTTCTCCAGATCGATGTCATAGTTCACGAGATCGGCGAACACGGCGTCGCCTTCCTTCGCTTTCCACACGACCATTCCCACGCTTGCCGGCAGCATCGATCCGTCGGCCAGACGCGACGGCCCTACGATATCCGCCATCTCCGCAGCGTCCCATGCGTGCCGCTCACTCGCCAGGTAGTAGTCCAGCCCGATCGGGTCAGCCACCCACACGACGCTCCCTGCCCCGCGCTTTGCCGTCCCGCTGCCCGCCAGGAGCGGCGTGGCCCTCCGCTGAAAGTACCCGTGCTGCCCCTCGCGCGAGCCCGACTGCCCGCACACGATGAGGCGGCCTCCCGCCCGCACCCACTTGTCGAGAGTTGGCACAACGCTCGCATCGAGCGCTTCCACGTCCGGCAGTACGAGGGTCCTGAGCCCCGCCAGATGCGCCGCGTCGAGCTTCCAGTCGGTCACCACGCGATAGGGGACATGCGTATCCGTAAGCGCCGTCGCCCAGCCGTAGTACTCGAACATGTGCGGCTGACGGTCCATGTCCGCGAAGCCGCCCGGCGTGAGGAAGGCAAGCTGGCTGTCGGGCGAGAAGACGATGCCGACATCGCCCTCGGGCCGCCGCGATCCGAAGTCCGCCTCATGCTCACGCACAAACTGGTTCCACCACGCGTGGCTTTCCACCGTGCCGCAGACCCTCGGGTTGCCGGGATCGCATTCGAGAAACGCGCCGTTGGCGAAGGCCTCCGCGTCCAGCAGTTTCCCCAGCTCAGGCTTCTTCTGCTGCGGCTCATCGACGTAGTACCACGCCGCCGAGATCGGCCCCTTCTGATGCTCGAGGGCCTCGCGGTAGATGATCGCCATCTTTCCGCGCGGCGGCAGGCCAAGGCCCTTGCTTCCGGTGCCCATATGCCAGCCCGGCGTCAGTTCGGTGTTGACCATGTCGAGCCATTCATCGTGGACCCACCCGAGCCCGTAGAAGGGCATGTCGTTGCCGCCGATGCAGAAGTCGGGCTTGCCGGCCTTGGTCGCCTCATCGTGGATGGCCTCGTAGAACGCGCGCAGGTCTTCCTGCGCTGCCCTCTGACGGAAGGCGCGATAGAGCCCCCAGATCGGGTCATCCAGCCACCGCTTGTCGCTCCACGCGGGGTCATCGAGCTTCGACGGATCCTTCGCGCCGAACTCCGCCGCCTTCGCCTTCATGTACGCGCGCACGTCAAAGGTCGCCGGATCCTTCACGCCCAGCCGCTCAAGCTCAACTCCCTTGAACCCCTCCCGCAGCAGCTTGTGGAACCGGTATACCGACCAATCGCCGAAGGCCTTCTGCACGGCCGCGTAGCCGAAGTTGTCCCACGGCGAGAAGTTGTCGCACCACACGCCATCGACGCCCGCCTTCGCCATTTCGCCGATCGAGTGCCGCACATACTCGCGCCAGAACGGCGCGGAGAGGTCCTTGTGCACGCTGATGACTCCGGCGTACACGGTGTCGCCCGCCTTCATCCCTGGCGGCGTCCCGACCTCATCCCTTCCGATCACAGCCGGGTACAGGCCCTCGATCGGCCCACGCGGCTTTCCCGTCGCCGGGTCGATCTCATTCACCTTATCCGGTGGCTCGAACCCCGCCGCCACCCGGCCGTTGATGTCCTTCGCCCCGCAGGCGTCATACAATCGCGCATTGAGCGGATAGGTCGCCCCCTCGATCCATCCCAGCGCCGGCCGCCCATCGGGATATGTCGGCACGGGCACGCCGAGCTTCTCCCGCGAGAACGCCGGCGCCGCGAAGTCCTCGTCATTCACCGTGTTGTGCAGGCCGACCCACCGGAAGGTGTTGCCCTGCGGGATGTCTCGGTTGGCCCAGCACCAGTGGTTCCGCCGCCCCTGCGCCACACCCGGCGCATCGGTGCGCTGCACGAACGTCCCGTCGGCCTGCTTGTCGAAGGTGATCGCGTAGAGCATGCAGTCGCCGAACCCCTCGATCCACCCGATGACGCGCAGGCCCTTGCCCTTCAGCGCGGCGAGCCCCTTCTCGTTATCAAGCTCGCTCAGCCGCTGCCCGTACGGTCCCCACGTCGGGTCGATGCCGTAGCCGTAGATGACCATGCGCGCGGCGCTCTTGGTGATCGCGTCCGGGTCGCTCGACTGGACGAAGGACGGGAAGCCCTGCCACCAGTACCCGCCGTCGGCCCACGAGGCCTTACCCGCGAGCACTGCCGCCAGCACCAACGCGACCATGCCCAGTCGGTTGCGCATTACTGCCCTCCGCCCTTGCTGATTGCCGCGGCCTGAAGCTGCCCCTGGCCGAGGAAGCGGTTCTGCTCATCCACCAGCCTCCAGCTTACCGTCAGCCTCTGCCCGGCCGAGGCGGCGTGATAGCGGAAGGTGTAGCGCGCGCCCCAGGCCCTCTCGTGGATGATGTTGCTGTCCTCGCCGCCACGCGACCAGGCACCGCTCACGTAGTCGGGCGCCGAGTCGTCGCTCAGCTTCGCCTCGAGCTTGCACCCGCTCTGCAGCCCCGCGACCCACACCTTCAGCGTGTGCCAGCCGGTGTCGGCCGGGACCGAGAACGAGAAGCCGTGGCCGACGCCGTTCCACCACAGGCACTCGTGCGTATCGGGCACGCTCGCGGTCGGATCGCCGTCGCTCCAGTGCGTCTCGATGCAGCACCCGGGGTTGCGGTCCATGTACCCCGACCCGGTCTCGGTGAGCGCGCTGAAGAGCCCGGGCCCGCCGCGCTTGCGAGTGACGCCGGTCTTATCGCCGTGGCCCCAGTGGATCCAATCCTCGCTGCCCTCGGCCGTGAGGTCGACGTTGTTGGGCGCCGGGTCCATGCGTCCCACAAGCGCGCCCGCGGTGTCCGCGCCGACGAGGACCGAGTGCTCGGCCATGTTGTTGTACTTGCTCAGTTCGCCGGGGATGCGGTCGATGTCATCCACCAGAGCCTTGAGCACGTGAGCGCCCTGCGTCGCGGTCCAGAACTGCGTGCCGCGCGGCCCATAGTTCGCGCGAAGGATGACGGACGCGCCCGCTGCGAGCGGCTCGTGGACATTGTCGCACCAGCTAGTGAACTGCCCGTCCACGCTGAACCCCGCGCTGATGATGGTGTCGTAGGGCGTCGGCCCGTCGCCCACGTTCTTGACCCGGGCGATGAACGTCACCTTATCGCCGGGCTTGGGGTTCGCCGGATCGCAGGTCAGGTCGGTGATGATCAGGTCCGGTCGCAGAGCCGGCGTCGTGACGATCGTCGTCGCGCTCTTCGACATCTGCCCCGCCCTGTCGTACGCTCGCACCTCGTAGGTATATCCGAGCCCCGGCTTGATGAGCGGGTCCTGATCGATGAAGGTCAGGGCCTTCGTCCCAGCGACGGTTTTTGTCGCCCCCACGAAGCTCCAGTTGCGATAGACGAAGTACCCGGCAACCGCATCGGCCCGCGCGGGTGCCTGCCACGTCAGCGTGTTCACGTTCGGCTCAGCCTTGCCCGCGAGGTCGCGCGGCGCATCAGGAGCAGCGGCCGCCGGTGGTCCCTCAGCGGGCGTGAGCCGCACGATCATCACGGCGTCCGGCACCTGCAGCTCGAGCCGTCCACCGGTCATGGTAGCCGCGCTCTGCACGAAGTGACCGCCGTCGTCCGTCGGCGTCCACACCGCGACCTCGGGCTTGACTCGCGTCCGCACCTGCAGCGTCACGGGCGCTGGCGCGTTGACGATGTCCTTGCGATCCCACGGCGCGTAGTTGCGCTGCTCGTTCCACACGAGCAGGTACCAGTCGCCGTTCCGCTTCTGCAGGACGAGCGAGTGCACCCTCGGCGGCGCGTTCTGCAGTGTGAAGTCCAGCGCGCGCGGCTCGAAGCCATCGCCGCCGACCCACTTGTGCGCCGCGCCGTCCCACTTCGCGTCGCTAAGCAGCGCCACCATCCCCTTCACCGCGCCGTACGCCGGCCGCTCCCGCCCCTGCGAGTCGCGCAGGCCATACCCGTCGATGTTGTCGACGTGGAACAGGTACGTCCGCTTCACGCCGTGGCGGAAGTATTCGGCGAAGAGCATCGGGATGTTCCGCGCCTGCGCCCGCTCGGTCCCGCACCCGTCCGCCCCGCCATTGTTGCTGACGTTGTACCCGCACTCGCTCGGCATGAAGGGTTTGATCACACCGCCATCGGGGAGGATGCCGTCGAAGTCCAGCATGTTCTTGGTGATGCTCGACTCGGGGATATCGCTGCCCTGGTAGGAGTGCATGCTCGAGTAGTCGAAGGCATCGCAGGGCTTTGCGTCGCGGTAGTCGGTGAAGATCGCCGTGTAGCAGAGGACGCCGAGGTCCCGCGTGGCCGGGTCGGCCTTGATCGCCGCGTAATAGTCGCGCTGGTACTCGGCGCCCGCGGCCTCGTCGATCCGGTTCTTGTAGTGCAGGTTCAGCTCCTGCGGGGGGAACTTGTTGTTTACCTCGTTGGGCATCTCGACGATGTCGACGACGCCCGGCGCGTACTGCTTGACCAAAGCCACCACGCCCTCCGGCGGCCCATCTTTGTGCGGGTCGATGAGCATCATCGCCTGCACGCCATACTGGTCGTACGCTTCGGCGAACTTCTGCGGCTGATCTGGCGGCGTGAGGTCGAACTTGAGGATCGCGCGGTAGTGACGCATCCCAAGCTTCGCGCAGTCCATCGGCGTCGCGCTGATGCCCAGGAAGTCGATGAACGAGTCAGCGCGATAGGCAGGCTGCTGCGCCCACGCACTTGTCGCGACCAGTACGGCCCCTACGGCAATCATCATCCATGCTCTCATACCTTAGTCTCCTCTGACCGCCTACAGTCTGTCATCCTGAGGAGGCGACGGGTTGCGTCGCCGACGAAGGATCTCCTTTTGGCTTTTCGGGTGGCGCAGCAACTGGCTGGCCGCGAGTGACAAAAGGGGATCCTTCGGTCGGCACGACTCGCCTCTCTCAGGATGACAGCCAACGGTCGCCGGGTTCGCGCTGCCGTAGTGTCCCCACTGCTACTTCACTTCCTCGAAACTCACGTCGTCGATCCACACATCCGCATGCCCGGGAAACGCGCACAGGAAATGCAGCCTCACCGTCACCGTCTTCGCCGCGGGCTCAAACTCGAACACCATCGGCTTCCAATCGTGGTTGTCGACCACGAACTCGGAGAAGAGGTTGCCCGCCGCGGGGTTGTACCCATCGGCGTCCTGCATCGATATCATCCAGTACGCCTTCGAGCCCGTCGCGTTCGCGATCTTCACCCACGCCGTCGCGCGGTACTTGTGCCCCGGCGTCGCGCGGAACACGTCGTCGGTCTGCACCATCATTCCGCCGGGCCCCTCCACCTTGTGCAGGTGACACGACGCCTTCCCCGAGTGCGCTACCGTCGTGTCCATCTCCACCGTCCCGCCGTTGCCGTCGGGGTTGTAAGCCGACCACCGGTCGAGGCCATCCTCGAACCCCGGGTTGGCCACCTGCGTCAGCGCCAGGGCCGCCATGTCCCCGGCGGTGATCGGCGGCGGCTCATAGAACGGCAGCGCGATCATCCGGTAGTCCCGCGCCTTGAGAGGCACGGTCATCGCCCCGCCGGTGATGGGCAGCTTCTCCCCCGTCTCGAGGTCGACGCCCGAGTCCACCACGCCCGCGAGCCCCATCGCCGCCATGTTAGGCCGCACGACCGCCGTCGCCGCCTGCTTAGTCGTGTTGCCCACGATCATCAGGCACCGGCTCTTGTCAGGCTTGCGGTAGACGCTCACGTAGCAGTCCTTCGTGTCGCACTTCACCCAGGTCCCGCTCGCCCAGTAGCCCCTGAACTCACAGTCGGCGATCCCGAACATCCTCCGCGCCTGGTAGTCGCGCAGCACCGGCCGTGGCTTCACCGCGCCGAGGAAGATGCTCGTGTCGTGCAGTTCCGTGAGCATCAGCAGTTCTCGCGTCGCGGCATCGTCGTTCCAGTACTTCACCGGGATGTCCGGCAGGATCACCGGCGCCGGCCCCCATCGCCCGCTCATGTGCTCGGCGCGCCATTTGTCCAGCGGCACGATGTCCATGAAGTGGTCCTCGACCTTGTCGCCAACGTCGTGGTATTGCTCCCCGTCCAGCTCGATCTGCGAGAACGATATGCACGGCACGCAGAGCCAGCACGACGTGTGCTGAAAGATGATCGGCGCCTTCCGCTTTTCGTAGAGCAGGCAGTACATCCGCTTCAGCAGATCGCGGAAGGGCCAGATCTTGTACTCCTGCTGCCACACGCCCTGATCGTCCATGTACCCGCACCCGTGCAGCGGGTTGGAGCAGACGTTCCACGACCCGTCGATGTAGATGCCGTCGATCCCGGTCTCGTCGAGAAGCTGGTTGAACTTCCAGATGTAGTACTGCGCGAAGCTCGACCCCGGGCAGACCCAGTAGTATTCCTTGAGCGGGATGTCGGCGTCAGCCTCACGTCGCGGCCCGGGCGTCTGCTTCGCGTTCGACCACTCGGGCCCGAAGACCTTGATCTCCGGCGAAGGCATGCCATCGCGGTACTTCCCCGCCCAGAACACGATCTGCGAATAGGGCAGGATCTTCATCGGCTCGCGCCCGGGATACAGCGCCAGCGGCAGGCCTCGCCTCTGGCAGTCGGTCGTGTACTTCCGCATATCCACCGGGTCCTTTGGCATGAGCGTCCCGGGGTCGTCGGTGCCGCCGAGGTTGTTGAAGTACCCCGTATTCCACGCGCTCCACGGATTGCTGAGGTTGAGCCCCACCAGCCAGTCCCGCCAGCCCTCCGGCATCGGCCGCGTCGGCGTCGACTGCAGGCCGAAGGTCGTCGTCCACGGGTGCGAGATCACGAAGGGGCGGTCCATCATCCGCACGCGCATCGTGGCGGATTTTGGATCGCGGACGACCTGCAGCGTGGCCTCCTTGTCATTGACCTGCCATCCCTTCGGCGACTCAGCGAACCAGCATAGCCCGCGCACGTCATCGCCCATCCATAGCAGCGGCTTGAAGTGCGACCGCAGCCCACCCGCCGGCAGCGCGCCCGCGTTGGTCTGCTTGAGGTCGCGGGTGATCTCGAACCAGTGATAGTAGAGCGCGTTCGCCGGCTTGAACGGGACGCGCAGTTCGAGGCCATCGATGAGGACCGGCTTGTCGGTCGGGCTGATCGTTAGATCGACGCGTATGCAGCCGTCGTATTCGAGGTGCGACTTCGCGCGGATGATGAGGCCCTCGACGGTAGCCGTGCTGTCGATGTCGACCTGATGCGGCGCGGCCTTGAACTCCTGCTTATCGGCGCGACTGACCACTACCTCGCGCCCACCGGTGCGCAGTACGAGCGCGATCGGCCCGGCCAGCATCTCGCCGTTCTGGCTGGCGGCCTGGCGCGGGAAGAGGCTGCCGTCGAAGTCGTACGTCCGCCCCCAGCAGCCGACGGTCTTGCCCGCGACGGCCATGGGCGTCCACGGCGGCGGGATCTTGTCGGTGATGCCGAGGGTGTTGTTCTCCCAGAGGGCGCGCTCGCGGATGATCTTCCCGAGCATCTCCTCGGTCAGCGGCGGCGGCGCCGCCGGCGCGGGCTGATCAGCCGCCGCGAGCAGGACCAGTCCAGCCATCAACGCAGCACAGATCAGCGCCCTCATGGCATCGCTCCTGCGGGGTTCTGTAGGGCGGGGCTTTACGCCCCGCCGCGCTTTCTCTACGGCACCATCGCCTCGCGCTCGACGGTGCGCTCCCTGCCGTTGAGCACCACCCGCGGGTCGCCGAAGGCGTGGAAGATCCTTACCTTCCCCGACGTCGCCAGCGACTTGCCGTCCAGGCTCCGCATCGTGAACAGCGCCGGCCTGTCGTAGCTGTGCCCGCCGTACTTCGTCGCGCAGAACGCCCGGAAGGTATCGCTCTGGATGAGGAACCCGTTGGCCGGGAGCACCACATCCCCGACCTCGTAGTCCTTCGGCCCGAAGTTCACCACGACCGTCACGAGCCCCTTCCCGAACACCGCCCGCTCGACGCTGCGGTCGGGCGTCACGAACTCGTGTCGCGTCATCGGATGCTCGGCGGTCAAGCGCTGCAGGTAGCTCATCACTTCGTACGTGTTCTTGATGAACCGGTCGCTCTCGCCCAAGCCCTTCGTCCAGCCCTCATCCGGCGCGAAGGACATGGTCTCGCGGCTCAAGCTCGTCAAGCGGAAGGTGATGCCGTCGGGCCCTACGATGACCGTGCCCAGGTCGTACCGCCCGCTATTCGACTGCAACCCTTTCAGGCCGACCCTC
Source organism: Armatimonadota bacterium (assembly GCA_003170595.1). Lineage (GTDB taxonomy): Bacteria > Armatimonadota > Zipacnadia > Zipacnadales > FEN-943 > FEN-943. The sequence goes on from PMZA01000061.1 coordinate 32,059, forward strand.
TCGCCGGCTTTGTTGATGAGCCCGAACTGAAGCTCGCTCTCGCCGTTGAACTGCTCTGGCACCTCCACCGGCCACGGCCCATCCTCGACGACGGTCCCCGGCTGCCACTGGCTCATCGGCGTCGCGAACTGGTGGTCGCCCTGGTACGCGATGCCCTCCGACCGCGTCGCGAGAGGGTGGGTGAAGTGGACGAAGCAGACTAGGTCTTCGTTGATCTTGCCGTCCACCTGCCAGCGATAGGTGATGTTGAACTTTCGCCCGCCGGTCGCCTCAAACTTCGGCGGCAGCGGCGTGAGGGGCATGCCCTCCGCCGTCGCCTCCTTCCAGTACAGGTGGTTGCCGAAGCCATACACCGGCATCGCCGCGTAGATGATGTGGTTGAGGANNCACGTGATCGAGAATGTAGCTCGGGTTATCCACCCGCGGCCGGTCGCTCTGGTGCGTGTAGAACATCGTGCAGTCGCCGTAGATCATCGGCATCATCGGCACGACGATCTCCCGCGGATCACCCGAGGCCTTGTGCCCAAGGATGCCCTCCATGTACTCGGCATGCGGCACGGCCCACTCGCGGCCTTCCTCGCTGCCCATCATGCCGAAGTGCTTTTTCGCCTCGTCGCAGAGGAGCGACTTGTAGTGTATGTCATCGGCGACGGTCATCGGGTGAGCCTTCGCCTCGCACGTCACGAGCGGCCACGCGAAGACCGTGTCGATGAAGTAGATGGTCGGCCCGAAAAGCTTCTCGACCTCGGGCAGATTCTGCGGACGCTGGGCGAGCTTCACCTGCTCGATGGCGCACACCTGGTACGACTGCCCGCCGCCCCAGAAGCCGCCCTGCTTCAGGTGTCCCTGCGCGTCGAGGTTGATGTACTTCTCGTCCCACGACGGGGCGTCGCGGTACATGTCCTGATAGTTGTCGTGGAGGCCGAAGAGGAAGCCGCAGCCCTTGATGCGTTTGGCCGCGGCGGCGAGGGCATCGTTGCCTCCGCACTCCGGGCACGCGGGAAGGATGTCGGGATGCTGGTTGTCGTAGCCTCGGTGGATCCAGCCCGCAAGCACCACCATCGCGCGGTCGATGCCCAGGGCTTTGTTCCAATGCTCGGCGCACTGGGCGGCCTCGTCGAAGGTGAAGCCCACGTATGTTGACGCCTCCTGACCCGTCGCCGACATCTGGCGCGAGAAGACGAAGGGTTTGAAGTCGGCCGCGCCAAAGAGTTTGTCGATGTTGGGGTTCTCGCGACGCTTCTCCGCCCACGTCTTGAGGAGGCCGCGCCGTGCCGCGATCTTTCGGTATGCCTGCGCCATGTCGCAGTAATCCCCGCGCCCGAGCGGATGGATCGAGCATGAGTTAGCCGCCCCGCGGAGGGTGAGGGAGAGGCTGTTCATCCGTCGCCCGGCGACGAGAGGGTTGTCCGGCCACGTGCGCATGAAGACGATGGTGGTCTCCGGATGCGGCCAGGCGACGAGGATCGCGCTCCCGCCCTTCACCGCGCCGTAGAGCGCCATCGACGTGTTGGAGTAAGTCCAGTAGCGCTGGGACATCGGCAGCCCCTCGTCCGCCGGCAGGAGCGTCCCCAGCCGGTTGGGCACGATCGAGTAGCCCTGATCGGCGTCGGTCGTCCACAGCGCACTGTCGAGCATCGTGACGCCCGTGACGTGCCACGGCCCGTCGCCGGTCGCCGCGTAGCTGAGGTTGATGCCCGCCGGGTCCTTCACCGGCGCGACGGTGATGACGACCTTCAGCCCCGTCGCCTTCCCGCCCGCCGTCGGCGCCACACTGAGGGCGAGGCCGCCGCCCACTCGAGCGATGTTGTCGAACTTGCGGATCGAGAAGCTCCGCGTCGTCTTGCCGTCATTCATCTCGATGGAGCCGAAGACCGCCTGCTCGGGGTTGGAGCCCCACAGCACGCCGCTCGCCTTGTCGAGAAGCTGCCAGGCGCCCGACGTCTTGTCCAAGGTGAAGCGGTAGCCCGCCTCGTCGAGGGCGACGCCATCCTTGATGCGCTCGGCGAAGTGCTGACGCCGCGCGGCCTTATCGCTTTCCGACAGCGGTTCCGGCTGAGCGATCGCCGAGGCGGGGGCGTTGCGATCGACCTTGAGCACGCCCGCGTACTGGTCCAGCAGCCTCGGCCCGCCGGTCACTTGCGGCGCGTAGATGCCGACGTGGACGTGATAGGTCGCGTCACCCTTATCGGCCGGCGCCTCAACCATGTACGGCCCATCGGACACGACCTCGCCGGGCTCCCACGTCGACGTCCCGCGCAGGGGTTCATGGTCGAAGGTTTTGACGATGTCGGTGCAGGTCGCGTCGGGCCACTCGAGGTGGACGAAGACCATGTAGTCCGCCGCCGCGGCCGAAGTGCCGTCGTTGCGGAAGCGGTAGGTGACGCCCACGGGATCGCCGGGGCGGACGTCGCGCGAAGTGAAGTCCACGCTCACGAGGACGGGCTTGAAGCCGGGATCGACGCCAGGGTTCAACTGGTCACGCTCCTGGGCCTGAGATGATCCTGCCGCCACCACGAACGCGATCGCTAACGACACCATGAGCCTCATAGTCCAATCCTCCGTCCAGCGTGGGTCCTTTGCTTTCTGTAGGGCGGGCATTNNCCGAGCTTGAAGGCCGGCGAGTCCGGCTTGAGCCTGAAGTCCCCGTGCGCCGCGTCCACGAACATGGGATCGCCCACGATCGAGTGCCCGTCCTCCCCATGCTGGTTCCACTGGCCCATGTCGAAGCCCAGGAACTTCGGCGCCTTCCCGGCCTCGTCGTAGTAGAGGTTGTAGTCCATCACGATGTCGAAGTTGGGCCACGTATCCGGCACGAAGAGCTTGCACTGGTCGGAGCGGTAGACGAAGAGGTTGCGGTAGAAGATGCCCGTCTGGTCGATCTTCCCGGCGTCGCCCGCGCGGTTCATCACGCTGTTGTGCGCATAGGCGAAGATGTTGTTGTCGACGACGTTGGCCAGGTCGTTGAAGTTGAAGAGCAGCGCATCGTACTCCACGTGGTGGACGATGTTGTCCTCGATGAGCATGCCCGAGCTTCCGTTGTCGAGGCATATCCCGCTCCCCGCGCCGACAACGTTGTGGATGAGGTTGTGCCGGCACACGGTGCCCGGTTGCACTCCCAGAAAGTAGAGCGTCGCATGCATCCCCAGCGGTCCGCCCCCGAGGTCGTGGCAATGGTTGTACTCGACGATGTTGTCGCGCGCATTGCCGGGCGGCATGACACTCCACGTCCACCCGACGGTGACCGCCCATTGGCAGTCGCCCGTGATCTCATTGTGCGCGATGAGGTTGTGCCCGCTCTGCCCGAAGAAAATCGCCGGCGAGCCGAGGTACGTCGTCGAGCATCCGTCGACGCGGTTATCGGTGATCGTCGCGCGGCAGCTCTCCTCGGCCTCGTTGGAGGTATTCGCCGGCCCACCGACGCGTATGGCCCCGGCGCCGAGGTCGTGGAAGTTGCACCCGACGACCGCGAAGTCCTGGCAGCCGCCCTGCGCGAATCGCATCGCCCACGCGCCGGTGTGAGCGAATTCATCGTCCTCGAAGCGAACGTTATGCGCGCCGATGCACCATATCCCCGCCGGCACCTCAGGCTGATCCTGCGACTTCACCTCGGCCGGCGGCAGCCACGGTTCCCTCTCCGGAGTGCTCTCGATGTTCGACTGCGGATAGCTGTAGCCAAGCTTGTCGTCGAGGCTCCACGCCGAGTACTGAAAGCTCAGCCCGCGGAAGGTGATGTGCTCGACGAGCTTCCCAGTTTTCCAGTCGCCCACCATCCCCACCCAGCATCTCGCCACCGGCGCGACCGCCTCGGCCTTCGTCATGTCCTCTCCCGGTCGCGGCCAGTAGTACACCGCGCCCTCCTTGCGATCGAGGTACCAGTCGCCGGGCTTCGCGAGGCCCTCATACACGTTTTCGGCATACCACCCATTCGACCACGACGTCGGCCGCCAGCAATCGCCGGTGAACCGCACCACGTGCGCCGCCTCATCCACCGCCTCGATGCGCAGCCTCGCCGCGCCCCAGTATTGCTTCAGCACGACCTCCACGTCGTCGAGGTTGCGCCACTTCGGATCGATCTCACCGAGCTTGAACTGGAACGCCCGCCCGGCTGGCTCGGCCCCGCCGACGATGTTGTACTGCCCCTCGCGCGGCAGGCGAGCGCGGGTGCAGCGCAGCCCGTTGACGTGAAGCTGGCGGAAGTACCACTTGCCCGCCTTCACATCCGGGATCTCCGCCACCCACAGCTCTCCCGGCCCATGCTTCCATCCCGTGATCCTGCGCCCGCCACTGATCACCGGCTTCTCATCGGGGCACGCCGCATAGGTCACGGGGCACTCAGCCGTCCCCGAGTCTTCCGGCCCCAGCACCAGCGGCTCCTCCATCATGTACGTCCCGCCGCGCAGGAGGACCGTGATGGGCCGATGCTCCCGCGTCTTGGCCTTCCGCACCGCATCGCGCGCATGGGTGAGGGTGGCGAAGGGTCTAGCCTTCGTGCCGGGATTGGTGTCGGCCCCGCCGGGCGCGACGTAGAACTCGAGCGGTGACGCGACTGCCGCGGACGCAAGCATCATGGCAACCCCCAACGTGATCACGGTTCTCATGACGGCTATATTCCTCCCGTTCCTCCCCTGGCCTTCGCTCTTGCGCCTACGCATCGGATTGCAGAACGCTTACCCCCGACAATGGCAAGCTATCGCCGAACCGTAGTCGCACCCTTCAGGGTGCGGCTGTGGATGGCGGTGGGCCCCGGCCTGTGGGTCGGTGGTGGGCCTTCCGCCCTTCCGCCCTTCTCTGTCATCCTGCCCGCCCTGCCTGCCCTGAGCCTGTCGAAGGGAGCCTGCCGAAGGAAGCGCACACCCCGTCGACCGTGGCACGTGCCTCCGAGCGAAGCGACGCCCAGCGTCGCAGAAGGATCTGTGGTGGCGGCGGAGACCAGCCTGCGCCGCGGTGGAGCCTTTGCCTTTCTCCCTCGCTGTACTACCATGCCTCCGCGCCAACCTTCCCGGCGCAGGAGCCGACCGCGCGATGCACCTTCTGCCCCGCCTGCTACTCGCCTTCCTGCCAGCCTTTCACGCCGCCGAGGCCCCGGCCAACCTCCTCGCCAACCCCGGCTTCGAGGCGGGCACTGATAGTCCGACCGGCTGGGGCCTCGGCATGGAGGGCAAGGGCGCCGGCAGCGCGATCTGGAGCGAGGAGCGCGCTCACTCCGGCGGCCGTTGCGTGCGGGTCGAATTGGCCACGCCCGGCGACTACTATATGGCCGCCCAGGTCACGCCGCCCGCCACCGCCGACCCCGCCAAGCTGTACCGCATCTGCGGTTGGTATCGCGCCAACGCCGACGACGTCGCCCACCCGACCGTCTACTCCGAGGACGCCGGCGGCAAGTTCCTCGGCGCCTTCGAGTTCAATCTTCCGCGCGCGGATGGGTGGACTTTCTTTGACACCGTCTTCGCCCCCAAGCCCGGTGCCGACCACTTCCGCGTCCAGCTTCGCGTCACGGCGACGCCCGGCGTGGTCTATTACGACGATGTGACGCTCGCGGAAGCCGCCGCCTTTTCGCACGATTTCGACACGCTAGCCGATCGGCTGAAGCCCGACGCGGACAAGCTGGCCGGCTACTGGCGCGTCGTCACGCCCGCCGAGGGTGGCCTCGAGCTTCGCCTGCGAGGAACTGGCAAGCTGCACGTAGCGATGGAGGTCGTCGGCACGGCCGGAGTTGGCAGGGACGCCTTTGCGGGCTTCGAGGTCACGGGCGACCGTCCCACGCGCCTGCCCATCCTCGGCCCGGGCGTTGCCTTCGGCAAAATCGTGACGGAAGCCGTCAGCTTCTCCGGGTTGAAGACAGTGCGCCTGGTCGCCCACGATCTGGGCCCGAACTGCGCCTTGCTGGTGGCTGTGGCGGCCGATCCTGAGGTGAAGACCGCGCTGATCGAGGGTGAGACGGCGCGGCTGTACAAGTCGCCGGCGGGCGAGCCGCTGCCCTGGGCGCCGCGGTTTGTCGGCGATGATGGCGCCGCGATCAAGGCCCTGTCCGATGCGACCCTGCCCACTCACCTGCGGGCCCTTCTCGGCGCACCGACGGGCAAAGCGGCAGCGGTGGCGACCGATGGCCTCATCAAGCGCCGCCCCGATCAGTGGGTGGACGACATCCTCAGCGGCGCGGTGAAGGGCGGGGCGCCGGTGAAGCTGATGTGCGCGGGGAACGAAGCCGAGAGCTTCCAGTGCCTCTACGTACCCGCGGCCAATTCGCCCGGCAAGATCACCGCCGCGATGTCGAAGCTCGCGGCCGACGGCGGCGCAACCCTCCCCGCCGACGCGTGCAAGGTGAGCATGGTCGAGTACGTGCCCTTCCAGGGCAAGTGGTGGCCCGACCCGCTGATGGATATCCAGCCCTTCGATCCCCAGCCGGCGACCAGCGTCGGCCCGCCCGTGCTCTGGGTGACCATCCGCGTGCCTGAGGGGCAGAAGGCGGGCGTCTATCGGGGCAAGCTCGTCGTCCGCTCGGAGAAGGGCGGCGAGGCATCGGCCGCCGTCGAGGTGCGCGTGCCGGCCTTCTCGATCAGCCGCGAGACGCACCTGAACTCGAGCTTCTGGCTCTTCCGCGGGCAGATCAGGCAATACTTCGGCGCCGACCCCACGGCCGACGCCTACGGCAAGTACATCGACCTCGCGACCAGCCATCGCCTCAGCCCCATCGACGTCTGGGAGGGCCCCTGCCAGCCCCTCGTTAAGGTCTTCCGCGAGGCCGACGGCACGCTCAGCTACGACTGGAGCGCGTGGGATGTCTTCATCCGGCGCGTCATGGCCGGGGGCGGAAACACGATCCACCTCGGCTGGACGCACAACCTCATCTCCCCCTACTTCCCCCTGACTGGCATCGACCGCGCCACCGGCCAGCCGCTCAAGCTCAGCGAGCCGACGGGCTCCGACGAGCATCTGCGGTACGTCGGCCAGTATCTTAAGGCCGCCGAGGAGCACGTCCGCTCCCTCGGCTTCAAGGGCCTCACCTACGTCCAGCCCTACGATGAGCCGCCGGCGGAGAACCAGGGCATCGTGACCCGGGCCTTCGACGCCATCGGCAAGTATGCGCCGGGCGTCCTGCGGCTGATGGACGCCTGCCCGCCCGACCTGAAGGGCATGGACCTTTGGTGCCCGCTGAGCCCGGGCCTGCCGGGCGGTTACGAGAAGGCGAAGGCCGGGGGGAAGACGATCTGGTGGTATGTCTGCTGCGGGCCGGGGAGGCCCTTCGCCAACTTCTTCACGAACCAGAGCGTCCTCGAGAACCGGATGCTCTTCCCGCAGTCGTGGCAGTTCCACTCGACGGGCGTGCTCTACTGGGGGCTGAACTACTGGATCTCCTGGGGCGAGAAGCCGCCTGACCCGAAGTTCCCGGAGGGCCAGTGGAAGTCATCGACCACCTACGACGCCCAGGGCCTGATCGGCGACGGGTACTCGATCTACCCCGGGCCGACCATCGACCACCCGCTCTCGTCGATCCGCCTGGAGACCATGCGCGACGGGATCGAGGACTACGAGTACCTCTGGCTGCTGAAGCAGCGGTACGAGCGGCTGAGTTCGCGGGCGGTCGCGGCCGCAAGCGACGTGTTGTTCCTGACCGTTCCGGACGCGCACATCGGGCCGGTATTCGAATCGGTGCGCAAGTGGTTGATGCCGGGCACAATCGTGGCCCATTGTTCGGGCGCATTCGGGCCCGAGGTGTTCGTCCGTGCAAAAGAGCAGGCGCTGGGCACGCTGGCATTGCACCCCGTGCTGTCGCTTTCGAGTCACTCGCAGGCGATTCGAACCCTGCCGGGTTCGTTCTTTGCCGCGGACGGCTCGGCTTCCGGGCTTAGGTTCGGCAGACACCTCGTAAAGCAGTTGCACGGTAGTTGCGTGCTGGTGCCGGGTAAGGACCGGGCGCTCTATCACGTGATGTGCGTGTTCGCGTCGAACTTCGTCAGCGTCCTGTTTGATGGGGCAGAGACGATTGCGGGAGAGCTTGGTATCTCGCGCCGGCGCGCCGGACGGATGCTTGAGCCGCTGGCAAGAACGGTGCTGGACAGCGCCGTTGAAAAGGGCGCGGGGCCGAGCCTGACCGGGCCGGTGGAGCGCGGGGACGCTTTGACCGTGGCTGTGCACCTGCGGGCGCTGGCGAAGTGCGCGCCGAAGCTCGTGCCGGTCTACCGCATGATGTCGGGACAGTTAGTCGAGATGGCGCGACGCGAGGGGCTTGAGCGCGGCGCGGTGAGAAGACTCAGGCAAGTCTTGGAGGATACCAAGTGAAGCGGTCCCTTTTAGATTGCAGATTGCAGATTGAAGATTGCAGATTGAAGACTTACCGGCTGCGGGTTCAGGTCGCAGTCTTGGTCGGGTTGGTACTGTTGTCTGCCTGCGCCAAGAAGATGCTGCCGCCGAGTCCGGACAGATTCCCGCCGCACCTGCAGGAAATCGACACCCGGACAAGGAGCCAGGTCGCGCTGGTGTTTGACGAGGAGATTGACGGCACGAGGCTGGCGCCCGACAGCTTCCGGCTGACCGGGCCGGCGGGCGAGACGCTTGTCTTGCGCGGCGCTTCGCTGGGAAGAAACGACGATGAGGTGCAGCTCTGGACTCCGACCCAGGAGCCGAAGCTGTACGATGTGCGCGGAATCGTCTGGGACCGGGCAGGCAACCCGGCGCGTTTCAGGGGGCGTTTCCACGGTTCGTCAAAGCAGGACACAATCGCTCCCCGGGTTACGCAGGTCATGCCGTCGCCCGGTAGCGCCCGCCAGAAGCGCGGTGTCGCAATCCGGGTCACGTTCAGCGAGGCGATGGACACCTCCGGCGTATTGGACTACACGTTTGTGCCGGCCGAGTATGACACGCAGTTCAAGCGGGCGTGGACATCGGACTGGCAGACCCTGAGCTTCACGCGTCTCGAGTCGCTGCCGACCGGGGCCGTTATCTACTTTCTGCTTCAGCGGCAGGCGAAGGACCTGGAAGGCAACCGCGTGAAGGGCCCGGCGTTCACCTATTTCACCAGCGATTCGGTCTTCGAGGCAGTGCCGGTCAAGGGCAGAGCGCAGTGGCACAACGGGCCGCTGGGCACGGGCACGGTGTTGTTCCAGCAGGCCGGGACACGGTCCGAATCCGCCGGGCCGGATTTGGTCATGTCCGTCCGCACGCGTGGACTGGCCCCGGTGCTGAGCGACGGTTCATTCTCGACCAAGGTGCGGAAGGGCGAATACGAGGTCGTGGCTGTGGCCGACACGAACGGCGACGGGCTGGCAGAGCTGATGAGCCCGGCAGTGAAGTTCAATACCGATGCCGAAAGCCTGAGCCTGTCCCTCGAACCCGAGTCGCTGCCCAAACCCATCAATGCTTATCGCCGTTAGCGCGATACTGCTGGTCCTTGGCGTACTGGCGTATCGTCGGCCACTGGCGGGGCAAGTACAGAGGGGAAAGGACAAAGGACAGAGGGCCGAGGGCGCAGCGCTGTTGGCCTTGCGTGTCGTCGTGCTGCTGATGTTCGCGTCCATATTCGTCGGTGCGGTGCTGAGCAAGGTCTGGACTGTGAGGCCGAAGCGGGTCGCCGTCCTGCTGGACGTATCCGAGAGCATGAACGCGGTCAAAGCCGAGAGCGCAGCAGCCGCGGTCGCCGCCGGGTTTCCTGTTCCGGCCGGAGTCGCGCGGCAGGAGTGGGCTTTCGCTGATACCGCAGTCCGTGCTGAAGTCCAAAGTCCAGAGTCCAAAGTCCAAAGTCAGGCCGGCTCGGACAGAACCAGGATAGGCGCGGCGTTGAAGACGGTCGGGAAGACGCGGCCGGGGGCGGTGGTGCTGCTGAGCGACGGGCAGGATAATGGCGTGACCGACGCGGTGGCGGCGGCGCGCGAAATCGGCGTGCCGGTGTACACGGTCGGATTCGGCGGTGTGGCGAAGCGCAACCTGAGCGTCGAGCGGGTGATGCTGCCCGCGGTCGTGTATTCGGGTGAGACTGTCGAGGTGCAGGTGCGCACGGCGGCAGCCGGGTTCGCGGACGAGAAGGCGCGGGTGAGGCTGCGCGGAGACTCGAAGGAAATCGTCCTCGGGCAGGCGACGGCCGAGCAGGACGTGCCGTTCCGGCTGGTCTTTGACAAGCCGGGCAGGCAGGTTATCGAGGCGCGGGCAGACAGCCTGATGGGCGAGAGCAACTACGCCGATAACGTTCGCGGCGTCGTGGCCGACGTCCGGCCGGGACGCGTGCGGGTCGCGTACGTGACGAACCGGCTCGGGCCGGACACGCGGATGATGCTGAGAGCGTTGGCAAGCGACGAAAGGATCGACGTAACCCCAGTGGTCTCGGTCAGTGGCGCGCTCAAGGTCGCACCCGACCACGCGGACGTGTTCATCCTCGATGACGTCGTTGAAACGGGCAGCCCGGATGTGTGGCAGTCCATTGCCGCCGGAGTGCAAGCCGGTGCCGGCGTCCTGATTCTGGCCGGGCCGGATTTCCAGCCCGGGCCAGGCATCGGCAAGGTGATGAACGGGACCGTGGGTCGGGTGCAGACGGGCACGTTCACGCCCGGGCTGACCGCCGAGGGTAAACTACTGCCCTGGTTTGGCACCGGGGTGATTGACCTCAGCACTGTGCCGCCGTTTACGGGCGTGCGCCCGCTGAGTGTGTCGGGCGGAACGCCGGTGACTTGGCTCGCGGCACAGGAGAGCCAGGTTCCGCTCCTGATTGCGGGGAAGGCGGGCAAGGGCAAGGTCGTTTACGCCGCCGCATACCCGCTGTGGCGCTGGGGGTTCGGGCCGGAGGAAAAGCCGGAGCAGGGCACTCCGCTCTCGGGTTTCGTGACCGGGGTCGTGCGTTACCTGGCAGAGCGCGATACCAGTCCCTTCTGGCTTCAGACCGAGAAGTCGGAATTGTACCGCGGCGAGCCGGTTCGGTTGGTGATGCGGGCAATCGCGCCGGACGGCAAGCCGTGGGCGCGGCTGAACGTAGTCCTTGGAATAGCCGGCATGGCGGCCAGTCCGGCGGACTCCGGGCACAGTCCGGCGACTGAAACGATGAACGTTCCGATGACCGAAACGGGCGAGGGTATGTACGAAGCGACGCTTGAGGCTCTGGCACCGGGCCGGTATCACGCTGTGGCGTCGGTCAGCCTGACCGACACGGCGCTGGGCAAAGCCGCAACCGACTTCGCGGTTGCGGAACAGGCGCTCGAACTCGCCAACACGGGGATGAACGAAGGGTTGCTGAGAGCGGTCTCCGAGGCCAGCGGCGGGAAGTTCCTGGAGACGGGTGACGGGGGACGGGTGA
>PMZA01000324.1 GCA_003170595.1 Armatimonadota bacterium
TACGCGCTTATTCCGGGAGATCTGCCGTCCTGCCGGCGAGACCGGCTACCGCCGCAGCGATGAGGCGGGACGGGGCGGCAGAAGTCAGCCGAGGCCATAGTACCTGCCGGCAGTTCGTCGCCTATTGGCTTTACGCCTCCCAAGCGACGCCAGCGCGGCGGGGAAGGGCCGAACACGAAGACATAAGGCACCACGGTAAGTCTCGGAGGCGGCACGCGACGGAAACCGAAAGCCCCGAGGGGCAGAGGGCCTTCGTGTGGGACGAAGCGGGTGAAGCCCGACGGGAGCCCACGCAAGGGTCGAACCGCACACCGGCGATGGATCGGACGGGAGCCTTGGCGCAGGACCTGATGGGGGCAGAAGCCTCTACGAAGGGTACCTGAAGCTTGCGTCTTCGTGANNGCAACGACCCCGCCTACCCGATTCGACATGTTGGAGGACGGGGCTGGTGCGGAGGGCGAGGGCGACGATGTTGCTCTGCTTGACGTGACGTCCCAGATGCTTCCTCAGCGCCGCGGCCGTGATCTGGAGACTGCCGATGGTCGTCCGAGACAAGTGATAGGTCCTCGGCACGAGTTCCCTCTCCGAGCGATCAGCCCGGAGGGGAGTGGGGGAGGAGAGACCATCCGGCTGCGGCACGATCTCCGCACCATCTCCGCCCTCCGGCTCGCCGACGACGAGCACCATGAGGAGGTCTGCCGCACCATCCCCTGCCGGGGTCACGCCGACGGCAGCGAGCGGATCGATGGCGTCTCTGAAGATGTCGAATTCCCTTTCGTGTTTGCGGGCAACCAGCCATCGTGCCGCTTCCAGACCCTCGACTGCCGGGGGCGAGTCGACGATGACGATGTCGTGCTTCATCTGGAGCCTCATCAGGATCGATGCCATCAGGTTGGCGCTGGCGAGAGGTGAGGTGTCGAGACCGCGAGGGCCGGGGTTCGCCGCCAGCAGGCGCAGGCCGCGGACACGCTGAGGGACGAGCATTCCCTCCAGGTCCATGTCTGGACTTGCGAGTGCTTCGAGGATCGAGCCGAGATCGCACCCGCCGGCCAAGCCACGGTGCCGTGCCCTCCGGGGGCGGGGCGACATGTCCACCAGGACGACATCGAGACCCAGCGATGCGAGGGCCCCGCCGAGGCCGAGAGACGTCGCCGTCCGCGGTGTCGTCGAGGTGAAACCGGCCAGTCGGAAGAGCCTCAAAACGGGTGCCCCCGGTGTGTCGTCAAAAACATCATGAAATTACTGGGAGCGGTTTTCGACGGGCTCCTTGCGGGTCCTTCGAGGGCCGTGGCGAGGAAGGTTGGACCTACCGTTCGGGGTGTTCCTCGGCCTCCATGATGGCATCGAGCGACGGCCGCAGGGCGAGGGCAACGTGCTTGGCGAGCAGCGGCGGGACGGCATTGGCGACCTGGCACATCGCCGAGCCCATGTCGCCGGAGAAGATGAAGTCGTCAGGGAAGCTCTGCAACCTCGCCATCTCCCTCACCGAGATGGTGCGAGGCAACTCGTAGTGTATGTGAGGCGTGCCGTGGTTGGCTTTGACGGTCATGGAGGGGAGGCCTAGCCGGAGCCGCCGCCAGGACCCCGGGTAATCCTCATACAGTGTGCGGCCGGGAGCCACCCTGGCGATGCGGTCCTGGGTCTCCCTGGAGTGCCCGGTCCACTCGTGGTTGATGCTCGGGTCCCGGCGACGGTGCTTGAGATCATCGATCGCCGCCTCGACCGGAACGAAGGCCCCCTTCCCGAGAAGCGGCCTGGGGTAGGGGCAGGGCAGGCCGTGGCGGTTGGCGATGATGATGACTCGCCTCCTCAGCTGCGGCACGCCGAACTCGGCCGCCTCGAGGGTTCGAAGGGTGGCGTTGGGGTAGCCAATCCCGGACAACCCCTCGAGGATCCGCCGGGCAACCGAGCCACCGTCGAGGCTCAGCATTCCCGGCACGCCCTCCAACACGACGAAGTGTGGGCGCAGGACTCCGACGATGCGTAGGAACTCCACGAAGAGGCGGTTGCGGGGATCGTCGGGGTTGCGCCTCCCGGAGGTGTACATCCCCTGACAGGGCGGGCCGCCGCAGATCACATCCGGCTGGGCTCCGCCGAGACGTGTCAGCAGTGGGCCCTCTCCGAGGTCCTCGATCCGGCCATCATGAAGCCAGGTTTCGGGGAAGTTGCGTTGGTAGGTCTCCGCTGCCTTGGGATCGCATTCCACACCGAGGACCGGCTCGTAGCCCGCCATGACGAAGCCCAGGCTCAGCCCGCCGGCGCCGCAGAAGAGGTCGGCGAACTTGCCTTCGGGAACGAGGGGGACAGCGCTCGTGTCGACCCACCGGATGTTGGGTTCGTCTTTCATGCGGCGGGGAAGCGTGTTTGGCAGAGCTCGGCCATCGTCGGGCATGGTCGGTGGATCATGATGCATGCCACCGAACCACGGCGTCAACCGGGGCGGGCTGCAGGGAACAGGCGCCCAAGTCGGCGGCGCAGCCTTGGCAAGTTCCGAGTCTCGCACTCCCAGACGATGATGACCCTCCAACCCAGGCGGCGCAGGGAACGCTGGTCATCACGGTCCCGCTGCACGTTGCGCATGAACTTCGCCTGCCAGAAGTCGGAGTTCCTCGTGGGGTCCTGAGCTTGGGGGCAGCGAGGGTGCCGGTGCCAGAAGCAGCCGTGCACGAGGATGACCGTCCCGTGCATGGGCAGCATGATGTCCGGGCGGCCGGGGAGGTCTCGTCGATGGAGGCGGAACCGAAGGCCCATCGAGTGCAGGAGCCGGCGCACGATCAGTTCGGGAGCCGTGTCCCTGGACCTCACGGCGGACAGCCTGCGGCTCGTCTTCTCCGGTGGCTCGGTGCGCATGGCGGGCTGGGTGTCAGGGGCACGCCGAAGGCCTTTCAAGGCGAGGCAAGGCGGATGGGGCGGTGGGGGAGGGGACCATCCCACGACGGAAGCGGTCTCATGGTCGGCGGCCGTGGCCCGGCCGCAGGCGGGTGCCTTCACTCATCCGGGTTCGGGTAGGTCGGTGCATGCCAGTAGAGTCCCCCGCCGCGCATCTCCCAGTCCTCGGCCTCGGTCAGGCCAGCCGCAACCACGATCATGACCTCGTCCTCGTCGAGGGGTTCGCCGGTCTCGACGTGCGCCTTCCAGAGCGCGTTCGCTTCCCGAAGCAGATCCTGATCGTCGGCCATACCTGCATTCCCTCCTGCAACCGGTGGCCTTCGCCAGCCGCCCACATTGTACGTGCGGGGAACGCACCCGGCAATGCGCCGGCCAGCGTGTGATCGTTGGCGGAGGCCGAGGGCCCAGCGTACAATGACGACGCCGCGGATGGTGGGGGAGACCGTACTTGGGGAGGACACGGCGATGTTGGGCCGACCTCCGTTGCGGTGGCAGGCAGGCCGACCCACCCGCGGCCGGAGATCCCATCATAAGAGTCGACAACCCGAACGCTCAAGTGGCGAATCTGGCGAAGCGGATGGGGCTGTATGACCTCTTCGGCGACCTGACCTTCGACGCCCGCGACGTGGAAGCACTGACCTGCCCCCATAGACGCTA
>PMZA01000120.1 GCA_003170595.1 Armatimonadota bacterium
GGGGCTTTAAGTTAGTGCCTATGCCCCTGGCACCCTCCACCTCGGCGGCGCCACGTGCTACAGTATCCGCCATTCATCCGTAGGGGGGAGGCCCATGGGGAAGGTGCTCGTCACCGGCGCAGCCGGCTTCATAGGTTCCCACGTGGTCCAGGCGTTGACCACCTCGGGGCAGTCCGTCGTCGGCGTGGACAACTTTGATCCCTTTTATCCGCGTGCCCAGAAAGAGGCCAACCTCGCCGCGATAGGGGAGAGGCGCACGGCCGGGGACGGCCTCACCTTCTGCGAGGCCGACATCCGAGAGCAGGACGTCCTGGCCGCGATCATGGCCGAGCACGACGTCCGCGCCATCATCCACCTCGCCGCCAAAGCCGGCGTCCGCCCATCGCTCGCGGCGCCGCGGGATTACGTCGACGTCAACGTCGGCGGCACCGTCTCCGTGCTTGAGGCCGCACGCAAGGCCGGCATCGCCCGCTTTGTCTTCGTCTCGTCGTCCTCAGTTTACGGTGCGGCCAATGCAGTGCCCTTCCGCGAGGATCAGCCGGTCCAGAGCCCGATGTCGCCCTATGCCGCCTCGAAGATCGCCGCCGAGACGATGTGCTACGCCTACCACCACCTCTACGGCCTGCACATCAGTTGCCTGCGCTTCTTCACGGTCTACGGACCGCGCCAGAGGCCCGATCTCGCCATCAACAGCTTCGTCCGACGCATGGCCGCCGGCGAACCCCTTCAGATCTACGGCGACGGCACCTCGACGCGCGATTACACTTACGTCGGCGATATCGTCGCGGGCGTCCTGGCCGCGATCGACCGGGACCTTGGCTTCGCGACCATCAACCTCGGCAGCGCGCGCCCCGCATCGGTGCTCGACCTCATCGCGGCACTGCGCGACGTGACGGGTCTTGAGCCGCGGATCGAGTACTTGCCGGCGATGCCGGGGGACATGCCGCATACCTTCGCCGACATCTCCCGCGCGAAGGCTCTGCTCGGGTGGGAGCCCAAAGTGCTTTTGCGCGAAGGCCTGGACGCCTTCGTGCAGTGGTGGCATAGCCCGCAGCGCGTGCACTAGAGGCAGCGCCGGCTGCCTCAGCTAGACGTGGTCCATCGACGGGATGTGCAGGGGCAGGGGAAGCAGCCTCCCCAGTGGCCCCAGCTGGCCTCGACCGCGCTGCGGTCCGCCCAGCAGCGCCGCCACGAGGAGCCGCTCGTCCATCGCGTACTCGCCCGCAGCCGTCGTCTTCTCCGCAGTCAGAGCCGCGCCATCCCACTCCACCGCCGCATGCTCGATTTCCTCGCCCCACCGGCACGAATACACCGCGCGGAAGGGCGCCAACTCTGCCCGCGCCGCAGCCTCAGTCAGCACCGGCGCCACAGCCTGCAGCAGCTCCGGCCAGTCGATGACGCGGAACATCGCCTGGTCTCGGGCGCTCCACCAGTTCATGACGGCCGTCAGCCGGTCGGTCCGCCCGCCTTCGCAGGGCCCCATCTCGACGTAGGCCGTCCCGGCGAAGACGATCTCCATGGCGCCCAGGATCAGTTCGGGCTCGCGCCCGGTGGGGGAGACCACCTCCTGCACGCGCAGGTCCCCCGCCAAGTCGCCGCTCGAGATCAGGTACCCGTCGGGCCCCACGAACACCCGGATGCCCTCGCGCTTTAGCTGCAGCGGCAGAAACGGCCTCTCGACGCGGTGCTCCAGCGTCGGATGAAGCAGCGCCACGACGTCCAGCGCCTCATCGCCGCCGGGATCGATTTCCCTCACCTCCGCCGCCTCGACCTTGTTCCAGCCGAGCGACCGGCGGTTGAGGCCGAGGGTATAGGCGACGCCGCACTTCTCCCATCCGTAACTGCCGTAGCGCTGCTGGTCGCCCCAGAGCGCGGACAGGGGCATGCCCTTGTCCCTCATCCGTACGATGGAGTCGTCCAGCAGCCTCCCCATGTACCCCTTCCCGCGGCATTTTGGCAGCGTCCCCACGCCGCCGATTCCGCCGCAGAGGACCCTCGCCGGGCCAAGCACGATCTCCATGGGGTGCGTGCCGACGTGGGAAACGATCTCGCCGTCCACCTCGAGCACGCGGTAGCGATCCACCACGTCCTCGTGGGCCCTGGCCAGATCGGGGTGATGGCGCGAGAAGAACCCCCGCCCGTGCCCATAGCATCTCTCCAGGAACCTCTCGAACTCCTCGGCCTCTTCCAGACGAATTGTGCGGATGACCTCTGACATGGGCGCTCCCTCCTACCCACTACTTAGGCGAGACGAGGGAGACTCCTCCGCGCTCGCCTGCAGTTGTCCGCGCAGGACCACGCGCGGGTCCGGGGAATAGGCGGCCCTCAGCCTCAGCGCAGGGCATGACATGAACTTCTGTACTATACTAATACCCAAGTGCATAAGTCATTTATTAGCGTCGGGAGGAGTCGCATGTCGGATACCGTTGGCGTTGGTCTCGTAGGGTATGGCCTGGCCGGGAGACATTTCCACGGTCCCTTCCTGAGGGAGTGCGACGACCTGGACGTTCGCGCCATCGTCGCCCGCTCGCCGGAGAAGCAAGCCCAGGCGCGCGCGGATTTCCCTGAGGCACGCATCTACGGCGCCTTCGACGACCTCCTCGCCGACGACCGCGTCGATCTCGTCGATTTGGCGACGCCCCACGACACCCACGAGCCCCTGGCCGTGGATGCCCTCCGCGCCGGCAAGCATGTCGTCACCGACAAGGTCATGGCCCCCGATGCCGAGGCCGCCCAGCGCATGCTCGACGCCGCACGCCAGGCCGGCCGTCTGATCTCGGTCTACCAGAATCGCCGCTGGGATTGCGACTATCTCACCGCTCTACGCGCTCTGGAGCGAGGGCTCCTCGGCGAGCTCTGGACCGTCGAGAGCTACGCCGACGTCTACCGCGCCCCGAGCGGCCAGTGGCGATGGCAGAGGGTCCACGGCGGTGGACGCTTCCGCGACCTGGGCGCCCATCTCTTCGACCAGGCCCTCCAGTTCCTCGGCGCATCCTCCTCCGATGGGGTAGAGGTCTGGGCCGACTGGCAGTACCGCTATCCCTCCACCGACGTCGAGAGCGAGGTCGCCGTGACCCTCGTCTTCCCGAGCGGCGTCCACTACTACATCCACATTTCGTCCCAGCACCACATCCCGCGCTTCGAGCGACGCCTCTGCGGCTCGAAGGGCTCCCTCGCCCTTGTTGCCACCGACCCGCAGGAAGCTTTCCTGCGCAACGACCCTATCCGCATCGTGGGCGGCACTGACGAGGCGAAGATCGCGCCCGCGGACGTCCTCTTCGAGGGCGAATCACCCGGCTCTCGCGACCAGCTTGAGATCCTCCCCGGCGACTGGCGAGGCTACTGGCACAACATCGCCGACGTCCTCCTGCGTGGGGCCGACCTCGCCGTCAAACCCGAGCAGGTCATCGAGGCCATCAAGCTTATCGATCGCGCCGCCGCCTTCGATCCCGGCCCGTCCCTCGCGTGAGGACTCAAGTTCAGCGCACTCCTGCCGATACACGCTTCAACCCGCGGCGGGAGTGTGCTTCTTTTGGCAACGCTCAGTCTTCACTTACAGGTCCGTACTGATGCTAGAGTATCCCCACAGCTCATCGCGCAGAGCAACATCCTTGAGCTGTCCGACGACGAATTGGAGCAGCAACTCGAGGAGGCCGCCGAGCGCAACCCTGCGCTGGTGATCGTCCGTCGCGAGGAGCCCTACGCCCCCGACCGCGATTCCCGATCGCAGGTGTCGGATGAGAGCATCTCCGAGCTCGCCGACTGGATTCAGGCACCGTCCTCCATCCGCACCGAAATCCTCATCGAATTCCGCAGGCTTGCCCCACAACGCCTGCATCGCATCGGCGAGGCCATCATCTCGGCCCTCGATGACCACGGCTATTTCCGCGGCGATCTGGAGGACATGGCTGAGGCCGCTGGCCTGACGATCGAGGCCGCCGAGCAGGCGCTCATGATCCTTCAGCAATCGGACCCGCCGGGCATCGGGGCGAGGTCGTTGGCGGAGTGTCTGCGGTGCCAGGCTGAGGCCAGCGAAGTCCCTCCGCCGCCGGGCACGTACCCTTTCCTCCAGCAGTGCCTCGATGGCGGCCCGCGTGAGATGAAGCAGGCGGCCCGGACGCTCCTCGGCCTCTCCGACGAGGCCATCGCCGAGATCTTGGATTTCCTTCGCGACCACCTGCGCCCCTATCCCGCACGCCTGGTCGACAGCGACTGCCAGCAGAGCTTCTCCGCCCCGCGCGCCACGGCTGATGTCGTCCTCGAGGCGTCCCGCACCGGGTCCGATGGCGGCCTGGGCGAGCTATCGGTCTCAGTGCCGCAGAGCGAGCGCTTGCAGGTGCGCATCGACAGCATCTACGCCAGCCTCGAGGAGGGGCTGCGCCGCCGCCGTCACCTGGGCGAGCATGACCAGCACGTCCGCGAGACAGTCTGCGCCGCTCGCGAACTTATCGCCCTCCTTCAGCGCCGCCATGAGACCCTGGCCCTGGTCGCCGAGGCGATCATCAAGCACCAGGCTGACTATTTCGCCACTAACGATCCCCGCCGCCTGCGCCCTCTCGACCAGAAGGCCATCGCCCGCGTGACGGGCCTCCACGAGAGCACCGTCTGCCGGGCGTTGAAGGGCAAGAGCATCCTCCTGCCCGACGGCGTGCTCGTGCCCTTCGAGCTTTTCTTCGACGAGTCCATGCCGGCCAAGGTCGTCCTCCAGCGCCTTATCGGCGAGGAGAGCCCCGACCGCCCGCAATCCGACGAGGCCCTGACCCGCCTGATGCTCCACCACGACTTCCCCCTGGCCCGGCGGACGGTGACGAAGTACCGCCTCCAGATGGGCATCCCTCCGGCC
>PMZA01000164.1 GCA_003170595.1 Armatimonadota bacterium
GGGCAAGAGCATCCTCCTGCCCGACGGCGTGCTCGTGCCCTTCGAGCTTTTCTTCGACGAGTCCATGCCGGCCAAGGTCGTCCTCCAGCGCCTTATCGGCGAGGAGAGCCCCGACCGCCCGCAATCCGACGAGGCCCTGACCCGCCTGATGCTCCACCACGACTTCCCCCTGGCCCGGCGGACGGTGACGAAGTACCGCCTCCAGATGGGCATCCCTCCGGCCCATGCGCGCAAGCGCAACGTGGCCGCACGTCCCCTCAAGGTCGCCTGCTGACTACCTTCACGCAGTTCGCGGCTTTGCGGCCGGACGAGGCTTTGCCCTACAATCGGGCGGACATGAGTGCGCCCGAGCAGGATCGTCTTCGATTGGTGGTGGTGAGTCATTCGTGCGTGGTGGCGACGAACCAGATACCGTGGGCGCGTCTGGTGGCGCGGCATCCGGTGGACCTCACTATTCTCGCGCCACGGGCCTGGAAGAGCGTCGGTGGCCGGTTGGTCACCCTCGGGGCCTGGAAGGGCCTGGAGGGGCGTCTACGGCCCATGACGGTCCTTCCCAGGGGCCACCCCAACCTCCACGTCTGGCTCGGCCTCGCTCGTGAGGTCCGCGCCGCCAGGCCCGACGTCCTTTTCCTCGATGAGGAACCCTACAGCCTCGCCGCCGCACAGGCGATGAAGCTCCTCGCCCGCGACCCGATGGCCTTCCTCTTCTACGCCAAGCAGAATCTGCCCAAGCACCTCCCCAACTACTTCGCCCGCCTGCAGAAGCGCGTCTTCGATCGCGTGGATGTGGCCGCGGCGGTGCATCCCAGCGCCCGCGACGTCCTGGTGGCGGCGGGCTGCGAGGCGCCGATCCACCTGCTGCCCCACGTCGTCGATCCGGATCTGTACTCGCCAGGCGATGGGGGAGAGGTGCGCGAGAGGCTGGGCCTGCGGGGCTTCGTGATCGGCTACCTCGGTCGCCTGGTGCCGGAGAAGGGTCTGCTCGACCTGCTGGCCGCGGTGGAGGCGATGGAGGCCCACGGCCACGGCGAGGTGTCGGTGCTGCTTGTCGGCGACGGCCCTCAGCGCGCCGAGCTTGAGGCCTACGCCCGCGATCACGTGAAGGCGCCGGTGGTGTTCACGGGCGTCGTCCCGCACACCGACGCGCCCCTCTACTACCGCGCGATGGACGTCCTCGCGCTGCCGTCGCGGACGGCGAGTCACTGGCGCGAGCAGTTCGGCCGCACGATCATCGAGGCCCTCGCCTGCGGGGTGCCGGTCGTCGGGTCGGACTCGGGCTCGATACCCGGGGTCATCGCCATGACCAGCGGGCTGGTCTTCCCGGAGGGTGATGTGCAGGCCCTGGCCGCGGCCTTTGAGCAGCTGATGATGGACCCCGCCCACCGCCACGAGTTAGTCCTCACCGGACGCCGCCTCACCCTCGAGCAGTTCTCCGCCGACGCCGTCGCGGACACGATCTACGGTCTGCTCCAGGAAGCCCTCCAGCGGCGGCTCCGAAAGACCTGACGAGGTCCGAAAAACCTCATCTCAAGACGCTAAAGTCCCTGCAAAGGTTGCCGATAACTTCGGCATCTGAGGTTTGGAGGTGTCGTCAATGTCTGATTTATCGTTCCCCTCGTTTGCGGTGGAAGCATCCGACGCTCTGCAGTCGTCCCGGTCGCTCTCACCGCCTCGAGACTTTGTCGAAAGCTGGGCTTTCCAGCGCATCCTGGCGATGCGAGACACCCCGCGCGCCGCCGTCGTGAGGCGTGGCAAGCGCTTGGTGCGCAAGGGGTTGCTCGTCGTCGACCCTGAGGCGGTAGCAAACCTGATGCTGGATGAGGCCGCATGAGGACCAACCTGGAAGCTACTGCGGCGGGGGCGCTTCGCCTTCCTTCGCCTGTTCCGCCTCGAGGCCCACCGTCTCGGCGACGATGAACAGCGGCCGGTGCCGCACCTCTTCGTAGATCCTCGCCACGTACTCGCCGAGGATCCCCAGGCAGATGAGCTGCACCGCCCCGATGAACAGATACGACACCATCGTGCTCGTCCAGCCCGTGATCGCCGTATGCGTGACCAGCCGCTGGTACAGCACCCATCCGGCCGCCAGCAGCGCGAACACGACCGTGATCATCCCCAGCCAACTCGCCAGCCGCACCGGCACATACGAGTAGGCGAAAATGGCGTCCATCCCCGTCCGCATCAGCTTGCTGAAAGTCTGCTGCGGCGCGCCCTTCATCCGATCGGGCCGGTCGAACTCGACGCCGGTCTGCTTGAAGCCCACATACGTCCGCAGGCCGCTCAGGTACCGGCTATGCTCGCGCATGCGGTTGAGGACCTCGATCACCCGCCGCGTCATCATGCAAAACGTCCCCGCCCCGACGACCATCTTCGGCTCGGCCAGCCGCGTCTGGATGGTGTAGAACAGGTTGAACACGGTCCGCCGCAGGAGCTTCTCCCCTCGCGACCGCTTCATCGCGTAGACGACGTCGTACCCCTCGCCGATCTTCGCCAGCATGTCCAGGAGAAGCTCCGGCGGATCCTGCAGGTCCGCATCCATCACCGCCGCCACATCCCCGACCGCCACCGCCAGCCCCGCCGCGATGGCTGGCTGCTGGCCGAAGTTGCGCGACAGTGCCACGCCGACAACCCGCCCATCCCGCGCATTAAGCTCGCCGATGATCTTCCAGCTATTGTCCCGGCTATTGTCGTTGACCAGGATCAGCTCCCAGTCGACATCGCGGCCCGCGAAAGTCGCCGCCACCCGCTCCGCCAGCGTCGGCAAGTTCACTTCTTCGTTGTAGACCGGGACCACGATCGACAGCTTCATGACGTTTCTCTCCCATGCCCCTACGTCAGCTGGCAGGACCGCCGGTAATCGACTTCAGCCGGTAGACCGTGCGCCCGGGCACCTCAAGGAAAAGGGCATAGTTCTGCTCCAAGTTCGCCGCCAGGGCCTCATACGACCACCACGGGAATAGCGTCTGGAAGTCGCCGTCGGTCTGCAGGACGATCCACTGTGGCTGGGCGCTCTTGAGCAGTTGCCCGAAGCTGTCCCAGTCGTGAGTCTCACGGCGCTCAGTCTTCTCGGCCGTGCTCCAGTACCCCGCCAGCCGGTAGGTCATGTACGGATCGGGCGGCACCAGCCGTACATGACACAGCGCCGCCGCGGCCTGGGTGTCGGCCCACACTAACATCGACCCGCCCGGTCCCCCGGCCCTCAGTATCGAATCGGCCACCGCTGCGTCCGCCGACATCACCGGCGGCGAGGAGAAGATGTCGCGATAGTGGCCCATCGCCACCTTCACCCGCGGCGCCAGCAGCACCACCGCCAGTATCACCACCGCCAGCACCAGCGGCTTGCCCCGGTCGGGCTCAGGACTTCGCTTGCCCACGCCTACGAACGCGCCCGCGCCCATCGCCAGCACCGGCAGCAGCGGCATCCACGACCCGGCCTCGTACCGCCGCCCCCAGTTGGCATCCAGCACCGCACCCACCAGCCACGCCGCCAGCGTCGGAGCCATCGCCCGCGCCTGCACCGGTGCCTGCCGCAGGGCCAGGACGCCCGCGACGCCCAGCGCGATCAGCGGCGCCGGCTGCGAGAGGTACAGCTCGATGGAATGCAGCAGCGCCTCGCCGGCATAGCGGGCGGTCACATCGCCCAGGTAGTAGTCCATCCCGCGGCGCAGGCAGGCGAGGTAGGCCTCCCCGCCGACGACCCAGCCCGCGCCCACCGTCCCCGCCACGGCCAGAAGAAACGTCCCCGGCATCGCCGCCCGCGGCAGCGCCCGTATCCATAGCCACGCGCCGAAGACTATCGCCACGGCGCTCATGGTCACATCCACCGACGCGCCCACGGCCAGCCCCAGCAGCAGCCCCGCCCCCACCAGGCACGCCGGGGTCTCACGCTTCGCTTCCTGCGCCGTGATACCCAGCGCGCCACCCATCGCCAACAGGGCGACCGGCAAGACCACACTCACCGACCCCGCCCACGGCGTCAGCAGCAAGGCCATCGCCGCTGCCATGGCCGCTATCCCACCGCGCCGTCCCCACAGCTTTCGCGCCGCGAAGAACACCGATAGCTCGATCATCAGCGACAGCAGCAGATTGGCCACCTGCATCGTCCACAGGTTGCGCGGCAGTTGGGCCAGGAGCATGAACACCCCCAGCGACACCACCGGCTTCGGGAAGGGCGCGGCCTCATACGCCCGCAGGCCGTACCCGACCTGATCGGCGGTCGCCAGGGCCGCCGCGTCATCGGGGGCAAGGTTCAGCCCCGGCGGATGCAAGAGCACGCCCGCCAACAAGATCAGGACAATCAGTAGCTTTTCCCGCGCATCTGCGCTCATGTTCGGCCCTCATAATACTACAGCCCGCCACCACCTTGACCAGCGCTCCCCCCGCGACTAAGCTGGCGCGACTGATCCTGACCTCCCACGACCATGGGCGCTGCCTCCTCCGACATCCTCGTGACCGGCTCTCGTGAGCGCATCTCGGCCCCTCCCGCGGCCGACTGGTGGGCCGAGCGACTCGGCGCCCGGATCGTGCCCCGCGGCAACTACAGCCTCGCCACCCTCGCCGAGATCCACGGCGCCCGCCTCGTCGTCGTCCTCGAGGCCGACCGCGCCATCCTCCATGTCCCGGCCGAGGGCATCGTCTACTTCTACCATCCCGGCATGGCCCGCCGCCGCATCAACGCCGTGCGCAAGGGCCTCGGCGATCCCATGGTCGATGCCATGGGCCTCACGGTGGGGGACAGGGTCCTCGACTGCACCCTCGGCCGAGGCACCGACGCGATCATCACCGCCGCCGTCGTCGGGCCGGAGGGCGCCGTCGTCGGCGTGGAGTCCATCCCGGTCCTCGCAGCCTTCAGCGAGTATGGCCTCAGGATCTTCGACACCGGCGATGCCGCCATCAACGACGCTCTGCGCCGCATCGAAGTGGTGCCCGCCGACAGCGCTGACTACCTCGCCGCCGCGGCCTCGCGTAGCTTCGACGTGGTGTACTTCGACCCGCTCTTCCACCGCCCGGTCGAGGAATCGAGCGCCATGGCCCCGCTGCGCGCTCTTGCCGATTCACGGCCCCTCAGCCCAGAGTCTCTCGCCGATGCCCGTCGCGTGGCCTCGAGGGTCGTGGTGGTCAAGCAGCGGCGCGGAAGCCCCCTCTGGGAAACGCTCCCGCCCGACCGGATGGTAGGCAGCCGCAAGAGCCGCCTCGAGTACGGCGTCTACTCGCCGCTGCCGGGCGACTAACCCGGCACAAAGAAACGAGGCCGCCAGGTGGATCGGCCCGGCGGCCTCGTAGTTCCCTCTCTTGTCCTGCTATGTAGTTGTCAGGTCCTCAAAGCCTTACGCTTCGATGGCCACCGCGCTTACTTGTGGCCGCGGTTCCCCTGATCGTGCGCCTGCTGCTGGGTTCTACCCTTCCGCTGGTCCCAGTCACGGGTCGTGCGGTCATTGCGGTGGATGTCAGCGGTGTAGGCTCGCTGGCCGTAGAGTTCCTCCGGCCGGCGGTCAACGCCCGCGCGCCAGTACCAGTGTCCGCCGGAGAGATAGCACCGCGGGTCGGTCGTGCGGTAGGCGTAGTCATCGCACAGGTTGTCACTGTTGCGGTCGAGCAAGCTGCCGACCAGCAGGCCCGCCGCCACCCCCAGAAGGGCCGCTCCCGTGTCGTTGGCATGCGCCCGCACCGGTGCCACCATTCCCAACCCCACCATCGTCAACACCGCAATCATCGCAACCCCTGCCACCATCGGATATAGCGTGTTCCTCATCGTTCTCTCCTCCTCGTCCTAGCCCGGCTTTTTCAGAATTGCCGACCTGTCCAGGTCGTTACGCCAGTCCTAGAGCATCCTTAGTATATACCCTTCCATAACGGCGGTAATCCCCTGATTGTTCAGCCGGGAAAAGAGTGGGGCCGCGAAGCGGGAGGTTGCTTCGCGGCCCAGGACACAACGGGCACGGTCTCTTCTTAGGGTGGGCTCTGTGAGCCCTGGGCAAGTCCTGGGCGGGCCTACCAGCCCCGGTCATACTGCCCGTACGATCTGACCTGACCGCGGCGATCACGAGCGCCTGGGCCGTCGGTCAGGATTGGGCGCATCCGGCCGGGATCCTGGTACCAATACTGTCCCGGCAGCGGGTCCTCGGAGTACAGATAGGTCTTGTAGCGCGTCGTCGTCTGGCTCGGGCCGCCGTCATACACTTTGACCCGCACGGGTTCCAGATCGTGGCGCAGCCACCGGGGCACCGGCGTCTGCGGGTCATAGTAGTACCCGGGGTTAGGGCACCCGCGAGTGTCCACCGGGCCGTTGAAGAAGCCCTGGTAATCGTAGGTCTGCGGCGAGGCCATCGGAGAGAGCAGCAGTGCCATCAGCATAGCCGTCATCTTGCGCACCCCCTATTACTATCGATGATAGCAGATACCGCTACTAAAGTCAATATTAGTAGCTTCCTTGAGAGTGCTCAGTTGACTCAGGCCAGGCTTCGCGGTCGGGTT
Source organism: Armatimonadota bacterium (assembly GCA_003170595.1). GTDB lineage: Bacteria > Armatimonadota > Zipacnadia > Zipacnadales > FEN-943 > FEN-943. The sequence goes on from PMZA01000164.1 coordinate 6,475, forward strand.
GTGCTTGAGGAGGGGCCGAATCAGGGCGCCCGTGCGAAGCACGGGCGCACGAATCCGGCCCGGTCTTGCCCGGTCGGGAAAGGCGGGCCGGATTCGATCGAGCACGCTAGGCGCGCTCGATCTGATGCGGCCCCTCCGCAAAGCCAGTTACCGCGCTGCGGCCAGCCGATGGCCTGAGAGGGCCGAATACGTCCCGCTCCTTCCCCGGCAAATCGGGTAGGCGGGGTCGTTGCCGGCCCCGCCTCCCACACCACCCGGCATGCGGGTCCGCACCGGGCGGTTCACGAAGACGCAAGCTTCAGGTACCCTTCAGAGGTCCTGCGCCAAGGCTCCCGTCCGGTCGGTCGCCGGTGGTCGGTTCGACCCTTGCGTGGGCTCCGGTCGGGCTTCACCCGCTTCGTCGGGCGACCCTCCGGGTCGCAACGCGAAGGCCCTCTGTCCCTGCGGGCTTCCGGTTTTCCGTCGCATGCCGCCTCCGAGACTTACCGTGGTGCCTTGTGTCCTCGTGTTCGGCCCTTCCCCGCCGCGCTGGCGTCGCTTGGGAGGCGTAAAGCCAATAGGCGACGAGCTGCCGGCAGGTACTATGGCCTCGGCTGACTTCTGCCGCCCCGTCCCGCCTCATCGCTGCGGCGGTAGCCGGCCTCGCCGGCAGGACGGTAGATCTCCCGGAATAAGCGCGTA
>PMZA01000295.1 GCA_003170595.1 Armatimonadota bacterium
TCCCTTAAGTTAGCGCCTATGGGTGCCAGGGGTGGGGGCGTCAATCGCCGATAGACTCGCACGTCGCCGAGAAAGCTGTTGTGCGTCTTGGCGGCGATAGCCCAATTGCGCCGCAACTCGTCGCTCACGGCCGCGACAACTGGCACTCCGGCGGTAGTGCGCTCGTTGTGCGCGATCCAGGTCATGCCGCGCTCGGTGACCACGGCGACGGTGGCTTCACGCCGGAGCATGGCGATGAGCATCTCCAGATTGAAGGAATAGGTCCCGCGGAGCGCTGCGGTCGTGTCCTGTGGGCGATAGAGGAAGAGGTGGTGCGTGAGAAGCGGCAGCAACGAGCGCCCAGCCTCGAGGAAGACGTGGGGATCCTCGAGGGCAAATATGCGATCCTGCGGTGTCGTCGTCGAGGCGAGGAAGATGCCGGCCTCGTGGATGCCCTGAAGCTCGGTCGGGTGATGAGGCCGCAGCGAGGTCGGAAGGCGCATGGCTGGGGGGGCGAGCACGAGACCGAGAACGCACGCGATCGCCACGAACTGGCGCTGCGAAGGCTTGGCCGCGCGGTACGCCGTCGTGAGGGCCGCAGCCGCGCCGGCCATCAGAGCCATCTCGATGTAGAAGTCGCGCAGGTAGAAAGCGTTGCGGTGCGTAGCCAGCGCGCCAAGACCTCGGAAGAGGGGGTTGGCGACCGCGACGGCGAGGCATGCCGCGGGGACGGGATGTCGAACGATGAGGTGACGGGCAGGCTTGGTGAGGACGACCACCACGGCCGCGAAAAGCCATACGACCGGCGTGACGTAGACCTTAGAGAGGAACACGAGGTACCAGGGAAGGTTGTGCAGCGACAAGCTCTCAGTGACGGCGAAAGGTACGGGCCCGAGCTTGGGACCCTTCTCGCGAAGCAGACCGAGCGAGACGATCGACAGCACCTCGGACCTGCTCGACGCCAGGAAGGGCGCTAACCCGATCGCCGCGACCGCTAACGCAAGAAGGCCCGACCAGGCGCCGATGCGCGCCCTCTTCCCTGCCACCGCGCTCATGACTACGAGCATGATCGCCGGGGCCACCAAGTCCTGCCGCGAGAGGAACAAGAGGCCGACGGCCAGGCCTGTGAGTATCCACGCGTAGCGAGCGGGCTGCAGCGATATCCCGAGGATGCCCAGGGCAATCCAAAGGGCGCAAGGGGCAATCGCCAGGGCGCGGAAATGCTGGTCGAGCCCCGTGAGGCAAGCCGCGAAGGCCGCGAGGCTCAGGACTGCGGCGGACATACCGTATCGTCGGCCGATCGCCCAGGCGAATAGAGCGAGGGCCAGTAGAGACGCGAGCGCCGCCTCGATCCGGCCGATCAACATGCCGGGTCCGAAGGCGGCCTGGGGCCAGCCGTAGAAGTAGTAGAGAAGCGGAGTGACCTTGGTATGGAAGTCGATGTAGGGTCGGAGTCCGCGGGCGCAAACGAGCCAACCCTCGTAGAGGTAGCCACCCTCGTCGTACAGAGTCGACGCCCGAAAGACCGTATAGATGGCCTCGGCGATGACGACCGCGGCAAACGCGCCGAGGGCGGCGATTGCTGGCAGCCGGCGAGATGAGGACTGCTTTAGTTCGGAAGTATCACTGTTCATGAGTGCTTAAGACGCGGGCTAGCGTGAGCGGGCCGCCTGCTTGAGGCGCGCCACTAGCTCCTCCTCGTCGGCTATGTCGGTGTAGTCGCAATCGATCGACATCAGGACCTCCACGGCGGCGCGGAGGAGGGTGTTCTTGGTGATGCGCTCGGTCTTGCGGTGGCGGTTGCGCATGATGCGCCGCTCGGCCGCGTCCAGCCATTCGACCTCAGGCTCGGAGAGACGTGCCGTCACCGGTACGAGAGTCATGAACTTCGGACCTTCGCCAGTATCGGGCTTGGGTTCGAGAGCAGGCGCAGTCTCGAGGGGTTCAGCGTCGGCGGCGGCCCTCGCAGGCTGGGCCGCGCGAGTGGCGGGCCCCTCCCCTATCCAGCTAAGCGGATCTTTGCCCATGCCCTGTTTTCGCACAACGGATCGCCTCCCAAGTGCTTCGCCTGCAACGATCAGGAATCGTGGGCCTTGGCCCGCGCGCGGCGCTCACGGGCAAGAACCTCGCGGGCGAGCGCTTTGTAGTCCTCAGCGCCACGACTGCGCGGGTCGTAGGCCTGTATGGGAAGGGCGTGACCAGGCGCCTCGGCGAGGCGGATGTTATCGCGAATCACCGTCTTGAAAACGCGCTTCCCGAAATGCTGGCGCAGAGTAGCGAGGACTTCGGCGCAGAGAATGCGCCGGGCCTGGAACATGCAGCCGATGACGCCGGTGAGTTCCAGCTCGGGGTTCAGGCGCCCGTTGACGGCTTCGATCGTCTGCAGGAGCTGGCCGAGGCCTCGGAGGGCCATCCACTGGAGCTGCACCGGAATGAAGACCTCGCGGACGGCTGCGAGAGCGTTGACGGTGAGCAGCCCTAGCGACGGGGCGCAGTCCACGAGCACGTAGTCGTAGCCGGTCAGATCCTGGAGCCCGGTGCGCAGGAATAGCTCGCGGCCGACCTCGCCGGCTAACTCGACTTCCGCGGCGGCGAGAGACAGGCCCGCCGGGATGACGTCCAGGACGCCGGGCAGGAGTTGGATAGCCACCTCGTCAGGCCGTGCCTGACGAGTAATAAGTTCATAACTTCCGACCTGCGCATCTTCGCAACCGAGGTGCGCGCTCAGGTGGGCCTGGGGGTCGAGGTCGATGAGCAGAACCTTGCGCCCAGCGTCACCGAGGGCGGCTCCGAGGTTGACGGCGGTCGTGGTCTTGCCAGTTCCGCCCTTCTGGTTGGCCAGTGCAATAGTGCGCACGTGCGGTATCTCCGTCCTTCAGGACTTGGGGCCCTCGCCAGTACAGAACTCCAGTAGTCCAACAGTGGCGTAATCGTACGCAGTGGCGGTCACAGCGTCAAGGGGCAAAGCCAAAGACAGGAGACCGCAGGTGCGGGAGTTCTGAAGTAATGCACTAGACTGTGGGGGAGGCGCCGTCGCTCTGGCCCAGCGCCATCGACCGGCCCGTGAGCTTCTCGAGCTGTTCCAGGCGGGTGTAGACGATGAGGTTATCCCCGGCCATCAGAAGGTCGGAACCGCCCGGCGCAGGGATGAGCTGGCCCTGGCGGTCGATGGCGATCACCGTGACGCCCTGCTGGCGCAGCTTGCTATGGGCCAGGGTCTCGCCGGCGCAGGGCATGTCCTCGCCGACGGAGAACTTGAAGATGCCCCAGCCATGCTCCTGTTCGAGGATCTCCTCGAAGTCCACGGGCTCGATGTGGACATAGCGCCGGAGGCGAGCAGCGATCTGGCGCTCGACCCAGCGGTTGATGCGGGGGAGGAGAACGACGGAGTAAAGTACGTAAAGCGACAGTGCGATAGCTAATAGCTTCAGAAGTACGATAGTTACGGAGCTATCGAGCTGGAAAGTGCGGACCATGCCCGCCATGACGGTGATTATGCCGATGTTCCCTGCGACCATGAGCATCTGGAGGATCTTGCGCCGCTGGGCGTGGCGTACGACAAGCTCGGCCTCGCGGGTGGTGAAGCCGGTGCCCGTGAAGGCGCTGAGGGCCTGGAAATGGGCCATGGCCGGGTCAAGGCCGGTGACCTCCAAAGCCACGGCGCCGACCCGAATGATGACCAGGGACATCAGGATGGTTGCAGCGAGGACGGGTATCATCGCGGCGATTATAGGGCTGGGCGGTCATGACCGCCACCCAGCCCAGGCCGGACGATAGGGGAGAGGTGCGCCGAGGCGGCTATTTGGTCAGCGAGAGCACGAAGTCGTGGGAGGTGTTGTCTGCCACGAAGAGTCGCCCATCGGGGGTGGGCCTCACGGGCACAGACGTGCGGGCGTTGAGGTCGTAAGCGCGCGCAGTCCAGCCCTGGCGTGGCTTCGTAAGACGGACTTCGGCCCGGGCGGGCTTTGGATCGCGCAGGTAGAGGGGACGAGCAGTGTCGCCGAGGTCGACGATGCCGCCAGCGACATTGCGCAGATAGATCAGGACCTGGCGTCCCTGAGCATCGGCGAGATAGCACATCTGGTAGCCGTCGGAAGGACGCCCAAGCTCTGAGACGAGGCTGGAGACGGCCTGGTCGAGCCTCGCGGAGTCGAGGTCGACCACACGCAGTGAGCGGTTGTAGCTAGTGGCGGCGGCAGCAGGCAGGATATCGAAGTCGATACCCGCCCTCATCAGCAGCCACGCCACAGCGTACGCCCGGTCGTTGGCGCTGCCATCGTCCGGCATGACCAGGGCAAGGCTCGGGCGCTTGCGCGCGATGCCCCGCAGATCGAGGCCCAGCGCCTTCAAAGCCGGTTCCACACTGCCGAACTCCGTAACTTCCGACTCATGCTCCGGCGCCCACATGAAGGCGCCGTTGGCACCGCAGCACAGGGAAGTCCAGATCTGGTCGCGCATGCCCCGCGCCCCATACTCGAAGGGGGCCTTCTTGACCTCAGGCTGCCAGCGGTTTTCGTTGATGCCGCCCTCGCCCGTTAAGAAAGGCTTGCCCGAGGCCGCGGCCCACTTGCTGCGCATGAAGACGATCGCGCCGTGATCGGCAGCGGGCTCGCCGTCGTTGTAGGGGTGGTAGCAGAAAAGGTCGACGTGCGAGCCAGCCCAGCGATGGGGCTCAGGCCATTCATGGGGCCCGGGATCGCCCAGCACCAGCGTCCGCGGGTCGATGCCGTGGAGGAAGTCGGACATCATGTTGATCCAAGACATGGGCGGGAAGACCATCTCGTTCTCGAACTCGTAGCAGAAGACCTCGTCGCGGCCCGCGAGATAGGGAAGAAGGTCGCTCAGATAGTCCTTCTGGCAGGCGATAGCGTCGGGGTCGGTGTACTTGGCGCCGGAATTGGGGAGCAGGCGCTTCTCGACCAGGAAGCGGCGACGGGGAGCTGATAAGTTGCTGAGTTCAGCAGTAGTGTACTGCGGGAGTACAACCTTCTCGAGGACTTCGGCGTTGCAGTAGGGCGGTTTGTCGTAGTCCTCCAGCAGCGCCACCATGAACTTGATCCCCAGCGGCCGGGCCAGGTCGAAGAGGTGGAGTACGGCCCTGAGCTGCACGGGATCAGCCTTGCCCACGAGGTCCATGTTGCGCAGCATCAGGCGCAGACCCGTGATGCCGTGGCTGGAGCAGAGCGCCAGGAAGTCGCACACCTTCTTCTCGACGTCGGGGGACCATGGATGGCCCCACTTGTACGTGGTCGGGCCAGCGGGGAAGAGGTCGATGGAGGTCCCCACGCGCCCGTCAGGCTGAGGCAGCCCTATGGGCCAGTTGGCATAGAAGCCGCCGAGAGGCAGATACAGCTTGCCGTCGTCGAGGACGAGGTAACCGTTGGGATTGAGCTTGACGGGATGGGCCTTGAGCGCCACGGTGGTCAGCTCCAGAGAACCGGTGTGGCCCGAGGCGTCGGAGAGGGAGATCATCTGACGCACGGCAGGCTCCTGTGGGCATCGAAGGGCAACGAAGGCAGGCGCACCACGGAGTCCGCCGGGCGCGGCCGCGGCTCCACCTGTGATGTCCCACTGCGGATGCGGCAGGTCCACCGGAAGTTGATTGCCGAAGCGATCCGCGCCCCAGACGCTGACCTTCGCCACCGGCTGATCCGCATAGACGAAGGGGCTTGGAGCCGATAGTTCGAAGTGATCGAGGGCGGCGGGGTGGACCACGATCGGGCGAGTAGCCTGCGGAGGCATTGGGCGGCCGAGATCGTCAGCTACGGCGAGGATCCACTCACGCTTGCCTGCGCGACTGCCCACCGGAAGACTGGGGCGGGCGACACCGTCGGCGTCGGCCGAGATCGTGGTGCCGAAGACCGGCCGATCGCTCTCCCTCTGGCCGAGGAATAGGGGAGAGGCGGGGACGGGCTTGCCTGCTCCATCAAGGCCGGAGGCCTGTACCAGCAAGCGCTGGCCGGCTTCAGCCTGCTCCGGGAGGGCGGCTGCGAGGGACTTCACATGAGCCCGCGCCTCGACCTCGTCGGCGGTCATGACCGGCCCGCAGGCGGCCTCAGCCGGGGTGCGGTCCAGACGGATCCAGTCGATCTCAGCGGTCGTGCCGGGCGAGTGCTTGGGCTGATCGACCCGAAGGGCGCGCATCTCACGACCGTCCCAGAAGCCCGGGTATATCTGCCTCAGGTCGAAGCTGAACACCTGCCAGTCGGTGCCCTCGACGGGGAATTCGTGCTGCTCGTAATGGCCCTGGCGGTCGGTGAAGAAGAACGACCAGTGGGAGGACGCGCAGGTCTGGCGGATCCGCATGGTGAGACGGCTGTAGAGGGTGGTCGAGATGTGCTCGGCCCTGGGATCGTCGGAGGAGCCCCACATGACGCCCCAGAGGAAGTAGGGGTCGTCGCCGGTAATGGGGATGATGAGGTGGCCGTCGCGGACCTCAATCTTGCCGTGGTCCGTGTCGCGATTGCCCCAGGAGGTGATGCCGCTCTGATCGCCGCGGTCGAAGTCCCACGCGTAGCCGTGGGCCGTTGTGGCATAATCGTCCGCGTCTATCGGAGGGGCGTCGAGGTTGGGCGAGGCCTTCCATCCGCGGGTCGCGGACCAGTAGGCATAGACGATCGCAGGCTTGTCGGGGGAAACGTCGCAGGGCAGTCGGAAGTGAAGGCGGTCTGTCGGGTCGCGGAAGATGGGGAGCGGGTGGGCGTAATCCGACGCCAGCACCAGGCGCACGGGCACATCCCGCGGCAGCATGCAGGTGAGCGTCACAGCCGGCTGTGTGCGCTGGATCGGCGCAGTGATGAGGAAGGCCTGACGGCCTTGAGCGGCGGCATCAGGCCATGGCGCGAGAACTGGCTGGGCCTGGGGCGGGGCAGCCTGGAACGGAAGACCAAGACACAGCAAGAGGGCTAAGGATCCCATGGGCGCACATCGACCTCCTCGCGAAACTGAGCGAGGATTCGGCGGCGGTCGCCGGGGACCTGCGAGGTGAAAGGCGTGAGCGAAAAGATGATGACCGCGGTGATCACTGGCGCCGGGCGTGGGATTGGGCGCGCCGTGGCGCTCCGGCTTGCGGAGGAAGGCTACGACTTGGCGCTATCGGCGCGAACGCTGGCGCAGGTGGAAGAGACGGCGCGGCTGTGCCGTCAGAAGGGCGTGCATGCGACTGCCGCAAGCATGGACGTGGCCGAGCAGGCGCAGGTCGAGGAATGGGCGGCCGAGGTCCTCGCGGAGTTCGGCACGATCAAGGTGTTGATCAACAACGCCGGCGTATTCCTCGATCGGACGGTGCTTGAGACCGAGCCGTCGGAGTGGGACCGCGTGATGGACGTCAACGTGCGCGGGGCGTATCTGTGCACGAGGGCTTTCGCGCCGTCGATCATCGAGGCGGGCGGCGGGCACATCATCAACATGTCGTCGACATCGGGAAAGAAAGGCTACGCGCGACAGGGGGCGTATTGCGCATCGAAGTATGCGCTGCTTGGGCTGACGAAAGTGCTTGCGATGGAGCTGCGCGATCAGGGCGTGCACGTGAGCGCGATATGCCCGGGTGGGGTCGACACTGAACTCGTGCGCGGGCATCTCGACCGGCCCGATTGGCTGCAGCCGGAAGACATCGCCGAGACCGTGGCGTTCCTGCTGAGGCTGCCGCCGCGGGCGGCGGTCGATGAGGTAGTGATGCGGCGCTTCACGGCCGAGCCGTACTAGGGCATGCCGCTGCCCAAAGGCGCGGCGGGCATAAATGCCCGCCCTACAGTTCAAGCTCTGTGCGTCCGATGACTTCATCCTGCATCTTGCGGCTGAGGTTGGTGAAGTAGTCCGAGTAGCCGGCGATGCGGACCAGCAGGTCCTCGTATTGCTCGGGATGCTCCTGGGCGTCGTGCAGAGTGTCGGCGCCGACAGACGTGATCTGCGCCTGGAAGCCGCCGCGATCGAAGTAGGTTCGCAGCACGGCGATGAGTTTGTCACGACGCTCGGGCGTGCTGAGCGTGGCAGGCGAGAACTTGAAGTTGAGGGCGACGCCGCCGAGCAGGTCGAGGTGCTCGTAGGTGGTGGCCGAGAGAACGGTGCCGGTCGGGCCGTGCATCGCGCGACCGGGTGCGGGATCGGGGCCGGGGCTGAGAGGCAGGCCGGCCAGGCGGCCGTCGGGAGTGGCGCCGGTACCGCTGCCAAGCTCGGCGTGCATGATCCACGCGAAGAGGCCCGAGTGATAGCCGCCCCCGAGGACCGTGCGATGGCGCTTCGCCTCGACGACGGTGCGGTCCATGATCCGCCCGGCCAGGAGGTCAACGCGTGCCTCGCCATTGCCGTACTTCGCGGGCTCGCGGAGAAGGCGCTGGCGCCAGGCTTCATCACCCTCGAAGTTCCGAACTATCATAGTGTGGAGGGTCGCCCAGTCGAGTTCGCCGCGCTCGAAGATGAAATGGCGCACTGCCTCCAGGCTGTCGGCGGCGTTGGCCAGGCCGACAAAGCTGCCCTCGATCCAGTTATACCGCGCGCCGCCCCAGTCGAGGTCAAGCCCACGCTCGAGGCAGTCCGCCACGAAGCATGAGGCCAGCGGGAAGTTGCGGTGCGCCATGCAGCTATAACGGCACCGGTTCTGGTCGGCCACGGCGCCCGCGATCTGCGTGCCCACGCGCGTCATGTAGTCGCTCATCAGCGCGTCAAAACTGGGCGGCGCGGGAAGGCGTCCCTCGGCGACGTCGGCGATGATGTCCACGAGGACTTGCGGCAGGTTGAAGTATGGGCTCGCCACCCATACATTGCTCTTGCCCGAGGGCGTGATCTCGACGCAGGTCGAGTTCATGTAATCGCAGGCGTCCTCGGCCGGAAGGCCCGCGCGGCGGAGGCCCGCGGTGACGACCTCGTCGTTGAAGATCGCGGGCTGGCTCGGGCCTTCGGCGAGGATCTCGACGGCGAGTTTCAGCAGGCCGGGCGGCGTGTTGCGATGGACGCTCAGGCCGATGGACGGATAGGAGAGGCGGACGTGGTCGACCGCGTGGAGGGCCATCCACGTGAGATCGTTCGTCACGTCGCGACCCTCGGCATCGCGTCCGCCGACGAGCATGCCGATGGCGAGACCCTTGCCGATGTAGGCGTTGAAGGTGGCGAAGAAGCAGTCGAGCAATTCCTGGGCGGCTTCACGAGAAAGACGTCCCTCGGCGAGGTCGGCCTCGAGGTAGCGCCAGAGGTAGCGGTCGATGCTGCCCGGCGAACTCAGGCCGCAGCCCTCGACGAAGTTGAGCGCGAAGAGGAGGAAGTGCGCCGCCTGGAGGGCCTCGTGAAACGTGCGCGCGGGATGGGCCGGGATATTGCGGCAGACTTCGGCGATCGAGAGAAGCTCATCGCGACGAGTCGCATCTTCTTCCGACGCCGCCAGGCGCTCGGCCTCATCGGCATAGCGGGCCGCGAAGTCGCAGAGACCATCCAGGGTCTCACTCGCCGCGCGGTAGAAGGCAAGCTTCGGCCCATCCTCCGGCGCGGCCGGGTCGAGGCGAGATGAGAGGTCGTCGATGCGTGTCTGCACGACTCCGCAGCCCATCGAGAGAAGGGTAGGAAAGTCGGGCGACATGTGGCCGGCCTGACCCCAACCGCCGGGCTGGGCGGCCATGTACTGATTGGCCTTCTCGAGGCGAGCGGTTTCTTCGGGCGTGGGCTGGCGACGAGTTCCGCGACCAACGAGGAGATCGTCGGGACCGATCACGACATCCATCTTTCGGAGGACCTGGGCGACGCGATGACCGCGCCGTACAATCCACCACAGCTCGCCCTGGGTCTCCATCCACGCCTCGCCGCCGTGGAGGCCGACCTCGAAGTTCCACGGTGCGCTGAGGCGTAGCGCATCGTCGCGCAAACGCCGCACGCGGTCGGTCGGCAAAGATCGGTCCTTCACGGATGCCGTGATAGTCGCCATAATGAGTGTCACCAATTGGCCTGCGCCAGGATTGCGTAATACTACTACCGAAGGGCGCCTTGTACCATCGCCCGCACATGACCGGAGGCAGGACCTGATGAGCGAAGCCGAAGTCCGAGATCTGATCAGCCGTGTCGAGGCTCAACGCCTCATCGACGACGTGCTCTATCTGGCTCGCGATCCGCTGCCCTTCCGCAAAGTGAACTATACCCGCCCCGGGCAGAGCAAGTGCAGCCTCGACGAGGCCGACGACTTCATCGAGGCACGACTGGCGTCGCTGGGCTATCAGACCGAGCGCGAGACGTCGCCCGTGCAGGCCATCCGCTGCGATGAGACGAAGCCGAAGTCGCAGCAATACTCGGCCGCTCTGCCGGATGATCCGTGGTACGACGCGCGGAACGTCTATGGGAAGAAGCTCGGCCGCGAGGTGCCCGACGAGATCATCGTCGTCATCTCGCACAAGGACTCGCAAAGCTGGGTGGATTCCCCCGGCGCCAACGACAACTGCATCGGCACGGTCGCGAACATGGAGATCGCTCGCGTGCTGGCCGACTATCCTCTGCGGCGGACGATCTGGTTCCTCTACTGCAACGAGGAGCACTTTCCGTGGTCCAGCGCGACCGCGGCCAACAACGCTCGCGAACGCGGCGACAATATCATTGCCGTGCTCAATCTCGACAGCGCCGGCGGGAAGTCGTACGAGGATCAGATCGCCAAGAGGCCGACGAACGTCACGGCATACACCGGCCCCGAGGGCGAGGTGCTCGCCGACTTGATGGCCGAGGTCAATGAGCGGTATGGCATCGGGCTGCACCAGAGCAAGTACGCGCGGGAGTTCCCGAACGATGACGACGGCTCGTTCTTCAAGGCCGGGTACCTCGCGGCGGTGATCAGCGTGGGGTCGTTCCCGTACGCCGACCCGTGCTATCACGCCGAGTGCGACACGGCGGAACACTGCGACTACGAGAATGCGGCCATGGTCGCGCAGGCACATGTCGCGGCGATCCTCGCGCTCGATGAGAACGGCTTCCCCGGCCGGTAGGGGAGAGGTGCTAACGCTTGCGTCGACCCGGTGCCCTGATCACAACCTGCGTCCTCCTTGCGATCGCGATGATCGTTGGGGCCGCTGCGTGGTCGGCTCCGGCGGAGAAAACGAAGCTCGTGATCTGGGGACTGCCGTCGGGCGAGGAGACCTACGGCCTCGACGCGACCCTCGCCGAGTATCAGCGGCGACATCCCGATCTGAACATCGTGGCGCTGTCGATGGGTGCGGGTGGGATGAACCCGCAGAAGCTCATGACGAGCATCGTGGGGCATGTGCCGCCCGATCTGGTCGATCAGGATCGCTTCACCATCGGCGACTGGGCGGCGCGCGATGCCTTCATGCCGCTCGACGATTTCCTGGCGCGCGACTCGGGGCCGGATGCCATCCGCGCGGCCGACTACTATCCGGCGTGCTGGAAGGAAGCAATCTATCGCGGGCATGTGTACGCGATCCCCTACGGCACCGACGACCGCGCGCTGTACTGGAACCGCACGCTCTTCCGCGAGGCCGGCCTCGACCCGAACAAGCCGCCGCGAACGTGGGATGAGTTGCTGGCGATGGCGGTCAAGCTGACGAAGTACACCCCCGACGGGAGCTTCGACCAGATCGGGTTCATCCCCAACTTTGGCAATAGCTGGCTGTACCTGTATAGCTGGCAGATCGGTGGGGAGTTCATGAGCGCGGACGGCTCAACCTGCACACTTCATAACTCCTACACTACGCAATCTTTGGATTTCATGGTGCGGTGCTACGACGCCCTCAAGGGCGCGGAGAGGATCGGCGCCTTCACCTCGACCTTCCAGCCCAACGAGCTTGACCCCTTCTACACGGGCAAGGTCGCGATGAAGATCGACGGCAACTGGGTACTCGCCGGCATCGCCCGCTACGCGCCGGGGCTCGACTTCGGGACCGCGCCGGCGCCCGTTCCCTCCGAACGCCTGCGCGGTGAGGGGCGCTTCCGTGGCCAACCGACGTACATCACCTGGTCGGGCGGATTCTCCTTCGCCATCCCCAAGGGCGCTCGTCACGCCAAAGAGGCGTGGGAGTTCATCAAGTGGATGAACTCGATCGAGGGCAACACGGTCATGCACCAGGCCCAGGCCGCCTACAACGCCACGCAGGGGCGGACGTACGTGCCGACCATGTCGGCGAACGTGAAGGTCAACGAAGCCATCTTCAAGGCCTTCGCGCCGCAGAACCAACAGCTTCGCCAGTCGCTGCGGATGTTCCTCGACCTGATGCCGGTGTCGAAGTTCCGCCCGGTAACGTTCGTGGGGCAGAAGCTCTGGGACGAACATGCGCGCGCCTTTGAGCAGGCGATCAACCACAAGATGTCGCCGGATGAGGCCCTGGAGAGCGGACAGAAGGCGGTGCAGAAGGAACTCGACGAGTCGCGCAAGCTGCTGACCTATCCGCTCGTGAACTGGGCTTACCTGTACGGCGGCGTGGCCGTGGTCCTGCCGGTGGCGCTGATCGTTGCGCTGGTTGCGCTGCGAAGGCGGCGCCTCGGCCGTCTGGCGCGACAGGAGGCCCTCGCGGCGTATGCCTTCGTCTCGCCATGGATCCTCGGCGTCTGCGTCTTCACCCTCGGGCCGATCATCGCGTCCCTGGTATTCAGCTTCTGCTCGTACGATGTCCTCCATCCGGCGCGATGGGTCGGGGCGGCCAATTACCGCGAGCTTCTGGGGATGCACAACGTCGCGATCCACTGGTTCGAGGGCGTGAAGGGCGTCCAGCACTGGTACGAGTGGCTGCAGCCAGGGCGGTACTTCACCGTGACGGCCGATGCCTCCGATCCGATCGCGTGGAAGGGCATCTACAACGTCTTCTACCTGAGCTTCTGGGGCATACCGCTCGGCATGGCCGTGAGCCTCGGCATCGCGATGCTGCTGAACATGAAGGTGCGCGGAATGTCGTGGTACCGGACGGCGTACTACATGCCGTCGATCACGCCGGCGGTGGCGGCGGCGCTGCTCTGGCCGTGGCTGCTCAACCCGGAGCTTGGCCTCGTGAATGTGGTGTGGAAGGACACGCTCACGGCGTGGTTCGGCCTGGCGCCGCCACCGTGGCTCGCGGGTGAGCTATGGAGCAAGCCGAGCTACATCATGATGGGCCTCTGGGGCGCGGGCGGGGCGATGATCCTGTGGCTGGCGGGTCTGCAGGGAATCCCTGCCCATCTCTACGAGGCCGCCGAGATCGATGGCGCCGGCTTCTGGGCGCGGTTCAGGAACGTCACCCTCCCGATGCTGACCCCGTACATCTTCTTCAACATCATCATGGGCACGATCGGCTCGCTCCAGCGCTTCACCGACATCTACATCATGAGCGGCCCAACGGGCGGGCCTGTCGATTCGACCGTGGTGCCGGTGCTCTACCTGTTCAACAACGCCTTCCAGTACTTCAAGATGGGCTACGCCTCGGCGTGGGCGTGGATACTTTTCGTGGTCATACTCATTCTTACCGTCATCCAGCTCAAGCTGGCGCCGCTGTGGGTCTATTACGAGTCCGAGCGAAAATAGTCAGGATTGGGCAGCGTTCATGCAGAAGCTTCTACCGCTCTGGTGGCTGATCACGGTGGCCCTGACCTACGGGTCGGCGGCTGCGTGGCTGACCATGCTCGGCGATAGCGTGCGCCGGAAGAACTGGGTTGCCACGACCGCGCTGCTCGCCGCAGTGATCCTGATCGCGGTGTTCGGGGCGCGCCTGGCGCTCGAGTGGCCGTGGAAGCTGGCGGCGATCATGCTCTGCGTCGCAGCGGTTGCAGCGGCGTACTGGTTCGTCCTGCCGGGGCGTGACCCTGACTGGAAAGCCCGTCGTCGCGTGCGGCAGGAAGGGAAGCTCAGCGTGGCGCACCTGGTCCTCTTCACGGGCGCGGCGGCCTTCACGTTGCCCTTCCTGTGGATGATCATGACGTCGCTGAAGCCTGAAGCACAGCTCTTCAGCCACCCGGCGTCGCTGCCGCATCCGTTCCTGTGGAGCAACTACCCGAAGGCGCTGGTGTTCCTTGAGAAGGCGCTGCCCGCGGGGTCGAGGTATGGCCTCATCTTCGTCCTGAACACGCTCTACGTGAGCGGGCTGAGCCTGGTGGGCGTGCTGTTCTCAAGCTCGCTCGCGGCGTATGCGTTCTCGCGGCTGAGGTGGCCGGGGCGGGATGCGATGTTCGTGCTGCTGCTGTCGACGATGATGCTGCCGGCGGCGGTAACGATGATCCCGGTGTTCATGATCTACCGCCAGCTCGGGTGGGTGGACACGCTGCGGCCGCTATGGGTGCCGGGGTTCTTCGCGATACCGTTCTACGTGTTCCTCTTGAGGCAATTCTTCCTGACGATCCCGCGCGAGCTTGAGGACGCGGCGAAGATCGACGGCTGCGGGTACTGGCGGATCTACTGGGGGATCATGCTGCCGCAGATCAGGCCGGCGCTGGCGGCGGTGGCGATCATGCACTTCCTGGGGTCGTGGAACGACTTCATGGGGCCGCTGATTTACATCAGCTCGCCGGAGAAGATGACGGGGTCGTATGCGCTGCAGCTCTTCCAGTCGGCGCATGGGGGAGAGTGGGCGCTGCTGATGGCGGCGGCGACGTTGTGGACGATCCCGATCCTGCTGCTCTTCTTCTTCGCGCAGCGGTACTTCATCCAGGGCGTGACGCTGACGGGGATCAAGGGTTAGTTCTGTATCCCATTGCGCCATACACACGATTGGGGTATTCTATACACATCGCCTGGAGTGCTCTTGGGGGCAGTGACATGGCTGTCGGAACGCGGAAAACGAAAGAGCATCACATGACCAGAACCAATGTCGTCCTCGACGACGAACTGGTGAATGAGGCCATGGAGCTGACGGGCATCACGACGAAGCGTGCGCTCCTCGAAGAGGCCCTGCGCACACTCATAATCATGCGGAAGCAGGCACAGGTCCGGGAGCTGTACGGTACGATTGAGTGGGAGGGCGACCTGGCCGAGATGCGCAGAGGGCGCTTCACCGATGCTGATCGTTGACAGCTCCGTGTGGATCGACTTCTTCGGCCGGCGCGAAACCAGTCAGAGCAGCGTCCTACTCGATCTCATTCCCATCGAGCGCATCGCCGTCGGCGATCTCATGATCTGTGAGGTGCTCCAGGGCGTGCGCGGCGTGCGGGAGTTCGAGCGCATCAGACAGTCTCTGCTCAAGTTCGAGGTCGTGGGAATAGCCGGCGTCGCGATCTCCGTGGCTGCGGCGCACAATTACCGAGCGTTGCGCCAGCGTGGGTTCACGGTACGCGGCATCGTCGATTGCCTAATCGCGACTTTCTGCATCGAGAACGGGCACGTCCTGCTGCACAATGACCGCGACTTCGACCCCTTCGAGCGCCACCTGGGCCTGAAGGTCCTCCACTAGGCTTCGGTATCACCTTCGCCCAATCGAGCAGAAGCGGATGTCCTCGGCCGTCAGCACGTCGCCCTGCCTCAGCAGTGCCGCTCGCCGCATCACGTTGTGCAGCTCACGGATGTTCCCCGGCCACGTGTGTCCCACCAGAGCCTTCTCCGCCTCGGGGCTGATCGCGACGTCCTCCTTCACATGCTTCGCGACGAAATGCCGCGCGAAGGCGAGGATGTCCAGCGGGCGCTCGCGCAGGGGCGGCAGGAATAGCGGAATGACCGCCACGCGGTAGTACAAGTCCTCGCGGAAGTGCCCCGCCTCGACCTCATGCAGCAGATCCTTGTTCGTCGCCGCGATGATCCGTACATCCACATGCACCATCGCCGTCCCACCCAGCCGCCGGAAGGCTCCCTCCTCGAGGAAGCGCAGGATCTTCACCTGCATCGTGGGGGACATCTCGCCAATCTCATCGAGGAAGAGAGTGCCGCCGTCGGCCTCCTCGGCGATGCCCTTCTTCTGCGTGGACGCCGAGGTGAAGGCGCCCTTCTCGTGGCCGAAAAGCTCGCTCTCAAGCAGCGTCTCGGGAAGGGCCGCGCAGTTGATGGCGACGAAGGGCTCCTTCACACGAGGGCCCATCAGGTGCATCGCCCGCGACAGGTACTCCTTGCCCACGCCCGTCTCGCCCTCGATCAGCGCCGGAACATTGGCATGGGCGACCCGCGCGGTCGCGGCATAGCAGCGCTGCACCATCGGGTCGGAGCTGAACACGTGGTCGAAGTCCTGCTTGGCCCGCAGGCTGTCCCACAGGTAGTCGCACGCGGCGATGGTCGGGGCTAGAAGGATGCCCTTGGCCCGCGCCGCGAAATGTCTGGGGTTCACCGGCTTCACGAGGTAGTCCACGCAATCGAGGCCCAGGGCCTCCACCGCCGTGTCGAGGGACGGATGGCCCGTGACCAGGACGGTGGGGGAATCGATGCCCGAGCGCCTCAGATCGCGCAGGAGCCGGACCCCGTCGCCGTCAGGAAGCCTGCGATCGAGCACGATCAGCTCGGGCCGGAAGCTGGCCGCCACCTTACGCGCAGCCCCAGTGTCGCCCGCTTCAGTCGTGGCAAAACCTTCGCCCGCCAGAACCCCGCACGCCTGTCCCCGCCACCCCTCGTCGTCGTCGACGACTAGAACTCGCGGCCTTTTCGAAGCGGCCATGGTGCCCCCCCATATAGCCCGTCTGGTAAGAGGCACATGCTTCGCGGTAGTCCCTTCCCCGAGGTGAAGTGTGCGCCAGATTGTGTCAGTTGCTTTGGCGTGGGATCCGATGTTGTGCTGCGCCCAGAAGTCAACTCCAAGGAGTCTATCGGCCGGCCGGAAAGTAACTTTAGCGTCTCGTCGAAGTTACGTCCCTGCAAAGAAGAAGAGCGCCCCCGGAAGGGCGCTCTTCGACGTTTACTGAAGACCTGGCGATGGGGGCTAGGCGGAGAACAACGTGCGCACTCGGATGTGCTTGTGGGCCTCGATGAACTCCTCGACCGTGCCTTTGGACCAGGCGCGGATCTGACGCAGGCCGCGGCCGCGCTTGGTGAACGCGACGGCCTCGAGCAGCGTCCTCGACGGGCCGGAGCCGCGGTAGAAACCGACGACCTCGACCTCCTCGCGGGTGTCGTTGTTGACCTCGTAGAGGCCGACCAGGTCGATCCGGCGGCGGCCCTCGACCGGCTGCTTTGGCGCCTTCTGAAGGCCGAGCTGAGCGACTAGCTCATCGGAGATCTCGACGCCCTTGATGATGTAGACGTCGTCGCACTCGCCCTCCATGTATTTGCGCAGCGAGAACTGCGTCTGCGGCGCGGGGAGGCGGGTGTTCATCCAGGCGACGCGGACGCGCGGATCGGCGGCCAGATGGCGCCAGGCGGCGATGCGCTTCACATCGAGCGGGCCGACGTGGTTGATGCCCTTAACCGGGTCGATGTTCACGTCCACGGTGCACAGGTAGGGATCGTAGTAGATCTCCGTGGTGTTCGGCCGCAGGACGGGGTAGCCGTCGTCATCGACTTCCTTCTCGTCGTAGTTGAAGACGTTGTCGTTGGAGGTGAGGATTGTGACGGTCTCCTCGGGGCNNAACCAGATTCAGTCAACTGCTGCTGTCGCTACGGGGCGGTGGCGAGCTGGCGGAGGACGTAGGCGTCGTCGTAGTCGCGCTTGCCGAGGAGGACGTCGGTCATCGTCGTGCGGGTGGCGAACTTCTCCGGGCCCACCATGACGCGCGGGTCGATGATCGACCGGGCCGCCGGGTTGTAGCACATTTCCTCGATGAGGCGGTCGTAGTCGCTATAGGTGATCCTGCCCTGGGCGGCGACGATGCCTTCCACCTCGTCGCGGGTGAGGCTGCTGGCGGCCATCATGTCCATGATCTCGTCTTCGGTGGCCAGGCCGTGCTTGATGGCCTCGTGCATCGCCTCGGGCGAGTTGAAGCGCTCGATGAGGTCGCGAGTCTCGCGGGTGAAGGCCACGTTCTCCAGAGGCTGCGAGATGAGCCACGGGACCAGGTGGGGGTAGTTCTCCGCGATGTTGGTGCGCATGTAGAAATTGTCTTCGGAGTAGATGACCTCGAGGCTCTCGAGGTTGACGTACCCGAAGTCGTCGGCCACGAGCTTGCACTCGGGCTTGGCATCGACGAGGCCATAGCAGTTGGTCGACTTACCCGTGCCGGTGGGGGCGATGATGATGACGCCGCGGTCCACGCCCGGGTTGGTGCGGTAGATGACGCAGCCGGCGTGGAGGGAGAGGGGGATCGTGCCGGGCTCTTTCACCTCGCCCTCGGGGGTGAGTTCGATGCGGTCGGTGATCCAGTCATCGAGTGGCCCGAGGGTGGCGCGGGTCTTGGATTCGCCGTAGTAGTTGGTGTTGATCGTGCAGTAAGTGACCCGCTCAGGGCAGTAGATCGCGCTTGGGCTGGCGAGCATCGTGTGGATCTGGTCTTCGAGGCTCTTGGCCTTCTCGTCCATGTGGCGGATGCGCTCGTCGCGGAACATCTTCTTGTATTTGCCGCCCGCGGCGTTGAGCATCTCGATCATCTTGCCGACGGCGGCGACTTCGGCCTCGTGGGAGTGGCAGTTCTTGAGGACGCGGAGGGTGTCGATATCGGTGACGCCGACGAGGTTGATGCAGTAGCCGTCGATCGGGGCGTCGTCGTCAGCTTTGGGCCAGTTGCGGTGATAGAACTCGGCAACGTGGTCATCGGTGCCGAGGAACTGGATGACGAAGTAGCCGACTTGAGCTTTGTACTCGTGGGGCTTGCCGCCGCTTAGCTCGCCCAGAAGCTTCTGGATGAGGGGCCAGTAAGTCTGGTCCCATTCTTCGGCGCTGCAGCGGACCTGGAACTGCGTGCGCCCAACGATGTTGGTGTCCATATTGTGCACTTGCATGGGGTCGCTCCTCTGGGCGGGATAGCAGCCGCCGCAGTTAGAAGCATAGACTTTAGCAGACCCCAGGAGGACAGGCAACCGGAATCTTCCGCATCTACCCGAGGGAGGGCCGGGGGGTGCGGCCGGCGAGGCAGGGGTTCCAGCGCCAGGCGCCTGCCGCTGCCGTCGCCAGGACCTCGCGCAGTGCCCGGCGGAAGCAGGCGCTCACCTCATCTGGCGGCAGGTCAAGCTCGGCGACGATCTGAGGCAGGCTGTGGCCCTGGAGGAAGTAGAGCGCCGCTGTGAGCCGCTCATAGGTGCCCAGGCGCGTCATTGCGTGGCACAGAAGCGTGCGTGCCTCCTCATCATCCGGCGAGAGGCGTTCGCCGAAGAGGGCCAGGGCGGTGGACGTTTCCTTGAGGGCATCGCGCTTCCTCAGAGCCACTTCTGCCTCCAGTCCGAGCCAGCGGGCGGCGGTCTTCATGCACGGGCGGGTGGCCACGTACTCGGCCGCTTCGTCGAAGAACCATGCCTCCAGGGGCTCCGTCGGGGCCGTCTGGGGCGTCAGAAAGCGCTTCATGAGGTGCTCAACGACCTCTTCCTCGGGCACTTGAGGGGGTAGAAGGGGGCGCAGGCGGGCCATCGCGTAGGCGATCTCGGGCCTTGGCTCACAGGCGGCGGCGATCTCCGGGTAGAGCGCTTGGGTCAGGCTGGGGCGGGCAGAAGCTTTGTCGCTGATCATCGTCAGGAGAGTCATCGGGCGAAAGAGGTCCACTTTCAGACAAGAGGGCGTAACACCGGCGGAAAAGGGTGTTGACAAGGGTCGGGGAGGCGTATAATCTTTTATGCCAATCTGAGCAGTGGCGATGAAGGGGAGGAGTAGGCGGTAAGCGCCGCGGTACAGAGAGCCGGCGAGAAGGTGAGAGTGCCGGCCCGCGGATCCGCCGAAGGTCGCCCCGGAGCCGCTCGCCCGAACAGGGCCGCGAGGTCCAGGTAGGGCAAGCCGGGCACGCCCGTTACAGCGTCAGAGCGTCGCGCGAGAAGTTCCGCCGCGCGGAACTTGGGTGGTATCGCGGAGGCACAGGTCGCCTCTCGTCCCATGGACGAGGGGCTTTTTTGTTACCGGGCAGTACTTAGGAGAGGTCTCAGGAGAGGTCTTAGGAGAGTGATGACGATGGAGCTTCGACATCATGAGGCAACTGGTGGTCTGACTCACGCGGCAAGCAGGGCACTGCTTCATGCCTGCGGCCTGACCCGCCGCCAGCTTGACCAGCCGTTCATCGGCATCGCCAATGCCTACACCGACATGGTCCCCGGGCATCAGGGTCTTCGCGCTCTGGGCAGGGCCGTCGAGCTTGGCGTCGCCGCCGGCGGCGGCGTGCCCTTCAACTTCGGCGTCATGGCCATCTGCGACGGCATCGCCATGGGCCACTCGGGCATGTTCTACTCGCTGCCCTCGCGCGAACTCATCGCCGACANNACTGCGACAAGATCACGCCGGGCATGATCATGGCGGCCGGGCGGCTGGATCTTCCGGCGATCGTGGTGACAGCCGGGCCGATGATGTCCGGGCGGCTCTCTGGCAAGCGTCTGGCCCTCGTGCGGGACGCCTTCGAGGCTGTGGGACGCTACCGCGCTGGCCTCATCAACGACGAAGAGCTTGAGCAGCTTGAGATGAACGCCTGCCCGGGCGAGGGTTCGTGCCAGGGCATGTACACGGCGAATACGATGGCCTGCGTGACCGAGGCCACGGGCATGAGCCTGCCGTACTGCGGCACCGCGATCGCGGGCATGGCCGAGAAGCGGCGCATCGCCTACGAATCGGGCAGCCGCATCGTCAAGCTCGTGCAAGAAAACATCACGACGCGGAAGATCCTCACGGCGGCCGCTGTGCGCAACGGCATCCGCGTGGACATGGCGCTGGGCGGCTCGACCAACACGGCGCTGCACATACCGGCCATCGCCTACGAGGCGGGCGTCGACATCAAGCTCGAGGTCTTCGACGAACTCAGCCGCAAGACGCCGCAGATCGCCAAGCTCGAGCCCGCGGGCGACTACATGATGGAAGACCTGCACTGGGCCGGCGGGATACCGGCGATGATGTCGCGGCTGGCCGCCGATGTCGAGGACAACCCGACGGTGAGCGGCATGACCACGACGGAGATCGCAGTGCGTGGCGCTGTGAGCAATGACGACGTGATCCGGCCTCTGGACAATCCGTACGGCGCGCAGGGCGGGATCGCGGTACTGCGCGGGACGCTGGCGCCGGATGGGGCGGTCGTGAAGATCGCCGCGGTGTCGCAGAAGATGCGCAAGTTCCGCGGGAAGGCCATCTGCTTCGACTCGGAAGAGGCCGCGATGGAGGCCATCCTCGCCGACCGCATACCCGATGGGTCGTGGGCCATCGTGCGCTACGAGGGGCCGAAGGGTGGTCCCGGCATGCGCGAGATGCTCTCGCCGACGTCGGCACTGACCGGCATGGGCAAGGAAGAGAGCGTCGGCCTGCTGACCGACGGTCGGTTCTCTGGCGGAACGCGCGGGCCGTGCATCGGGCACATCTCGCCGGAAGCGGCCGAGGGCGGGCCGATCGGGCTCGTGCAGGACGGCGACGAGATAGAGGTGGACATGGAGGCGCGGCGTCTGGACTTGCTCGTGGCGCCGGAAGAGCTTGAGCGACGGAAGGCGCAGTGGAAGGCGCCGGAGCCGAAGATCAAGACGGGCTGGCTCGCACGTTACGCCAAGCAGGTGCGGTCGGCGGCGACGGGCGGGGTCATGAGCGCGGACTAGTGCCAGTTGGGGCTGCCGTCTTTCGGAGGGGCCGCATCAGATGTGCGTACGCGAAGCGGACGTGCATCGAATCCGGCCCGCTTTCCGAAGGGAGCACAGAGGGACCAAGGCGAAAGGCAGGGCCGGATTCGCGAGTTCGCACGGTGACGCTTCGCGTCACTGGGCGCTCCCTCGCTGATTCGGCCCCTCCGCAAGCCATGCAAGGGCGAAGAGCGCGGCGCGGGGTAAACCCGCGCCCTACAGCAAGCGGAAAGCAGAAAGGCAAGGGCCATGAGACACGGCAGGTCGTCGGCAATCCTGGCAGGGGCAGTGCGGTCGGGCGTCATCGTACGCCGGCCCGCTTCCACGCCTTCGGGCGGCGGTGGCGGGCAGCGCAGGTGAGGCCCGGCGGAGCCGGGGAACCGGCTCAAGCCGGCGACACCATGAGGCAGTGGAGGTCAGGAGAATGAGCCAGGAAACGATGCGCGGCGCGGATGCCATGTTCCGCCTGTTGGCCGATGAAGGCGTGGATGTCATGTTCGGCTACCCGGGCGGAGCGGTGCTTCCCATTTACGACGCGCTCTACGAGCAGGACAAGGTGCGCCACATCCTCACGCGTCACGAGCAGGGCGCGGCCCATGCGGCCGACGGCTACGCGCGGGCGACGGGAAAGGTCGGCGTGTGCATGGCGACGAGTGGCCCGGGTGCGACAAATATCGTGACCGGGCTGATGACCGCCTACATGGACTCGGTGCCGATGGTGGCGATCACGGGTCAGGTCAAGACCCTCGCGGTCGGCAAAGACTCGTTCCAGGAAGCCGACACGACCGGCATCACCATGCCCGTGACCAAGCACAACTATATGGTGAAGGATCCGGCGATCTTCCTCGACGTCCTGCGCGAGGCGTTTCACATCGCGCGGACCGGAAGGCCCGGGCCGGTGCTCATCGACATCCCCTCGGACATCAGCAGCGGGAAGGTGGAGTGGACCGAGCGGGATGAGGCGAAGCTGCTGCGGAGGTTCGCAGTGCCGGCGCCGCCCGATCCGGAGGCCATCAAGCGGGCTGCGGAACTCATCAACAAGGCCGAGAAGCCGATCCTCTTCATCGGCGGTGGCGTCATCGCTTCGGGCGCGGCCGACGAGATTCGCCAGCTTGCCGAGAAGGCCAACATCTGCGTGGTCCACACCCTCCTCGGCAAGGGCGGCTTCCCGGAAAGCCACAACCTGAGCATGGGGTACGTGGGCATGCACGGCCATGCCTATGCCAACTATGCGATCAACCACGCGTCGCTGGTCATCGGCATAGGCGTGCGCTTCGACGACCGCGTGACCGGCGATGTGAGCAAGTTCGCCCCCGAGGCCGACTTCATCCACATCGACATCGACCCGTCGCAGATCGGACGCGTGGT
>PMZA01000158.1 GCA_003170595.1 Armatimonadota bacterium
CTGTTCGGCGCCCTCAACTTCGGTATCGGCTATCAGGTCAACCACGCCGCCAGTGTCATCGTCGGCTACGACATCTACAATGCGCCCGGCAGCGACAACAGCTTCACCGTCCAGTGGGACATCAACTTCTAGGCAGTCTCGGAGGAATCTACGATGAAGAAAATAGAAGCGATCATCAGACCGCAGAAGCTCGACGAAGTGAAGGACGCCCTGCACGCCATCGGCGTGACCGGCATGACCGTCCTCGAGGTAAAGGGTTTCGGCCGGCAGAAGGGCCAGACCACGACCTACCGCACGGCCGAATTGCGGGTTGATTTCCTGCCCAAGGTGAAGATCGAAGTCGTCGTCGACGACCGTCTCGCCGCGCAGGTAGTGGACACGATCTGCGATAGCGCGAATGGCAACGCAGAGATCGGCGCGGGAAAGATCTTCGTCTCGGCGCTGGAGGAAGTGGTGCGCATCCGCACCCGCGAGCGCGGGCCGGACGCGATCTAGTTAGCGGCAGGGCATGGCGTTGCGACTTAGCGATGGCAGGGTCCTGCAGTAGGCCGCACCCTCGGATTAGCGGGGCAGGGCGCCGCGCCGCAAGGGCCGGGGAGAAAAGTTCCCCCCTCCCCGGCCCAAGCTTTTTCCTCCTCGGTTTTCGTCGACCTCACCCTTCGCCGATCGCCTCCCCATCGTCTTCCTCCGACGCTCGTAGAACTGTAGCCGCGGGCTTCCAGCCCGCGAAGCGGACCGAAGGTCCGCAGGGGGTGGAATGCTGTGGCCTCTGTTGCTTGTCATCCTTGCGATGCGCAGCATCGCCGGGAGGCGCTCTCCGCCGACGACGGATCCAGCTTTCGCCACCCTCAACGTTCGCCGATCGCCACCGCATCGACTTTCTCCGACTCTCGCAGAGCTGTAGCCGCGGGTTTCCAGCCCGCGAAGCGGACCGAAGGTCCGCAGGGGGTGGAAGGCTGTGGCCTCTGTTGCTTGTCATCCTGAGCGCCGCCTGCGCGCGAAGGATCTCCTTTTGTCGATGCCGACAGACGCTGCTGCGAGCGCCGACAGACCAGAAGGAGATCCTTCGATCGGCGGAGGACGCCTCCTCAGGATGACATCCTGGGGCCAGGAGGCGTGTTGGAGATGGGGACTGGCGGCAGCGGCTAACCTAGTGGACCCCCTTCAGGGTGCCGCGGTGAGCGGTGGTGGCCTTCGCTCTTGCCCTTCGCCTTTCCCCTTCGCCTTCCCGCATCTACGCCGTCACCCGGCCTGTCCTGAGCCTGCCGAAGGAGGCGCACAACCATGCGGTCTGCGCACCAACAAAGCGAGCGAAGCGACGCAAAGCGTCGCAGAAGGATATGTGGTGGCGGCGTAACTACCCTTCGCCTTTCGCCCTTGCTTTTGTCATCCTCTCGTTTTGGTTGACTCTTCGCCCACCCCGCAGGTATACTCTAGACGTCCATGTCTTCTCGACCTACAACGCCCGCTTGCACGACAAGTGAGGTGGCCGCAGTATGCGGCGATTGTCACGCCGTAAGCCCCTAGGGCAGCTGCTTGTCGAAAAAGGCGTCATTACGCCCCAGCAGCTCAAAGACGCTCTCGAAAAGCAGCGCGACACAACCCTTCGCATCGGCGAAGTGATTGTGAACCTGAACTTTGCCGACCGTCGCGCTATTTACGAGGCCCTTGCTGAGCAGCTTGGCGTACCCTTCCTCGATCTGAAGAAGGCCGACGTCGACCCCGACATAGCCATGCTTCTCCCTCGGGACATGGCTAACAAGTACAAATGCATCCCTCTTGGCCGCGGCGACGGCACGATCAAAGTCGCCATGGCTGAGCCTGGGGATGTCATGGCCGAGGACGACCTTCGGGGCGTCCTTCAGGTCCCCGTCGAACAAATCCTCGCCGACCCCGAGGCCGTCAAGACCGTCATCGACCAGGTCTTCGGCGAAGCCCGTGGAGGTGGGGGCCAGCAGGCCTCCGGTGCGGGTGATGACGATGGTGGCATGGGTGGCTTCGGTGAAGTCGCCGCCCTGGCCGATTCCATTCGTGAATCCGGCCTCCTCGGCGTCGCCGATGCCGGCTCCGACGAGTACACCGAGGGCCAGGTCGTGACCGACCGCGTCGCCGACCTCGCCGAGGAAGCCCCCATCATTCGCATGGCGAAGGTCCTCATCCAGCGCGCCATTCAGGAGCGCGCTTCCGACATCCACATCGAGCCCGAGCGCGAGCGCGTCCGCGTCCGCTACCGGGTGGACGGCGTTCTCCACGAGGTCATGGGTCTCCCGCGTTACGTTCACGCTCCTCTCCTCTCCCGCGTGAAGATCATGGCCTCGATGAACATCGCCGAGCACCGCGTCCCCCAGGACGGCCGCATCCACGTCCGCCACCAGGGCCGCGAGTACGACCTTCGCGTCTCGGTCATCCCGACCACCAACGGCGAGAAGGCCGTCATGCGTATCCTCGACGTCCAGTCGGTCATGATCGGTCTCGAGTCCCTCGGGTTCGAGCACGACCACAACTCGATCGTTGAGCGCCTCATCCACCAGCCCAACGGCATGATCCTCTCCACCGGCCCCACCGGTTCGGGCAAAACCACGACCCAGTACGCCATCCTCAACACGATCAATGATGTTGAAATCAACATCATCACCGTTGAGGACCCGGTCGAGTACCAGCTCGACGGCATCTACCAGGTCCACGTGAACCGCAAGGCCGGTCTGACCTTCGCCGTTGCCCTCAAGTACTTCCTGCGCCAGGACCCCGACGTCATCCTCGTCGGCGAGATCCGCGACCTTGAGACGGCTGAAATCGCCATCCAGGCGTCCCTCAC
>PMZA01000004.1 GCA_003170595.1 Armatimonadota bacterium
CGGGGCATCTCGACTACCAGTGGATCTGTGGCGTTCACCAGACCGGTGGAACCGCTCCCGAATACCACCGGCGGATATGGATCACCTGGAAGCCACTACTGCTGTTCAGCCGGGGACGACCAAGGGAACACGACTACTTCAACGACATGATCCGCGGTGAGCCCCCGGATAAGTCGCTGCACGAATGGGCACAATCAAGCGCCGAAGCCGAGTACTTCATTGAGCGGCTGACGGAGCCGGGCATGACGGTGTGCGATCCGGTGATGGGAAGCGGCACCATCCCTCTCGCGGCCTTCGGTCTCAATCGGCGAGCCCTCGGGATCGAAATCGACGAGGAGCGGTACAAGGTGGCACTGGCGACAGCGGCTGAGGAAGCGGTCTGAACCCCGGATCTTGCTGCACCTGGCAGGAGAGATCACAGAGCGGTTGTGGTGCTCACCGAGTGTGTTTCACCCATACTCGCGGTCTTACATTCGAACGCGATGAAGATCCGACGACGCTATGTCAGGGCTCGGCCTACCGGCTCGTCGGCATGGCTCTTGGGCAATCGGCGCCGACAGACAAGGCCTCCTAGCCATGCCTCTCGCCCACCTTGGGGACCATGCCGATGACGATGGCGATCATGGCGATGACAAAGAAGATGTTGTTGTCGGCGATGACGCAGATGGCGCAGACGACGGACATGACGATGATGATGTCGTTGACGAAGGGGTCGCAGGTGTCGCCCTCGTGGTCGAACGATGGTGAGATCCATCCACGGTCTTGATGGTTGAGGGCACCATCAGATGAGAGCGACGTGACCGGAAGTGAGCGAGGAGCCCACGGATCCAGATCGTGGGCCCCTCGGCGTTCATCCGTCCATCCCAAGCCTGCACCGGACCTATCGGTAGTCGGTATCGTCACGGATGCGGTCGAACATGGCCTGGTCGATGATGTGCCAGCGGGGACACGACAGGAGGCGGAAGTTGGGCAACCCGGAGGCTGGGTTGTACGGGTAAACATTCTCGCAGGCGAGCCACAGGTCCAGCTCGGCCCGCAGCAGCATGAGTTCATCGACCGCCTGGTTGAGGTCGGTGTCCTGGCTCACCAGCGACGCCACATCGTATTCCCCGTGGCGGGCGAGGCGTATCATGTCCAGGCCGATACGCAGGTCGATCCCCTTCTCTCGGCCCTTCTTGACCGTGTCGACCTTCGGGCGGCCGTGGCTGCAGCACGGCACGTCGTGGTCCACGATCTCGCAGTCGGAGTACTTCAGATTGTGGTCCCATGTGTAGACGCCGTTCTGTTCCATCACCGCCAGCCGATGCCGCATCGTGGCATTGGCTTTGGGCCGGATGTGCGCCTCGTGGATGCCCGTGTAGAACCGGATGCCCGCCAACTGCCTCCCCTTCAGCATTTCCTGGGCCAGCAGGTGCGGGTGAATGTTGCCATGGCCGAAGTGGTCCTCGCAGGCATGGTAGAGGTTCTGCCCGTCGATGAAGAACATGACTCGTATGACCGCGGGCACAGGAGGTGCGGCAGGCTGGGCGGGTATGGTGGCGACCCCCTGAAGTAAGTAAACCCCGTAGTCCCGACCTCGGAAGGCCGGGAGCACGGGGCTCAGATATGACTATTATACCCTTCGGCAGCGGCTAGTCAATACTTTAGAGAGACTTTCTTCGGTCGTCGGCAGTCCTCTCATACCCGCCCTGCGGTTGAGGACGGGCACGGCTCTGAGGCCCACTCTTGGCCTGCTACTCCTCCATGCCGCCGAGCATCCGCCGCACCCGATCCTCGTCCATCCCGGCGAACGGACCCAGCCGCAACGCCAGCATCGTCCGGTCCAGCCTCGCCTGGAGGTCGGCTGCGATCTCGTCGTGCTGGGGTTGGTAGGTCACGGTCGTGCCGACGAGACAATATCGAAGGCAACGATCATGCCCAACCGCCTTCCACAAACCATCACATCCGCCAACCCCCATTTCCTCTCCCCAACCCTAACAGCCTTCGCCTTCTCCCTGGCCTCGGCAGCCTCTGCATTTCGCCCCTCCCGCTCGAAGCCCCTGGCGGCGGCTTTCCACTCGTCGGCTGCCCTCGCCACGTCCATCGTCCGTATTGCGCCGTGGGTGATGAGGGCTGTTCGCTCCCAGTCCAGCGCAAAGGATGCATGGTCGTCGGGCGACAGGGGGTCATCTGCTTGTGGGGTGAGTGGGCCGCCGGGGATGGAGATGAACGAGCGTTCGCTTCAGCTCGAGTGTGGGCTGGGGTTTGGACTGCCGCCGAGGGGGAACGACCGGAACCATGTCCCCGGAGGCAGCACGAGACACCGACCACTGCGGCGGCGAGAAGGAGCAGCAGAAGGAGAGGCTTGAAGATGGCGTGGCTCACTGGGCCTTTCATAGCGGGCGGTTGACCTTACCCCCGAAAACAGGTTCAGCCTAGATGCCAGTATAGACCCGGCCGGCTCCGGCTCCCGTGTTTATCCCGCCTGCAAGCGCAGCCCTCCATCTGGCCGAGGTAGCTCCTGCACGCCAAGGCCACGCTGCCTGTGCCAGGCCGCACTGATCGGGATCCATCAAGACGTAGGGAGGGTTGGACGGCGGCAAATGCATGCGCAGTCAGGCTTGCGCATAGCGGAGTCACAATGACCAGCGCAGGCGCTCGACACCTCCTGGTCCCATGCTTCATGCTCCTGTGGGTTGGGCCCCGGTGGGGTCTATGCTGACATTCACCTGAACCGGTTCTCCGAGGCAATGGCAGTCGGCGCAGCGCCGCACGTGGTGGCGACCGCGGCGACGATGCAGCTCATCTTCGAACCACGCCATCACGAACCCCACATCCTCCCCCTACTACAGGCCTGGCAGCGGTAGCTTGCGTCTTCCTCACCGCAAGTCGGGGCAGAGAGGTCGGCGCGGCAAGCCAACGAATGTGAGCGATGTCGGTCTCGCGGCCCCACCTGAGGGTCTGCACCCTTTATCTCGGCGACCGGAGATGGTTCCAGTGTCCTCCGATTGGCTCATGGAGTCCAGGCAACTGCTGGACGGCGAGGACTGGCAGGCACTGTGCCAGTTGTGCGACGAGGGCCTGGGCGCCCCCGAGATCGCTGCAGATGCGAAAGTCCGAGCCGTCCTGCACCTTCGGCGATCTTCGGCCTCGGCTAACCTGCGGTGGTACGACGAGGCCGAGGAGCACGCCAAGCAGTCGCAGAAATGCGCCCGGCAAGCGGAAGATGACGACACCTACGTCCGTGCCCTTCAGGCCCAGGCGGATGCACAGCTTTTCCTCGGTCTGCCTAGGGAAGCTATCAGAACAGCAAGAAGCGTGCTCTACCACGCGGGCCCCGCGGTTGGGCATCGAGCCCAGTCCTACGCCTATCAGACGTTTGCCGAGGCCTACCGTGTGTTAGGTCGCTATCGGCAAAGCCTAGACGCCGCCTCGGACGCCGTCGGTCACGCGAACCTGCAGAAGGATAAGAGCACGCTCGCGTATGCCCGCCAGACACTGGCCGAGTCTTTCCTGGCACAAGACTTATATGGGGAGGCGCTCAGATGGGCTCGCTTGGCCCTAAGAGCCGCCAAATCTTCGAAGAGCAAATCCGCGATAGGTCTCGCCTTGGCGGTGCTTGCGCGCGTTCTCGCTCGGGCGGGCGACCGCCGGGAAGCCCGGAAGACGGCCGCGGAGTTCCTAAGCGTCGCCCCTGGGCAGGAGGCCGAGGCCGAGACAACCGCAGCCGGGTTCTACCTGTCCGAGGCCCTACTGCGCAAGAGAGCTTCCGAGAGGCAGTTCGCGGACAGGCTTTGTGCGCCCCCCGTTCCCATCTGCAAAGAGCGTGTGCCACCCGGAGCGCAGGGAGCCCTCGTTGTATACAGAGACTGGGCGTCTTACACTGCCATCCCACTGGCCCGCCGCACCGACACAGAGCCGAGGCCATCTCCGCAGTTCCGCGCCCTGGGCCACGAACCCGTGTCCGGCGGTTATCTCCTGTCCTGGCGTGGCAAGGGGCTCGCCATCGACCCCGGTATCGGCTTCCTTAGAGCCATGGCTGAGGACGGCCTGGTATTCGCGAACATAGACGCTGTCGCGCTGACGCACTATCACATAGACCACGTTGATGACCTCCTGCAGGTGCTGACGTGCATCCACGAGCGCGAGGAGGCGCAGCCCGGCAAAGCGCCCCCGCTGACCTTCTACGTGTCTCCAAGCTGCGCCGACGTCTACCGCGAACTCATTAGCCATGTGACCGACAGAGAGCCGGAAGTGCTCAACTCGACAGCAGCTGAGGGAGTTCCGGCGTTGGACGGGGCTCTGTTGCTGTGGGCCTCTCCCGCCAACCACCAAGATCTGCACACGAAGCAAGGGGGCGGGAAGCGGAGCCAGTGTATCGGGCTAAGACTGGAACTCATTGACGAGCATGGCCACACGACAGGTACCGTCGGGGTAACGGGCGACACTGGCTGGAGCCAGGAGGTCTCGGATGCCTTCACTCTCGATCCGCGCGACCTTCGGAGCGGCAGCGCCGATCCGAAGTTGGCTCCGGTGGACCTGCTTGTGGCTCACGTCGGTAGCGTGTACGAAGACGACGTGAGCCAGGGCTCGTATCACAAATCCCACCTCGGCCGCAACGGCGTAACCAAGCTACTTGCCGACATCGACGCCGCGCACGGCCCGAGCTTCACCCATCGCTGGTTGGCCGTCATATCGGAGTGGGGCGAGGAGATGGCGGCCTACCGGGCAGAGTTCACCAGGAGCGTCCGGGGCTACTCGAAGCACGGCAACGTGGTCCCTGGAGTCCGCGACCTCTATGTGGCCCTCCCTCAATGCACACCCGTGTGCCAGCTCTGCCGGAGGGCACCCGCCTCAAGCTGGCTAAGTACAAGCGATGGCACCATAGAGTACATCTGTCGCCACCACCTCTCCACGCCGGGTGACTATCGCCTGCAAAATGGCACTTAGCGGCCGGCAACGTACCGGCTGAGACGAAGTGCGAGGAGGGTGCACCGATGGCCAAGAAGGAGAAGAAGATAGGGGCAAAGCCAGTGGCGGAGAAGCCGGCAGCCAAAAAGCCCGCGGAGAAGCCGGCAGCGAAGAAGCCCGCGGCGAAGAAGTAGCCTCAGGCTCTTCGGTTGTGTGATCCACCTAGGCCCCTGCGCCGACGGCAACGCCGGCGGAGGGGCCTTCCATTTTCCACTGCGCAATCACCCTGCTTCTGGGCTCAACCAGACTCGAGTGGTGTGGCAGATCCCTATGCCGATGCCCAATCCAGGCATGACATTGCCCCGGGGACCGGGTCTATCTTGGCTGCGAGAGCAGCCCAGGCTCCCGCGGCCCCGGAGCCTGGTACGGGCGCAAGTGGTTCTCCATCCAGACGAGGTATGTACTACACGGCAATGCCGAGCTGTCTGTGTCAAGCCACACCTGATGAACGACAATTAGAAATGCCGGTTAAGAGACACCGACCTGATCATGGCGGAGGTCCTCGCGCTGGAGGTTCTCGACGAGGGAGAGCATCCGTGCGGTGGCCTCATCGACCGGGAGCGGGTTGAACGACGAGGGGTTGGAGGACGCCATGTTGGCGGATGGAGTTCGCCAGTTCAGCGAGGGCCTCTTCGGCGAAGGTTTGGCGTGGCTGCACTGGATTGGGTTTGATGTCGGCGACGGCAAGCATCTGGACGCCTTCTTTCCTCTCCCCTATTGCCCCTTCGATGAGACCGAGCGGATCGATGTTTGGCACCCTCATCATCCCACCTTACTCATCTTCGCCATCTTCCATCGGCAGCCCAACCTCAGCGAAGGGGTCCTCCGGGAGGAGCGGCCTGATGATGGCCGCCAGCGACTGCAGGGCTTCGTCGTCTCCCGGCTGGTGTTCTGTAGACCGCTGAGGAGCTGCCGATATCAGCTCCAGCCACCGGCTGGCGTGGGGCTTGAACACCCAGCCCACGTCCCCGCCCGATATGGGAGGGCGCTGGGCCCTCCGGGCAAGGCGAACCAGCCGGTCGGGGTCCATGCACAGCGCCAGCAGCGCGTTGGCAGGCGTGCGCTCGTCCTCAGCGTCTCGCCAGAACCTTAGAACCCACCAAGGGTGCAGAGCCTCTAGCAGCTCCTCCGGGTGCTGGTGCAGTTTCTCTCTGGTGCGCACAACGGCTTGGTCGGCGGTCATAGGGCCGACCATCTCAGATAGGACCGACGCTTCCTCTGCCCTTCCTTCACGCTTATCTGAAGTCAGCTCATCACACACCACGACCATCGCCATGAGAGAGGAGGGATCCTCCATGGCCCCTCGGAGGGCGGCGGGCGCCTCCTGCGGTCCGAGCTCCCGCAGCACCTGGACCACCGCGCCCGCTAGGTGGAATTCCCCCGGCGAGGGCCAAGGCCCCCTGGCGGCGACAGAGAGGAGGTCGTCCCCGACGATGAACAGGGCCCTCAAGAGGATACGGAGTCGCTCTACCCAGCCGTCCACAGCCCACACCCCACTGTCCGCAACCCACGCCCCGGTGTGTGCGCGCGCAGTTAGGAGGAGGCTTGTCGCCGTGGCAGGGTTGCCGCCAACGCGACGCCTGATCCAGTCGGCCAGGTCTTCCGCCGACTCTGCCGCCGCCAACGCCTCCCAGGCCTCGGCCCCGGTGACCCAGTGGATAGGCAGCGCGTGGTTTAGGTAGGTGGTGAGAGGCTCTCTCGTGCAGACCATTCCCAGCGAGAGAGCCTTGTCGAGGTATGCCCCGGCCCTCGCGCTCGGCTGACCGACCGCCTTACCGAGCGCCGGGAATACGGCGACCAGCAGACTGAGAAGAGCCGACCCGCCGTCGGGGAGGCCCAGACGCTGGGGAAGTGGTGCCGGCGGGTGCAGAGGGTCCGTCAGGGCCTGGCCGAGGTCGAAGCCGCTCCGGGCCTGCGCTCCGGCAGGCGCTAACTCAGCGGCAACATCGGGTATCCGCGCGTGCACACCTGGAGCGACGACCTGGACCGCGGTTAGTGCGAGCACGTCGGCAGCATTCACCGAGCCCGCCATCCCCGTGCGCCACAGAAGGGCAAACTGCTGGAAAATCCTAGCCGTGTCTCGCATGGATCGCAGCAGGGCCGGAAGATGGTCGCGGAAGATGGCCTCGAACAAGGGGCCATCGAGATGCGGCGCCGGGCCCTCGGCCTGCGCGAGTATGACCTCGACTCCCACCCTGAGTAGTGCGGCTGCAGAGTAGGGCTCGAAGGGGGGCAAAGCCCACACGGCGTCGAAGAACTTCTGCAGGTATTCGCGGGCTCCTACGACGTCATCACCGTCGCGGAGATGCTTCGCCAGCGCCTGTTCGGCGTGGTCGGCGTCCAGAGCGATGACTATCGCCGTGTAGGGCAGGTCGAGGACCGTGCGAACCGCCCTGAGGAGATCGTACACCTCCTGGGGCTGAAGCCTGTCGAGGTCGTCGATGAGCACGACGAGTCGCCGTTTGGCTCGTAGCCCCCATTCGCCCATTCTCTTACGGAGCCCAGCCGGGCTCCGCCACGCCAGATCGCCCCACCGCCGCGAGACCGCGCTCAACGCGCAGTCCGCGGCGCTCATTACGCCCGCCGCCGCCGCGGCCTTGCCAGCCACGACTGGGTCATGCGCTTGGGTCTTGGCAAGCTCTACGAACAACCACTTCGCCGAGCGCAGGAGAGCCCTAGCCCTCCGCTCGTCCCTACCGGACGACCCGCATGACGCCGCGATGCTGAGTAGCATGTGCGTCACCAGCTCCCCGCTCTGGCCATACCAAAGCGGGCTAAACCGCACCACAACGGGCTTCGGGTCTTGGTCCTCAAGTGACTCCTCGAGGAAATTGAGAAAGGAGGTCTTGCCAGTGCCCCAGGGGCCGCCGACGGCCACAACGTAAGGGGCAGGGGTGGGAAGGGTGGCTATGACGCCCGCAAGTGAGTCCGCCAGCGAGGCGATGCCCAACATATCGTGCGCTCTGTCAGTAAGGGGCTGGTTGGACAGGGCACCCTCCACCACCGCGGCCGCGATCTCTCCATCGTGAATTCCGAGTAGCATGTGGCGTTAGGCCTCCTGGGGTAAGGAAGGAAGGGCGAGTGGTGAATTCAAAGCCTGGGCGAGGAGGAGGAAGTCTTGCGCTGGATGGGAATCGGGTGCCACGCTGAATATGCTTTCCCCCGCCGCGTGCACCCGCATCAGATAGTTCGAATGGCGGATGAGAGAAGGCAAGACGGAAGAACCATACTGAGTGCGCAAAGCCTCAAGCATCGCCTTCGCCGAGGGGATGCGGTCCGAGAAATCATTCGCCACGATCCGCGCCAGCTTCGGCCGCGCGTTGTACTGCCCCTGCACGCTCTCCAGAATGCTCAGGATCACCGGCACGCTCCGCACCGCCATCTGCTCGCACAACACCGGCACCGACAGCCAAGTCGACGCCACCAGCGCGTTGACCGTCAGCAGCCCCAGCGACGGCGGCTGACCTTGTCCCCTAAGGCCGGGTGTGGGGTGAACATCGACGCTGGCTGGGCGAGCCGTATAGCCTCACGGCGTTGCCCTGCCTTCGCCAGCCACCGTACCGGACCTCCCGCCGCCAGGGGTGCAAGGCCGTCACTCCTGGCAATTGGGCAGTCTGGTCTCTTCTGCGGTTTCCCGTGTCCGCATTGTCTGCGGTCCCCTTTCAGATGAAGCCTCTCGGGAATAAGGCAGTCATCCCCGGTAATAAGGCAGTCTATTGCCCATCCGGGCTTCCCTCCTCCAATGACAGCACGGCTCATCCCGCAAGATGGTGCGTCGAGCCGAGATATCCAACTCTCTGCCTGAGCTGTCAGGTAGCCCGGACGGGGCTATGTCGAGGCTGCCCGACCGAAAAAGATCCTCGACGGCTGGGGCTAACGGAAAAGACGGCCGCCAAGCCGCAGACCCACAGCAACGCCCAACTACTCCGACCCAGGAAGAACAGACGAGACTAGCTGGCGTCAAACGGCTGGGCAGCTTTTGGGAGAAATGACTACCGCTCAAATGCACACCATGAACGCGGGGATGATGCATTCCCTTTTTAGACTGGTGCATTCTCTCTGGGGAAATGCTTTGCGCTCAAATGCATCGTATGAACGTGAGGATGATGCATTGCCTTCTTAGACTGGCGCATTTACTCCGAGGGAATGCTCTGCGCTCATATGCATCGTATGAACGCGGACACGAAGCATTTTCACACCTGGAGGGCTTGTTTACCTAGGAAAGACGTCGGGGGCTCCAACAGGGCGTTGGCCCATTCCCATGCTAGATGCCGATCTGCCGCACGCGCAATCCGCCCCTACGAATCTGTCTCATCACTAGGCAGATACTTGGTGCCCCGGTGTGAGCCACGCTTTATGACGATGCCCGCGTCAACCCAGTCCTGTAAGAGGCGAGTGGCACCACTCCTCGAAAGGCCGATGGCCTTGCGCACGGAGGCGTTGGTCAGGAAGCCGACCTGCTCCATCTCCGGCAGCAACTGCTCATACCGTTGTTCGAGTTCGCTCTTGGGCTGCTCTTCGGGACTGACCACAAGGTGGTACACGCGTCCGCCCTTCCTGGGCAGGATGGCGATGTGGTGGCTCAGCAACTGCCGGATGTCGTGCTGGGCCGTGTAGACGTCTACTCCCGTAAGTTGCTGATACTGTCGACTCGTGAAGGTGCCGCCGTGAGCGTGGGCATAGGCGAGGAGCCGGCACTGGTTCCTGGACAGGCCAAGCCCCTGAAGCTCCTGTAGTCTGCCCAGTATCTCAGGCGGGTACACCACCGTGTTGTAGAAGGACACCGTGAAGATGCCCCCCGCGTCGAGGCGAAACTCGGGCGGGTTCAGGCCTTCCTGCTCCATCACCTGGAACATTCGTGGGATGCCCTCACCTAGCTCACGCATCTGTCCCCACTCGGTGAGAACCCGAACGAGGAGCGGATTGCGGGAGGCGTGGACAGGCTCCGAGCGCTGCAGGCTCTCGATGGTCACCGGAGGTATCGGCGCTC
This sequence comes from Armatimonadota bacterium, assembly GCA_003170595.1. Lineage (GTDB taxonomy): Bacteria > Armatimonadota > Zipacnadia > Zipacnadales > FEN-943 > FEN-943. The sequence goes on from PMZA01000004.1 coordinate 9,941, forward strand.
CGGGGCTGCGCACTTCCATGTGGTCATCGAACAGCCAGACTTCAACAGGCGTTCCACGAAGAGTGTAGTCTCGGTGCGCGATTGCGTTGATGATCGCTTCCTGCCAGGCAAAGGTAGGGTACTCATACTTCTCCTCAAAGAGCAGGTCCACAAGCTGTTGGCGCTCCCGAACGTGGGGTCTGATTACATCGAAGGCGCTCTGGATGAGTGTTGGCAACGGACCTTCGACACGTTGGCGGTTGACAACATTCAGGTCGGCACCGAACTCCCGCTTGGTCCCTGCCCACTTGACGAAATCGATGTAACAGACAGGATGCCAGCGGATGGGATCCTTGCCGAACAGGAGCAGCGCAGCGAGTCTGAGCACCAAACCACCGTTCAGCTTCTCGGCGAGGCGGAAGTGGAGTAGCAGATCCCCTGTGGAAAGACGAGATCCGATGCGCTTTGCGAATTCGGCAACCAAGTCGGCATCAATATCCGCCATGCCGGCTTCTCGTACGAACACTGCATCTGCCGCGGTTTGCTGTCTTGCCGACTTGATCGCCTCTATGGCGTCAGCCCTGAAGGGAAGGTTCTGGTCATCCTGCCGCATGACGTAACGGCCGTCAGTAAGCTGGTGCACAACCATGCTGGGCCCCACGTCGAAGACCAATAGGCGGTCTCCATCTGTCTCAAGCCACCGGTATGTGACGCCTGGGATGGCGGGCACCACGTGTGTCCGCTGCGCATCAAGAACCACCTGCACACGGTCTTCAGGGCATTGCTGCAAGCCACAGGGCTGCCCCTCTTTCTCGCGAGCGCCTACCACCAAAGTGCCACCGTCAGCATTCGCGAAGGCCGCCAGCGTCTCGGCCACCTGACGGGCCATGTCCCGAGCCGACAATAGCTTCCACCGCTCGGCACGGTCGTTCCACTCGTAGCAACTCTTGCGCTCGAGAAACTGGCCCTCGGGCTGCTTCAGCAGGTTATCGCTGTCCTCTGCCGGCATGGGTTTAGCCCACCTGTTGTCCCCGGAGACGCATTTCCGGCTCGATGGCCGTCCCCAAGGCGCACCTACATCATCAGACATTTCATCAGGATGCGCCATCGGGATCCACCGGCACGATCATGACTTTCTGCCTTCGCGCCCAACCCCGCCGGCGCATGGGGCGGAAGGCGGCGAAACCCCTCAGCGTGCCTTTGCCGTGTTCGGCGGCGGCACGGCGGCGCCTATCCCTCTGCTGGGCCTCACCCCGCTGCTGTGCTTTCGCCGATGTCGCGCCGACCGTTCGATCCCAGGCACCGCGATGCCGACGTCAGTCAGTGCGCCAGATGGTTTGGCCGTCGTGGCCCAGGATGCCGAGGCGAAGGGCCGAGGTGATGGCAGACCTGACAGGTTCGCCTACCGTCTCCGTCACGCGGCTGAAGCCCAGGTGATGAGCGACCGCTTCTACCACCTCTTCCCTATCGTATTCCCGGTTCTTCCGCATCACCGACCACAACGTCTCTAGGAGTTGGTCGAGGCTGTAGTCGGCCATCGCCGGCGTGGCGATCTGAACATCGGGGCCGTCCGCCTCGATGATCCCGCGGCGGATGGCGGCTTTCAGGTGGCCCTTGAGGACCTGCTTGATCAGCTTGCCCAGGCGTTGGTAGCCGAGGATCTTCGCAACCTCCCGCAGGAGTGTTTCACGCTCCACCGTACCCAGGCCACGGGCGGCCTGGCGGAAGGCTGCCATGACCTCCTCGGTGGACCAGTCCTCGATGGGCACGGCGGCTGTCGCAGCACTCGCGGGCTGTTCGTCAACATCGTCATCATCGACGACTTCGTCATCATCCGCATCATGCGCAACGTCGGCAACGTCGGCAACAACAACATCGTCGTCGTCGTCGATGATCTCGGTGGTCAGGGGCGCGGCTGGCTCGGGAGCGGGCCCATCCCCCTCGGCGGTCTCGGACAGTGTGTCGCCCGTCGCGAAGGCATCAGGGAAGCCGCCGTGTTGCTCGATGACCTCGTCTATCTCGGCCATCAGGCGGATGGTTTCCTGGAGAGCCATGACCACCCGGCAGTAGTGCCGCTGGTCGTCCTCGGTCAGCACCCGGCCGGGGTTGCCTCTCTTCGGGCCGCGGTCCTTCAGCCATTTCTCCAGCACCTGATAGCCGCCCACCTGAAACTCCCACACGTCCGGGCGGATGCCGGTGAAGCGATATGTGGGGTTTATGCTGACCGCCTGCCCTTTGGCGTCATAGGTGACCCGGACCACCTGCGCGTCGCCGTTGCCTACGAAGCGCGCCGTGGTCCCGTCGAGCAACTTGGACCGCAGCAGGTGCAAGTCGACCAGCTCCTGGCCGAGCGCACACAGCTTCCGGAACAGGTCGCGGTCGGCGATGAGGGGGATGCGGGGGAAGTCGATCTTGAGGCACTCGGCATAGCGGGTGCGGTAGGTGGGCGAGTGCAGCACCCCATAGATGTAGTGGAAGACATCCTCGGGGCCGAAGGTGGTCATCAGGTCGCCCTTACCGTCGCGAACAAAGCGCAGATCAAGAAGGCGGTCGAAGGCACCTGTAAAGGTGGCGTTGAGATTGGGGCGGCGCTGGCCGCCGTCCTCGAGAGAGCCTGCGTTCGAATGTAGATAGACCGGGAAAGCAACGTTGTTGGCATGCGCGCTCTCGAAGACGCAGCTTTCTGTCATCAGATCGGCCACGAAGACATAGGAAAACGGGCTCTTCTTGTTCTGGCGTTTGCACAGCAGCGCGGTGTTGGGCTGGTCGAAGAGGCCGCGGAGTGCCGGTCGGGGGCGATCCATCAGCTCCCGTCCCCACCAACACCACCTAACGTCGAATGGCCTGTATAGACAGGGCATCATGGCACTCTCGAGGGACGCAACTCGGCGAAGGCCGGCGCGCGCTTGCTCCAGTGTCCAGTCTCCGTTGTCTGCCAGACCGTAGCGCTCTCGAATCTCCTCGGTCGGGACCTCGCTGCCAGCGAGTTCCCTCACCCGAGCAAGCAGATTGTCGTAGTCGATTCCGATGGCGAAATCGTCGCGGTGGGTGATGAAACCCATCGCCGACTCGACGAATATCTCGGAGACAGCCCATCCGGTGGAGAACTCCTGGTCCGCACGCTGGTCGGCCACAGGGAAGAAGTGGTGCTTCGGTGCAGCCGCATAGCTGCTGGTCCAGGGCATTTCAGACAACGTCATGGTCTGAAGTAACTCATACTTGCGAGCACGCGGCCCCCACAACTCAAACGTCTGGACGATCTGTGTCGCTGCACTCACCGCCTCCGCAGAAGGGTGTCGCGAGAGGAGCGACACACATACTCCCTGACGAATGTCAAAGACGTTCTCGTCCTGTATGCCAAGTGGCGCCTGCTCTTGGATATTGGAGTTGCCGTGGAGATCAACGGTTCGGCGATGGCAAAAGTCGCGGACCAACTCGCCACGTACCCCCCTGTGGATCACCCCTCTCAGAAAGCTGTGGTTGGTGATGAAGCCGACTATGCCGAATCCAGACCTGCTGATCGAGCTATGGGCGAGGCCCAGGAACTTCAGGTAATCGTCTGAGAGGGGCTGGATGTTCCGCTCGTCAGCAACCGCCTTCTTGTACCGGGCGACGAGGAGTTCGGCGAAGGCCCCGCGGTTGACGGAGTCCCTGGAGTACGGTGGATTGCCAATGACCACCGTAATCGGCGTCCGCTGCTTCACGACCGCCGCCGCGTTTGCCTCCTCGGCCACCAGATCACCGAACATCACCTGTTCCTTTGTCTCTCCTGGCTCCAGCGCATTCGTCAGGTAGACCCCAGCTCGCACGTCTGACTCGAACCGGTACCCCGTCTCATACAGCTTCAGCCCGATCTTCATGTGGGCGATGGCGTACGGGGCCATCAGTAGCTCGAACCCGAATAGCCGGGGCAACAGGTGCTTCGGGACATACTCGTTCCACCGCTCCTGGATCTCCCGGTCAAGGCAGCTCTCAGCCTTCCACTTGGCCACCATCGTGTTGTGGATGACCTCGATGACTTCCACAAGGAACGTGCCGGTGCCGGTGGCGGGGTCGAGTATCTGCACGAACGGCTCGTCTGGCTTGGCGCCCTCCGGTAGCTTCAGGTCCGGGTGGCGCTCCTGCATCTCGCCCCAGGTGGTGGTGTCGGCAAGGCCGTCGGGCAGGCCGAACTCGGTGCGCAGGATCTCATCTACGCTGCGGACGATGAAGGAGACCACGGGCCGGGGCGTGTAGAAGACCCCGCGCTTCATGCGCTTCTCGGGGTCGTACTCCCTGAGGAACAGCTCATAGAAATGGATGACGGGGTCTTCCTGCGGGTTACGGTTGCCGAAGTCCTCCAGGACGGCCTCCATGTTGGCATGGCGGAGGAGCTCGACGACCTCGTTCACACCGAGCTCGTCGAAGTCGATGTGGCCCTTGTGCCCACCGACCTGGAGGAACGTCTCCAGCAACTCCTTGAGGAACGGGCTGGTGACCGGGACGAGGAGAGCGGCATCCTGGGCGACCAGCCCGGCGGGGCGGGAGACCCTGGCTGAGAGCAGACCATAGGCGATGGTCTGGGCGTACATGTCGGCGAAGTCGTCTTCGCTCAGGTCATGGATGAGGGCGACCTGGAAGGTCTTCATGAGCTGGCGCAGCGGACCACTGTCGGTCTCGACGGCCAGGGCTGCGTTGACGCGCTTGCGGATCACCCGGGCGAGATCGGCAAGGCGCAGGGCCATCTGCTGGGCGGTGGTGATGACTTCGCGGTGCCTGAGGGAGAAGGCCGAAGACCACCGGTCGCGCCAGTCGTCAACGTCCGCGTCGTCCTCCGGCCAGGAGAGCTTCTCATGCAGGTCGGCATGGACGTGATCCAGGTGCAGGGCGGTATCGGCATCATCCCAGCCGAGGACGCGAAGGGTGGGCAGATCACCTCCTGTCTGGGGGTCGTCTGAGAAGTGCGCAAAGGTGATCTGCCGCTCTTCGCCCTCGCCGTAGGCGGAGATGAAGAGAAGGTCATGGAGCCGCCAAGATGCCTGCTGGCCAGCTCCAGTCCGACGGCGCTGCTTAAGAACCAGCGAGCCGAGCACGCGACGGAGAGCGACCACCGGCAGGCGCTTAGGCTCGAACTTCACGAAGAAGATGCCCCACGGCTGGTGGCTGTTAAGGGGGCGAAGCTGCTTGATCTCCTCGATCTTCGCGGCGACCTTCGGATCGAGTCCCAGCTCTGCCGGGCTGTAGTCGAAGGTCAACTCCTCGAACTGATCAGACTCGATGGGCCAGTCCAACTCGTCGCGAAGGTACTTCACGAGAGACGGGAAGGACTTGATGGCTCGGAGGCGATCGCGGTCGACATCAGGCATGTGCTTCTCCTCCTAGCTCAACTCCATCCAGGCTTTGAGAACCGGCCTGACTCCGACCGGGGCCTGAAGCTGCTTGAGCAGCGTGTTCCTCAGGTGCTTCTCGACGTTCAGGCGGATGGAGCGCAGATCCTCGTGCGCCATGATGCAGTGACGCGGCGTCTCCGGCGTGGAGCGGATGAACTCCGCGATCCTTGTGGAGCTTTCAAGGATGTCTTCGGTGGCCACGTCGTAGAGCAGCCAGCGGGTCTCGCCCGCTGCTTCCGTCCACTGCGGTTGGCCCTGCTCATCGAGGGCTTCGTCATCGGGTCGTGGCACTCGATAGCAGAAGAAGACCGCTCGGGTGTCGGGCTTGGGGTGCGCTTTGCCCGAGAAGACGCGCCCGGGCAGAGCCGGCAGGAGATCCTCGAGCTCCGGGTAGGCTTGGAGCAGCCTTTCGTACTCGAGGCGCAGTTCCTCCAGATCGGTTGGCGTGCCGTCATAGCTCTCGTTGAACTCGCGCAGGGCTTCGTAGTCGTCATCCGGTCGTAGCAGCTTCCCGCCCTCAATGCCCAGAGTCCTGGAGATGCGAAGGGTCTTGTGGGAGACCCGGCTGTAGAGACGGAGGAGGGTCTCGAGTTCCTCGGGCGGGAGGAAGTTCCAGAAGGCGATCCTTCCGCGCCTGTCCCGAACCTCGGGGTGGTGCGCCAGCAGTTTGGCCTCGATCTCAGGATTGAGGCGCCGGTCCACGCGGCCGATGCGCTGCATAAGCCGGACGGGGTTCCAGTGCAGATCGTAGTTGATGACTCGTTGGGCGTCCTGGAGGTTGAGGCCTTCGGACAAGACGTCGGTTGAGATGAGGATGCGAGTCTCCCTGTCGCCCTCGCGGGCGCTGTCGCTGCGGTTGTAGTAGGGAGCAAAGCGCCGGATGATGTCGCTGCGGCTTTCCTTGGAATTACCGTCTACCTCAGCCACGCCGTCCAGGCCGGCATCCTGCAGTTGCCTCAGCAGATAGCGGGCCGTGTCGGTGAACTCGGTGAAGATCAGGACCTTCTGGCCCTTGAGGTCTTTGTCGGTCTTGAGGAGCTTGATGAGGGCCTGAAGCTTGTCATCGTGCTTGACCTCGAAGCGCCTAAGCTCGTTGAGGAAGTCTGCCACTTGGCCGAGGTCGTCGAGGGTGTCGTCGATGATGGACTCGAGATTGTACTCGTCGCGATCCAGCGCTTCGAGTCTCTCCAGCATCTCCTCGGTTACGAGATCCTCTTCTGCCTCTTCTTCCTCGGCTTCGAACTCAAGCTGATGCTGCTGAACGTACCCGCACAGGTCGGCGTTCTTCTCCTTCCAGCGCTCGAGACGACGCTTCTCGGAGTCCGTCTCGCAATTCTTCATCATCCAGGTCAGCAGCTTGATGAGCAGCCGCTCGCAGGATCGCTCGAAGGCTTTGGGCGAGCTCTCAAAGCGCTTGAGAAACTGAATGCGGATCAAAGCGACGACTTCCTTCTGGCGGTTCTCGGCGAAGTGGTCGATCGTCTCGTCCGGGCCCTTGTAGTAAGCGTAGGGGTAGTAGATGCCCAGGACGAAGAGAGGCTTCTCCCTCCCGAAGGCCCTGTCCAAATCGTTGAGAAGCTGCCCGTAAGTCTTCTTGATGGAGTAGTCGGCCACGTGTGGCGCCTCACGATCGGGGAAGCAGGTGACCTCCTCACCGGCCTGGCACTGGCTCTGCTTGATGTAGGCTCTGCTGCGTTGCACGACGAGGCCTCGAAACAGCTCGTTCTCGGCAAGGAGCTTCCCCGCTTCGGCCCAGTCGGTGAAGGGCGTCTCTTCTTCCACCTGCCCGTCCGTGGTACCAGCGAGGTCCTTCTCCATGCCTCGGAAGAAGTGGCGGAGGTTGTGGATGCCAAGCTTGGAGCCGAAGTAGTCCTCCCTCCTCTGCGAGAACAACTCGATCATGTGGCGTAAATCGTCTAGCTTGTTGTTGATGGGCGTGGCCGTGAGCAGGAAGATCTCCTTGCCGGCGGCCAGGTCGAAGAGACGGCGATAGCGCGAAGGCGGTCTCTCTGTCGTCGGCTGGATGCCGCGACTTCTAGACATGCGGTCTTGCCCAAAGAGTCGCATGTCAGGTGAAGGCGCGTCCTCGTTGGTGCCCCAGAGGCCCGGATTGCGGAAGTGATGGGCTTCATCAATGATGATGACGTCAGCCATCTCCCTGATGCGCTCATATCGACGTGCGTAGACGCCCCCGCGCCCGAGATCGGTGTGGTTGAGGATCGAGAGGTTGTTGAAGTCGGGGCTGCCGCTCAGGTGCGGCAGGTACCGTTCCAGGTCACTCTCCCACACGTCCTCACGGGTTGACTTGGGGACCAGCAAGAGCACGCGCTTGTGGTCGTGCATGATGAGGCGCTCGATGAGCATCAGCCCGACGAACGTCTTACCGGAGCCCACGGCATCGCAGAGGAACGCCCCTCCGTAGTCGGCAGCGATCTCCAGGAGCCTGTGGTATCCGTCTCGCTGGTACTTATCCAGGACGGGGAACATGATTGACTTGGTCTCTTCCCAATCCTCGGAGGTCAGCCGGTAGCCGCGGAAGAGTTCATCAAGCGCCTTGGCGTATACCTCGAAGGGCGCATGCTCCTGGATATGCCGCTCGACGGTCCGAAGTACCTCAGGCGTGACCTCTTCGGCCTCGCCCCAATGACGCTCGTACCAGTCTTGCAGGATGCCGACCTGAGCGCCGGTAAGCTGGACGTTCAACTCCACGTTCTCCGTGAGGCCGGGGAGGGTGAAGTTCGAGGAGCCCACAAGACCGAAGGACCCGATGACTGCCTGGCGTGCGTGCGTGATGTAGGCTTTGGCGTGGAACTTCCGCTTGCGGTAGACCCGGCATTGCAGCGTGCCAGTGCGCAGGGCTTCAACGATAGCAGGAACCCCTCGCAGGAAGTCGTTGGCTTCCTTCTGCTGCTCGATGCTCTCATCCAGTAGCGCGGTGATCTGTCCCAAGCCGGCGAGGAAGGCCTGCTTGGTACGCTTGGTCACCTCGTCCCCCATGAGAAGCCGGAGGCGATCCACCTTCTGCCACTCACCATCAAGGCCCAGTAGCGCCCCTATCTCAAAGAAGCCCGAGGCGATGTCAATGGCCTCCGAGAGTTGGCACCAGTCGTGAAGGTATTGCTGGACCTTCCAGTCCTGGTCGCTGTTGTCAACGATGAAGAGCTCGGTGCCCGGCTTGTTGGTGTGTTGGCTCATCCTTTGCGGCCTCGTCACAGTCGGTCTGGCAGCCTGAGGCTGGCCCCGGCGACGCTGAGACCTCAGGTGCTTCGCCACGGTGGATGCCTGTACCTGCTGTTCTTCTGCGGGAACCCCTCTGCGTTGTCGGGAATCTGGATGGCGTTGGCTGGAAGGCGTGACGCACAAAACGCACGGGAACGCTCGGCGAGCCCCTCTGCCCTACCGGTCGCGGCGATGCTAGCGGCTTGGGGCCAGCGGTGAACTTGCTCATCGGCGCCTGGATCGAGATGTAGTAGGCGCAGGGCCACTCGAATGGCCGAGATAGTGCCAGCCTCAAGGCAGGTACAGGTTGTCGCCGCTGCGGCGAAGCCTCTCGATGCGTACGAGGCCGTTCACCACGTAGAGCAGCCGATCATGTATCTTCTCCCCGGTTCGCTTGAAGCCGAAGACCCGTGCCGTTTCGGCAACTAGCCCTTCCTCGGAGATACCGCAGCCGTCTTCTGTGAGGTGCAGCATGACGATCGCGATTTCGGCGTTAGGTATGTGCTCGAGGCCCCGTTTCGTCCTCGGGTCGCCATCCACAGGCACCCGTGCATAGCTGATGAGCGGCGCGGGTGCCAGCACCACGAAATCCCCTTTGATCTCGACCCCGCCCTCGGCCCGGGCTTGGTCCACAAGGTCATCGACGACAGCAGCAATACGTGATCCCACTTGTTTGCCCCAGGCTGCCGCTATCCGCTTCTTGACGAGTTCGCGGTGGATGGGCCCCTCGACCTGCACCAGTTCCAGCAGCAGCTTCCGCTGCCGAGCTCGCGCGGCCTCATCCAGGAACTCCGGCAACCGTCCCGCGCCGGCACTAAGTTCGCACACGGCGTATGGAATGGCCCAGGTCGAGTCAGCGCCCATGCGGTCTTGGGAGGCGAGCGTCCAAGCTGGAGCACCGTCCTCTATCGTCACAGCTGGCCCGACTGGCCTGTTGTCGTTTGGCGCTTCCTCTGCAGAAGCGAACAGCGCTTTGGGGTATACCGCAGCAAGGGCTTGCCGAAGCCTCTCGACCTCCTCTCTGCGGCGCGTTACCCAGTCGGGAGACCAGATCCGATGGATGCGCCAGCCCAGGTTCTCCAGGATCTCCTGACGTATCCGATCCTTGTCGCGGGCGACATACCCCGAATGGTATGAGGCCCCGTCGCACTCGACGCCGAGCAGGTAGCGGCCTGGCTGTAGAGGGTCGATCACCCCGAGGTCCACTCGGAAGCCACTGCACCCAACCTGCGGCACTACCTGGTAGCCCATCTCCTTGATCGCGTTGGCAACGTCCTCCTCCAGCGGCGACTCGTATTCGCCCCCCTGGCCAGAGTCTTCCATTTCCAGCGCGTCGGCGCCCCGCTCTGCGTAGTCCAGGTAAGCGTGAAGGACCCGCACGCCATCCGCCCCGGTGCCTGAGATATCCAGATCAGACGCTCTGATCGAACTGACAAGCACCACTTTCTCTCTAGCTCGTGTGATCGCGACGTTGAGACGGCGCTCTCCGCCCGCACGGTTAAGCGGGCCGAAGTTCATGTACATACGGCCCTGTGCGTCGCGCCCGTAGCCGATGCTGAAGATGATGACGTCGCGCTCATCGCCCTGAACGTTTTCAAGGTTCTTCACGAAGAACGGCTCGTGCTCGTTGGAGCGCATGAGGTCCTCGAAGTGGCGATCGTCCCGTGCACGCAGTTCCAGTTCGTCCTCCACGGCCTCCATCTGGGCTTGGCTGAAGGTCACCACGCCGACCGAGCGATCCGGTCGCTCGCACAGATGCTCGTGCACCAGGTCAGCGACTCTCCTTGCCTCGAGGAGGTTCTTGTGACTCTTCCCTCGGTCATACACGCCGTTCTCGACGTAGACCAGCTTCAGACCAAGCCCTTCGTCCTCTCGTAGGCTGGAGGGGAACGTCACGAGGCGGTTGCCGTAGAACTTGTCATTCGAGAAGGCTATCAACGACTCATGCCGGCTTCGGTAGTGCCAACGGAGCATGCTGGAGGCCATACCGCTTGCCAGGCATTCGTCGAGGACGCTGTCGAACACGCCGAACAGGCTGTCGTCCTCTTCCTCCGATGAGTCGTCGAACTCCTCGCTCGCCGACTTCTGGAAGAACATCGTGGGCGGCAGCTGTTTCTGATCGCCGCACACCAGAAGGTGGTCGCCCCGATAGATGGCGCTGATCGCATCCTCGGAGCAGATCTGCGATGCTTCATCGAAGATGACCAGGTCGAACCGTATGTCCGGGGGCAGGTACTGGCTCACTGACAGTGGGCTCATCAGGAGGCAGGGCTTCACCTGCAGGAGGAGGTGCGGCATCTTGGCGAACAGCTTCCGTACGGGCATGTGGCGCCGCTGTTTGTTCGCCTCTCGCAGCAACGCCTGCTTCTCGGAGCCTGCCGGCGCTGCCGCCGGCGAGACCCGCCGGGCGTCGGCGATGGTGGCTATGCGCGCCGCCCCGAGTTCCCACAGAGCCCGGTCGAGTTGGGCGAACTCCTTGACGGCGCGGGAATGAGACACGCCCCTGAAAGAAGCCAGGATCGGATCGCCTGCGCACACCCATGCCAGCCAGCTGTCCAATATGCTCTTGCGTACGGCGCCTGGGATCTGTTCAGCTTCCAGGCCTAGCTCTTGAAGCTGACGCGGGAGATCGGCAAGACCTGCCGCCTCCATCGCTGAGCACACGGTCCTGTAGTCGAGCCAGTCGCGCAGGCCACCTGGGTGGTCGGCCATGTCGCGGAAAGCCGCAGCCGTGCGTCCCAGGGAGACCTCGTCCATCGCCTCGCCCTCGATCCTTGGGCACTCCTCGTCGAACTCCTTCCGGAGTTCGCCGAGCTGCGACTGAGCAGATACCAGTGACGCCCTGAAGGCGGCAACCGCACCGGCCTCCGCGGCGAGTCGGGTGTTGGTCTCGAGCAGCACGTTTTCAAGATCGCCGGCCGCGCCCGCTGCAGCCTCCGACCAAGCCCCTACCTCACCCAGGCTCTCGTGCCAGAACGGTTCCTCGCTTCGGCGGTCTTCGGCACTACTATCCCCGTCGCCCTGCGCCTCGGCGATCAGCGAGCGCAGTCGCGTCAGCCCATCGCGCAGCTCCGTCGCATGCGTTCGCAGGCCCGCCAGGACATTCGCATCTCCCGAGAGTGCCGCAACTAGTTCCGGTGGGAGGGCGCAGCCGCCGGCAATCTGCCGTGCTTCATCGACGAGTTCAAGCATGAGCGCGATCTGCTGGAAGTCCGTGTCGTATCTCGAATACCAGTCGCCGACGGCTTGGGCGCCTTTGGCATCCAGTTCCTGCAGACCGCTTTGGATCGTCGCTGCGAAGTCCAGCCTCTGCTCCCAATTCTTCGGCAGGCGTCCGTCTTTGCAGCACCGACGAACCGACCGAAGGTCGCTCCGGTAATCGCGCCGCAGGAAGCGCGCTATCGAGCGATACCGAGGCAATCGTCCGACCAACGCTCCGAGATCGAGATCCAGCACCGCGTCACTGAAGAACTCATTCAGGCGCGCGTTGAGATCTCGATAGCGTTCCACTTCATCTCTGAGCTTGACGACCTCCTCCCGAAGGTGCGAGACGGAGGTCTCGCTGAGCCAGAGGTCCGGTACATGGCGAGGGGGGCTGTCCGGCTCGACAAGCCGAACAAGGGAGTGCGCCCTCGCCAGAGTCATATCTGAAGCCCCAATGCCCAGCACGCGCGCGATCTCTAGGGCGCTGGCTTCCCATCGCGCTATCTCGTTAGCCAGGAACTGGCACGCCTCACCGATTTTGAGCCAGCCTGCGAGAGCCCCTGGCCTCACCCCGATGTGCTCGCGCACCGGCGTTGCCAAAGCTTCGATGGCGTCATGGAACGCCGGCCGTCCTGTCGCACCGCGGAGAGGGTCCGGGATGGCGGAGGCGGATCCCTCTTCAAGAAACCTCAGCAGGCCGTCGAGGTAGCGGGCATCGGCGAGGGTCTCGCACCGGCCCCCCAGCGCAACAGCACAACTGGAGCCGGTCTCGCCCATGCTCTCTATCGCCGATGAACACTCGCCAAGCAACATTGCCAAGCGCCGCTCCAGGTACGGCGACCAAGCAGCTTGACGGCATCCGAACCAGGGGAACCGAGGTCCATAGAGTGCAACATGCCAGACATCCGCGAGGCTATGGGCTAGCTCGTCTGCCCGTGCGAGCGACTCAGGCGTCAGGTCCTTGACTGCGTTCTCAGCGACCGGCACGTAGGGGTACGCCCCGAGACGGGCCAGTGCGCCCAGTGCGTCGAACGCACTCATGCCGAGCGGAAGGCGCCGGCTGTGCAACGCCCCAACATACTCTCTCAACTGTCGGTGTCGACTTGCCAACTGCCCAAGCTCTTGCTGCGACATGGTCTGCGCAGGCTTCAGCCTTTCTTGAAGGCAGCGATGCAGTTCTGAGATGACGGCCCGCTTGTTCGCCTTGTGGCTGTGCAGTTCGAGGCAGTAGTGGTCGAGCCCTGTCTGCTTCAGCCGCCTATGGACGACCTCAAGGGCAGCCATCTTCTCACTCACAAAGAGAACAGTGCGGCCGGCAGCGATGGAGTCCGCGATGACGTTCGCGATCGTCTGGCTCTTGCCCGTCCCTGGAGGACCGTGCAGCACAACATCTCGCCCTTGGGCGACAGCCTCGATGCAGACTAACTGGCTGCTGTCGGCGTCCAGGACCAGGCAGCTCCTCGCTGGGTCAAAGCGTTGGTCGATGTCCTGGGGCTCGGGTAGGTCGGACGAGGGTTCGCGGGGATCGGCCGCGCCGGCCAAGCTTCGCACGATGCCGTGCTGCCCGACTGCGTCGCGGTTAGCCGCTAGGTCCTGGTACATCGGAAGCTTGTGAAAGGAAAAGAGGCCCAGAAACAGATCGTCGCGCACGACCCAGTCAGTCGCGGGAATGGCTTCCCTGACGCGTCCGAGATAGTCCTCGATGCTTTCACTATCCCAGTCGTCAGGCACGTCTGGGATGTCAACATGGAAGTCTTGCTGAAGCTTCACGCGCAACACCGGGTTGAGTACGATGTCCTCATCCACCGGCCGAAGCTCGAAGGGCTCCTTCGTGCTCTCCCTCACCAGTTCAGCAGGGATCATGATCAGCGGTGAAGTAACGGGGGTGCTGCCCTCCTGCTCCGTCCAAGTCAGCGTCCCGGCTGCGGCGAACAGGATGCGCACGCCGCGCTCCTCCAGATCGGTTCGTGCTCTCCCCCACATAGCTCGGAGGCGCCGACCCACTTCGCGCGCCGCCAGACTCGCCACTTGGATCTCATCGGCTCCAAGCTTGCTGCCCGTCAGCAGGCCCGCTCTTTCGGCCAATCGAAGGGCCTCTGCCCTCGTCGTGTGCGTTATTTCGTCCTCTGACTCCCCAGTCTCAGGCGCGTCCCACGCTTCGATTGGGACCCAGAACCGGTAGGCTTTCTCGCTCAAGACGAAGCGCTCAAGGAAAGAACTCGTCCCTGGTTCCTCGACGCGCAGACTCAGCCGCCGACCTGGCTGGAAGTAGAGAGTCGCATTCCGGCGACTCAGATCCAGCAGGCGATCCATCCAGTCTTTGAGCCGCGTGGCGACCTTGCTGTTATCTGAGAGATCGGCGACCGACATGGCTGGTCCTATTTCGCCCGGCCGGTTGCGGGCTCCTTCCCCACAAGCGGATCGCGCACGTACTGCCGCAGCCCAGAACCAGAGGACTGGTGCCACGTCGCCGAGGGCCGTCGGCGACGGGTCTTCTGTGGAGCCGGGTGTACCTCGACGCCGAACGGCGGATCCAGGCGTCACCCTCCGACCGACTTGGAGGCCCCTAACACAGTCCCTCTAACTGCCGGCAGCGGCATCGCGACAGGCGAGGCATGAAGAAGAACCCGGAGGCGCGGACATCCTTGCGTCCCTATGCCTCTTTCGTACCTTCACCGTGGCTTGCCCTTCGGCTTCGTCCCGTACAGGTCCTCCAGGTCTACGAGGATCACTCGCTTGCCGTCCTCGCGGTCCTTCAGTTCCGGCTTGAACCCCGACCGTGAAAACAGCACGAACCTCAGGTTCGTCTGCCACGACGGCAGCAGCGTCTTCGCTTTCTCCTCGAGTTCCGCCAGCTCTCGAAGATCCACGGGCTGGCGGCTCCACTTACACTCGCCGCAGTAGGTGCTCCAGTCAGTGTTCCTGCTCACCACCTCGATCTCGGCGTCCTTGTGCCAGTGGCGCCCGACCTCCCCCCGCCGGCAGGACGCGAAGCCGAGATCGTGACCTGGGAGGTTCCTTCCCACATGATCGATGTCTTCCTCTTCGACCACGAGGCCGAGGTCGGCACCGTCATCAGCATCCGAGAGGTGCAGCCGAGTTGAGGATGGCGGGGGCAGCGGGCCGAAGCGGGTGCCGCCTGGGCCGCGTATGATGAGCGACAATCAGAACTGC
>PMZA01000269.1 GCA_003170595.1 Armatimonadota bacterium
ATCCGCTCGCGGGCCATCTTGTTCCCGCGCCGCCGGTTGTCGGCCTCCGGGAAGCGCTCGAAGTAGGCGTCGATCTGCGCGGTGATCTCCACCACCATGCTATCGCAGCCCAACTGCTCGACGACCGCCTGCGCATCGGCGAGGCTATCGGGGCTCGACGCCTTGTAGGGCATCATCACCGCGAGGACGTTCTCCGGCCCGAGCGCCCTTACCGCCAGCGCCGTCGCCAGCGCCGNNGCCGAGTCGATCCCGCCCGACAGCCCGAGCACCGCCCGCCGTATCCCGACCTTCCTGATCTCGTCACGCAGGAAGCCCAGGATCAGCTTCTCGGTCATCTCGGCGTTGAGCTTAAGCTCGTCCACGGAGGATCCGCTCCAGCTCGCGCAGGGTGATGTCATCGCGCTCATCGGCGAGGATGGGGGAGGCCATCCGCCCCTCGGCGATGTCGCGCAGGTCGATCTCGCACTCGCACATCGCCTCTTCCAGCAGCGGCGCCCGGCACACAGCCTGCCCCGACGGCGCCCACACGCCCGATCCGCCCCAGAACGCGACGCCATCCTCGAAGCCCGCGCGGTTGCAGTACACGACGAAACACTGCCCGTGCCGCGCATAGGTCGCCAGCATGTCTTCCCACGCGGCCTGCGGCCCCATCCGGTCGTTCGCCAGGGCCCGCGCCGGGCTCGCCGAGATGATGAACATCAGGTCGATCCATTGCCTCGTCAGCAAGAGCGGCAGCGACAGGTGCCACGCATCCTCACAGATGAGCAGCCCGCCGCGCCAGCCTCCGCCATCGAAGGCCCGCACCTCTTCGCCGGGCGTGAGGTAGCGGCCCTCGTCGAACATGCCGTAGGTGGGGAGGTAGACCTTGCGGTGGATATGCCGCACGGCGCCGTCGGCCGTGAACGCCGCCGAGCAGAAGAGCCGCGACTCGGCGTCTCGCTCGACGAACCCGACGACCGTCCGCATCGGCCCGGCGGCCTCGGCGATCTCACGCAGCGCGGGGTCATCGGCCGTTATCGCCACCTCCGCCGTCAGGTCGCGGAGGTAGTAACCGGTGAGCGAAAGCTCGGGGAACACGAGGAGATCGAGGCCGTCCGCCCGCGCCTGGCGGACGGCTTCTAGGTGGGTCTGACGATTGCGTCCCACGTCACCCAGTCGTGGCGCGATCTGGGCGAGCCGGACCTTCATCTTCGGCTTAGAGATATCCATCTCAGTTAGGTCCATCGACGACACCTTGAGAGGCGGCGGCCAGGGCCTACCTGCGCGTATCCGCTTCCTATCACCGAGGATCGCCCCCTAGGCCCTTGCTCTACGATCCGTCATCCTGAGGGCCATGCGACGGTCTGTGTCGCGGCCCGAAGGACCTGAGGTGGCAGCTTTGTCCTTCTTCGTTGCCCGGTCACGGTCACAGCAAAGGCCGCCGCCGCAGGTCCTTCGCTCGGAGGGGCTTCACGCCTCCAGCTCAGGATGACGGCCAAGGGCAGGAACGCCACTGCTCGCTACACAGCTGACGTTCGCAGGTGTCTGCCTGGCCAGCTACTTAGCCGGCACCTGCATCGGCATTCCCATCGGCATGCCGCCCATCCCGCCGCCACCGCTTTCCTTCTGCCGCTTCGTGAAATCGTCGATCCAGTCCTGCTCGGCCTTGGCAAGATCGGTGCGGCCCATCTTCTTGAATTTCGCCAGCAGGTCCTGGTGGATGAACATCGTCTGATAGTCGTTGCCGACCGCCCTATCACTGGCGGCACGGTACGACGCCAGCGCGTCATCCTTCTTGCCCAGGTCCGTCAGGATGTCGCCCAGCAGCATGTGCGCATCGGCGAACCGGGCGCCCTGCTCGTTTTCGACGACCTGCTGCAGCACGTCAGCTGCCTGCTGGTTCATCTTCTTTTCGCGGTAGAGCATGGCCAGGACCATCCGCGCGGCCATGGCCTCGGGGTCGTCCTTGACCGCCTGCTGCAGGTCCGTCATCGCGACGTCGAGCTTGCGATCGCTCAGGTCCTTATAGCCGCGCAACTCAGCATCTTCGATCACGATGGGGAACTGGTCGCGCAGAGCCTTCATGTACTGGTCCCACGCCTTCTCCTTCCGCTTCTGCAGTTCCGTCTGGCGGTACTGTTCCTTGCCCTTATCGAAGTCCTTGGGCAGCGTCGAGCGCGTCTCCAGGAGCTTGATGATGTGGTAGCCGAACTGGCTCTTGACGATGCCGGAGACCTGCCCGGGTTTGAGCGCCTGCACCGCGGCGTCGAATTCCGGCACCATCTGGCCCATCTTGAACCAGCCCAGGTCGCCGCCCTTGGCCCCGCTGCCGGGATCGTCGGAGTTGGCCTTGGCCAGAGCCCCGAAGTCGCCGCCCTTGGTTGCTTTGGCGAGGAGGTCGTCAGCCTTCGTCTTAGCGGCGGCATCGGCGTCGAAGGTCGCCGGGACCGTCGACTTGGCGGCCTTGGCTGCATCCTCGGCCCTCGTCTTTTCCTTATCGGGCATGATGAGGATGTGCAGGGCGTGGTACTCGGTGAAGGAGTCCTTGAGTTCCTGGTCGCTGACCTGCACGCGTCCCTGAACCGTGTTGCGCAGCTTCTCGATCTCCAGCCCCGACCGCAGCGCCTCCGTGTCGCCGAAGCGTTCGTCGGCGAGCTGCTGCTTGTACTGCTCGAAGGTGAGCTTCTTCCGGTCGAGGTATTCCTTCAGGTCGCGCTTGTTGGGGAAGCGTTGGGCGACGGCCTGATCGAGCAGCTGCTGGCGCTTGGCCTCGATCTCATCGTTGCCGACCGTGACCTTCTCCGTCTTGACGGCCTCGAGCTGGAGCTTCTCGTCCACCATCGACTCGAGGGTCTGCAGCTTCCGCTGCCACTGCCCCGAGAGCGGCCCCTCTTCGAGGCCGAGCATGGCGAGTTGCTTGTCGTAGTCCTCGCGCGAGATCGAGTCCTTGCCGATCTTCGCGACGACCGTGCTCAGGTGCTGCCCGGCGGCGGGAGTGGAGGACGATGAGCCCGACCTGGCCCTCGCGCCCGAGGGCCCGAAGGAGTAGTAGGCGCCTACGACGAAGATCATCACGATACCCCAGAAGATGATCTGGACGGGCGTCCCGAAGTGGAGGTGCTTTTTCCCGACCCGGAAGCGGATGGGGCGGCGGAAGAACTTGCGCATGCCAACGATGCCCATGCTGTGGTTTTCACCCTTGAGTCATGGCAAGCAGCCCGCCACCAACCGATTGGGCGGGCTGTCTGCAAAAGTGATGGCGCCCCGCGAGAGCCGTGCGTCGTGAAGCTCGCTACCGTGGTGGCAACGTGGGTGCCCAGCCTCGGAGTTCCGGTGCTGCCCTTGAGGAAGGGCCTTAGCCCTTCCTACCAGGCGACGCCTGCCGTCCGCGGACTTCAGGCTCCCGCTATTCTAAGTTTGGTGTTTGGCTTGCACTGGACGTCACGCACACCGCAGGGTGCCATCACGAAGGTAGCATACCCCTTGCCCCCGGCGCAACCCATGCCCACATGGGCTGTCTAACAATTGATAGGCCGATAAGGCGATAGCCCTTGCCTGGCACGCCACGCTTCTGGTATAGTTTACGGCCGACCAGACGACTGGCCTGGGAGGCTACCGCCGATATGAGCGTTTTGCCGAAGCCGCACAGCTTGCCCGAGTTGACCATTCTCGCTCTGGGGTACCGCGCTTATCGTCCAGACTGGGACTTTGTCATCTGTCACCACATCAGTGGGTGGAAACGCCATTCGGGTCCCAAAGTGCAGCATGAGTTCTCCTGGTACCACTTGCACGAGATATGTAACCGGGTGTTCAACACGCTCCTCGATAGTCCCGATATCCTTGGTGCGGCTCGGGCGGCGATCGACGCCGACGACTGCGAGGCGCTCGGGCGGTTCGCGCAACAGGAGATCATCTACGGACTGCTCTACCCGGCCTGCCAACGCGAACTTGAGTCGATGGCCGCGGCGCTTGCGGACCACGGCCTGGGTCTGTAGCACCTGGACGGCTCGCCCCTTTCGGGGCGGGTACACACCGCCTTGGTGCCGGGCTCGATTCTATCAGTTCCTTGTAACACAAGGGGGGAATTTGCCTTGACTAACGCTCAGCTGTTGGCGAAAAACCTGGAACTGGCGCGAAGTGCTGGGGTGCAAGCCACAGAGGCGTGTCAGAAGGAAGAAGTGTTCGCGAGCATCGAAGCCGGGCTTCCTAAGGAGTTCCACTGCAACTGCGCTTACGAGGGGGGCCGGTTCAACCCGAAGCGGCGCCAACAACTGCTCGAAATCTTGGATCGGCTGACTGGCGTCCGGTGAGTGTAAGACGTCGTCTTCCGCCTGGGAAGTGCCTTGGCTGATCGTGGCGCCAAGAAGCGCCACGGCGGCGGGGTGTCAACCCCCGCCGTCTAGGATCGGTCGCTTCTGTTGGGCTCGCCGCCTTACCTTCGGTTGACACCCGCCCTCCGCCTCGCTATTCTTCACAGGTTACAGTCCACGCGCCCCCGACTCGGGGGCTTTTTCGCGCGCGCAGCCTGTTTTCCAAGGGCCGCGCAAGCGCCGCCAGGAGGATTTCCAATGCCTTCCGTTGTGGTTGTGGGCGCCCAGTGGGGCGACGAGGGTAAGGGCAAGATCACCGACCTGCTTTCCGAGCAGGCGGCCCTCGTCATCCGTTATCAGGGCGGCACCAACGCCGGCCACACCGTTAAGGTCGGCGACCAGACCTTCAAACTCCACCTCATCCCTTCGGGCATCCTCCACTCGAAGGTCACCTGCCTCATGGGCGACGGCACCCTCATCGATCCCATCGAGCTTGCCGAGGAGATCACCGGCCTCCAGGCTCGCGGCTTCGACTGCGATAACCTCATCGTGAGCGGCAACGCCCACGTCATCATGCCTTACCACTGCCTCCTCGACGGTCTCATGGAGGACGCCGGTGGCGCAGCCAACATCGGCACCACCCGCCGCGGCATTGGCCCGGCTTACACCGATAAGCTCAACCGCGTCCCGCGCAGCCTGCGGATGTGGGACCTCCTCGACGCCGGCCTTCTGCGCTCCCGCGTGGAGGACCAGCTTGCCGCCAAGAACCGCATACTCGCCGGCCTCTACGGCCAGGCGCCCCTCGACCTCGATGCCGTCCTCGACGAGATCAACGCCGCCGTGGCCACCGTCCGCCGCCACATCGGCGACATCCGCCCACTGGTTCGCCAGGCTCTCGCCGCCGATGCCTTCGTCCTCCTCGAGGGCGCCCAGGCGACCTTCCTGGACATCGACTACGGCACCTATCCCTACGTCACCTCGTCATCGACCTGGGCAGGCGGAGTCGCGCC
>PMZA01000172.1 GCA_003170595.1 Armatimonadota bacterium
GCCCTTCGAAGCCTCCCAGATCGTGCCCTCGATGCGCGCCCGGTTGGCTGCCCACCTGGTGGGCGCGGCCAAGGTGCGGCCGTGAGGTTCAACCTGACCCTAGCCGCCCCGCGCGGGATGGACGAAGCCGGCGCCGTCCGCCTGCTCAAGGCCGCGCTCAAGACCTTGCTGCGCCGGTTCCAGCTGCGCGCCGTCCGCCTCGAGCCCGCGGCCGAGCAGGCCGAAGCGGCGCCACCCTCGACGAACCCGGAGCCCAGGCTGGAAACGATCATCGCGAAGCGCGGGATCGCGATCACCACGAGCGCGGGGTAGCGCGGGATCGGGCGGCGGGGTTTGTTGCTGACCGGGGCCAGGCTGTCGTAGACGGGTAGCTGGCAGCGCCCCCAGAAGGGGACAGCCCGGAGTTGGCGCTCCGGGCTGCCCGTGCGGATCGACCAATAGGGGTCGAGGCGCACAGACTGATTTGCACGGTCGGCTCGCGGTGTCCAGGACGGTGGCGCCCGCCGTCGCGTGGAGCTGCAAGATCGGCAATGCCCCCGGTGCCTGGGCGTGTTCCCGTTTTGCCGTTCGTGTGACGGACGGTGCCGGTACTGCTCGAAGGCGTGCGCCAAGGCGGTCAATCGAGAGAGCCACCGGCTGGCCGTGCGCACGTACCAGGCCAGTCGCCAGGGTCGGCGTGGGCACGCGGACCGGGAGCAGAGATACCGGGACCGGGTGCGCGCGGGCCAGATAGTGACGCACCAGCATCGCAAGTCGTCCACGGCGGGGGTAGCAGTGACTTCACCAGCCGAGGCCGCGGGCACGTCGCCCGCTCCGCCATCGGTTCGGGTGGAGGCGCTGATTCATGTCGACGTTGTGGATGACGATCGAGCCGGGTCACGACGAGACGCGGCTGATGCTCACGCAGGCCAGGGGCGGGGCGGCGATGAAGGCGCGCCTGCCGCCGGTGCCGTCGCAGCCGCGGGCACTGGCGTCGCTGCTGGAGTCGCTGGCCGCCTATTACGGCCAATCCTTGACCGCTGTTGTCGATGCGGGCGACGGGGATACCGCGCGCCACCCGGAAAGGTGGGCGCAGCTCCTGGGGGAGATGGATAGCGAGCAGGTGCGGGTCCAGTGGGTGGTGGTGCCCACCTCGCGGGAGCGCGACCGGTTCCTGGGCGAGATGGGCGATTTCTCCTCGGCCAAGCGGCTGGCCACCTTCGCCGCGACGGGGCAGCGATGATCCCCCCCGCCGTCCGCGCCGAGATGAGGCGGCTGGTCCTGGTCGAGAGGTGGCTCATCGGGACCGTCGCCCGCAAGTTCGGCGTGCACCACTCGGTGGTCCGCCGGGCGCTGCGCGACGATCTGCCCGCCGACCACGCCCCGTCGCCCAGCGCCCTGGACCCCTTCAAGCCCTACATCGTCCAGCGGCTGGTCGAGCTGCCCGAGCTGTCGGCCATGCGGCTTCTGGAGGACCTGCGCCAGCGCGGCTATGAGCAGGGCATCGCCCAGCTGCGCCGCTACGTGGCCATGGTGCGCCAGCCCCGTCCCCGCAAGGCGTACCTGCGCGTCGAGCCCGAGCCCGGCGAGCAGGCCCAGGTGGACTGGGGCTCCTTTGGCTCTCTCCGCATCGGGGCCACGCAGAGGCCGCTGTCCGTCTTCTCGATGGTCCTTTCCTGGTCCCGCGCCCTGTTCATCGACTTCTCCCTGGACCAGCAGATGGAGACCTTCCTGCGGATGCACCGTCGGGCACTGGAGTACTTCGGCGGCGTCCCGCGCCGCATCCTGTATGACAATCTCAAGAGCGTCGTCCTGCACCACGTCGGCGCCGTGGTCCAGTTCAACCCCCGGTTCCTTCACTTCGCCGGCCATTACCTCTTCGAGGCCAACGCCGCCCCCGTGCGCTACCCCGAGGCCAAGGGCCGCGTCGAGGCGTCCATCAAGTACATCCGCCATTCCTTCTTCTATGGCCGCGCCTTCGCCTCGCTCGCGGACCTGCGCGCTCAGGCTGGCAGGTGGCGCGACCTGGTCGCCAACGAGCGGCTCCACGCCACCACCCGCGAGCGACCCTCGGCCCGGCTCACCGTCGAGCGCGCCCGCCTCCGCGCCCTGCCCGAGCGGTCCTTCGACTCCGACCTGGTCCTCCCGCTCATCGTCTCCAAGGAGGCCCGCGTGCGCCTCGATACCAACACCTACTCCGTCCCGCACGAGTACGTCGGCAAGTCCGTTGTTTTGCGCGCCGACGACCTCACCGTCCGGATCTTCTGCGACGGTAATCCTGACCCTGTCGCCTCCCATGCCCGCTGCTGGGACCGCCGTCGCAACATCGAGGACCCCGCCCACATCGAGCGGCTCCTGGAGCGCAGGAAGGGGGCCCTCGGCCCCAAGCGCAAGGACCGCCTCGCCAGCCTCAGCCCCGAGTGCCGCGTCTACTTGCAGGAGGTCGCTCGCCGCAAGATCAACCTCCAAAACGAGGTCCGCAAGCTCTTGCGCCTCGTCGCCCAGTACGGCGAGACCGAGGTCGCTGGCGGCATGGCCCAGGCCCTCGCTCATCACACCTTCGGCGCTCGCTACGTCCGCACCCTCTGCGACCAGGCCCGCTTCGCTCGCGGCCTGCCTGAGCCTCCCGAGCCCATCTTCACCGGCAATCCCACCGCCGACGACTTGGTCGTCGAGCCCCACGACCTGGAGACCTACGATGCCCTCTTCGCCAAGACCCCCCAAGACCCCGATACCGACCGCTGATCTCGCGACCCTCTCCCTGGCCGAGGTCCTGCGCGCCCTCAATCTCGACCAGGCCGCCTCTCTTCTCGACGCTGCCACACAGAAGGCCATTGCCCGCAACGACTCGCCCACCTCGCTCCTGGACCACCTCATGCGCGAGGAATTGCGCCTCCAGGCCGAGGCCCGCGCACGCGACGCCCTCAAGCGGTCGACCATCTTCCCCCTCTGCACCCTGGACGGCTACGACTTCGACTACCCCAAGTCCATCAGCCGCGACCTCGTCGAGAAGGCCGCCACGCTGGACTTCATCCGCGACAAGACCAACTGCGTCTTCGTCGGCCCCTCGGGCGTGGGCAAGACCCACCTGGCCAACGCCATCGGCCAGCTGGCCTGCCTGCGCGGCTACCGCGTCCGCTTCGTCCTGGCCGCCGACCTGGTCAACGACCTCGTCGCTGGCCAGGCCAAGAATACCCTTCATCGCCGCCTGCACGCCTGGTCCTCGCCTGATTTGCTCCTGTGCGACGAGCTGGGCTACTTGAGCTTCGATGCCCGCGGCGCGGACCTGCTCTACCAGGTCTTCAACCGTCGCTACCAGCGCGCCTCCACCATCGTGACCACCAACCTGCCCTT
>PMZA01000094.1 GCA_003170595.1 Armatimonadota bacterium
GAGTAGTCGACGCGCTTGCCGAGAAGGTTCTTGCGGAAGCGGCCCTCCTTACCCTTCAGCATGTCGGAGAGGGACTTGAGCGGGCGGCGATTGGAGCCGGTGACCGGGCGGGCGCGGCGGGAGTTGTCGATGAGCGCGTCCACCGCTTCCTGGAGGAGGCGGCGTTCGTGGTTGACGATGGACTCCGGCGCGTTGATCTCGATGATCCGGCGCAGGCGATTGTTGCGGTTGATGACGCGGCGGTAGAGATCGTTGAGATCGGAAGTGGCAAAGCGGCCGCCGTCGAGCTGGACCATGGGGCGCAGCTCAGGCGGAAGGACGGGCGTGACCTCAAGGATCATCCACTCGGGGCGGTTGCGCGAGTTGCGGAAGGCCTCGACCATCTTGAGGCGCTTGACCGCGCGGGCGCGGCGGGCACGGGTGGACTCTTCGATCTCCTTGCGGAGTTCGCGGGCCAATTCGTCGAGGTCGAGCTGAGCCAGAAGCTCGCGGACGGCCTCGGCGCCGAGGCCGGCGCGGAAGTACTGGTTGAAGTCGAGGCCGATGCGCTCGTTGCAGACCTCCGAGAGGGTCTCGAGGCGGCGGTACTCGATCTCGTTGATGAGTTCCTTGGGCGAGAGTTCGAAAAGCCTCTCGGCAGCGGCGCGGAGGTCCTGGATGCGCTCCTCGGCGGCTTCATGCTCGCGGCGGATGCGCTCGGTGAGGTCGGCCTCGGTCATGGGGCGATGCGACGTCTCGGCCTCGGGCCAGGAGAAACGGAACTCCTCGCCCTCCTCCTCGTCTTCCTCTTCCTCGCGCTCGCGGGACTCGCGAAGCTGCTGCTCGTAGGTGCGGCGGAGGCCGTCGATGCGGGCCTCGGCCTCGCCCCGGGCGGCTTCGGCCTCGTTTTCGAGGGCGCGGAAGATGTCGTCGCGATAGAGATCGAGATCTTCGCGGTCGACGAAGGTCACGATGTAGGAGGCGAAGTATACGACTTCCTCGAGCACCCGGCGCGAAAGGTCGAGCAAGAGACCGATGGGGCTCGGCGAGGTCTTGAGATACCACGAATGAGCGACGGGCGAAGCAAGCTCGACGTGACCCATCCGCTCGCGGCGGACGCGAGATCGCGTGACCTCGACGCCGCAGCGGTCGCAGATGATGCCCTTGAACTTGACCTTCTTATACTTCCCGCAATGGCACTCCCAGTCCCGGGTGGGGCCGAAAATGCGCTCGCAGAAGAGGCCATCGCGCTCGGGCTTGAAGGTCCGATAGTTGATGGTCTCCGGCTTCTTAACCTCGCCGTGGGAAAGCCTGCGGATCTCCTCAGGTGAAGCCAGGCCAATGGTAATGGCTCTAAAATCTGTGGTGCTGATAGGCAAAGCCATCATGCCTCCACGTCTTGCGTATGACAGGCCAGGCGGCTGGAGCTATCTGAGCTCGCGGGCGAGCTCTTAGCGTAGGTCGTCGCCGTCGGCGGTCAGGTCGATCGGATTGCCCTCGCGGTCCTCGACAGTGACGTCGAGGGCAAGGGACTGCATCTCGCGGACGAGGATCTTGAAGCTCTCGGGAACACCGGGCTCGCGGATGTTCTCGCCCTTCACGATGGCCTCGTAGGTCTCTACTCGGCCGCGGACGTCGTCGGACTTGATGGTTAGCATCTCCTGGAGAGCGTAGGAGGCGCCGTAGGCCTCGAGGGCCCAGACCTCCATTTCTCCGAAGCGCTGGCCGCCCATCTGGGCCTTGCCGCCGAGGGGCTGCTGGGTGATGAGAGAGTACGGGCCGGTCGAGCGGGCGTGGATCTTGTCCTCGACCAGATGGTTGAGCTTTAGAATGTAGAGCGAGCCGACGGCGACGGGCATGTTGTACGGCTCGCCGGTGTGACCGTCGATCATGACATGCTTGCCCTCGGAGCCGAGGAAGCGAACGCGCTCCCACGAGTTGTCGAGGGACTTGGCAAGGATCATCCGGGCGCGGGCAGCCGGGTCGGCCTTCTTCCACTCCTTCACGGGAAGGTCGAGCCAGAGGGCGACCTCCGCGAGGGTCTCGGCGTCGGCCGCCGCGAGCTGCTTGACGACGGTGGCCTCGAGAGCCTCGAGAGTGACATCCTCGGGCGTGGCCGAGAGGTCAACGGTCTCGCCCAGGAAGTTGAGTTCCCAGGTGGCGTAGCCGCGGAGGGCGTCGATGCGCAGCTGATTCTCCAGGGCCTCCAGGCCGCCCTTGATGGCCGAGAACTTGTAGCTCTCGAAGACCGGGCAGCGGAAGTTGCGCTTGATCCGATGGCCGAGATAGCCCAAGTGGACCTCGAGAAGCTGGCCCAAGTTCATGCGCGAAGGAACGCTCAGCGGATTGAGGCAGACGTCGACCGGCGTACCGTCGGGGAGGAAAGGCATGTCCTCGACGGGGACGATTCGGGAGACGACACCCTTGTTCCCGTGGCGGCCGGTGACCTTGTCGCCGACCTGGAGCTTGCGGCGCTGAGCCACGAAGACGCGGACCATCTGGTTGACGCCGGGCTTG
Source organism: Armatimonadota bacterium (assembly GCA_003170595.1). Taxonomy (GTDB): domain Bacteria; phylum Armatimonadota; class Zipacnadia; order Zipacnadales; family FEN-943; genus FEN-943. The sequence goes on from PMZA01000094.1 coordinate 2,497, forward strand.
AGATCGTCGCCCTGCAGCTTCTTGAGGCGGCCGCCGCAGCGCTCGCAGTCGAGGTATTCGGCGGCTTTGCCGAAGCCGAAGATGGCCCCGCACTCGCGGCACTGGTACTTGTGGCGCGAGAAGACCTGGGAGCCGATGACGATGCCGGTCGAGCCGTGAGGGACGCGGAGAGAGACGTCGCGCATCTCTTCGGCCTTCTTGCCGAAGATGGCGATGACGAGGCGCTCCTCAGCCGTAAGCTCGGCCTGGCCCTTGGGGGCGACCTTGCCCACGAGGATGTCCTCGGCCTTGACCTCGGCGCCGACGCGGACGACGCCCTGATCGTCGAGGTCCTTAAGGGCTTCCTCGCCGACGTTGGGGATGTCGCGCGTTATCTCTTCGGGGCCGAGCTTGGTATCGCGGGCCTCACACTCGTACTTCTCAACGTGGATCGAGGTGAGGAGATCTTCCTTCACCACGCGCTCGGAGACGACGACCGCGTCCTCAAAGTTGTAGCCCTCCCACGAGAGGTAGGCGACGATGAGGTTACGGCCCAGGGCGAGACGGCCCTGGGAGGTGGCGGCGCCGTCGGCTATGGGCTGGCCGCGCTCGACCCGCTGGCCCTTGCGGACCACGGGGCGCTGGTTGAGGCACGTGGACATGTTGGTGCGAGTGAACTTGGAGAGCCGGAACTCCTGCTGCTCGCCGCCATCGTACTCAAGGAGGATATGGGCAGCGTCGGCCTCGAGGACCTTGGCACGCTTGGGAGCCATGATGACCGTGCCGCTGTCGAGGGCGGCGCGCTCCTCAAGACCCGTGCCCACCAAGGGCGGGTCGGGGCTGACCAGCGGGACGGCCTGGCGCTGCATATTGGAGCCGGCGAGAGCGCGGACGGCGTCGCAGTTCTCGAGGAAGGGAATGAGCGCCGTCGCGATCGAGAAGACCTGCTTGGCCGAAAGGTCGACGAGGTTGACCTCTTCGCGCTTGACGGTCGGGAACTCATCGCCGCGGCGGACCGTGACCTTGTCGTGGACCAGGCGGCCACGAGCATCGCGGGGCTCGGAGGCGGACGCGATGTTGTACTCCTCGTCCTCATCGGGGCCGAGGAATACCGGCGGCTCATCCGTGAGACGGCCCTGAACCGCGCGGCGGTAGGGGGTGCGGATGAAGCCGAACTCGTCGAGCTGGGCGTAGAGGGCCAGGTAACCGATGAGACCGACGTTGGCGCCTTCAGGCGTCTCGATCGGGCAGATCCGGCCGTAATGGCTATGGTGGACGTCGCGGACCTCGAGCTTGGCGGACTGGCGCGAGAGACCGCCCGGGCCCATGGCCGAAAGGCGGCGCTTGTGCGCAAGCTCGGAGAGCGGGTTGACCTGATCCATGAACTGCGAAAGCTGGCCGGAGCCGAAGAAGGAATTCACCGCGGCCTGGATGGGCTTCACCGAGATGACGAGATGCGGCACCAGGGAGTCGGCGTCGGAGGAGGCCATGCGCTCCTTGGCGACGCGCTCCATGCGGAGGAAGCCGATGCGGAGCTGGTTCTGGACCAGTTCGCCGACGGCGCGGACACGCTTGTTCTGCAGATGGTCGATGTCGTCGACCTTGCCCTCGCGGTTGTGGAGCTTGACGAGGTAGTCGAGCATCGCGATGAGGTCGGCGCGGGTGAGGCTCCGGTTTTCGAGGTCGACATCAAGAGCCAACCGGCGGTTTACCTTGTAGCGGCCGACGCGGGAGAGGTCGTAGCGGCGGAGGTCGAAGAAGAAGGACCGGACGAGCTGCTCGGCGGTCGGGAGGGCCTCTTCACGCTTGCCAGGAAGGCGCTCGCCCGGGCGCATGCGAAGGTAGAGGCTGAGCAGGCCGTGCTCGGCAGTGAGCGACTGGCCGGCGTCAATGTACATCTCCGACGGCTCTTTGAAATCCTTGGCGGACTGATCGCGGTCGGCGCGGAGGGTCGCGTGGATCATGAAGGGGACTTCGAGGACGTCAAGGTCCTCGACGCCGGCCTTGCGGAGGAGAGGGATGGTCTTCTCCGGATCCATGTGGCGGAACTTATCGATGACCAGGTGGCCCTCGGAGTCCTCGACGCGCTGGAGCGAGTAGAACTCGCTGCGCGGCTCGGCGCCGGTGACGGTGGCCTCGCGCTGCTCGCGGACGATGGCGAGAAGCTCGCGGAGGCTGAGGCGTTTGGAAGTGCCGAAATACTCAAGGATCTCGGTTTCAGTGCCGGTGGACGGGACGTCGACAGAGGAGACGTCGTCGAACCACTGGAGGGCGCGAAGGAGGATGGTGGCCGGGAACTTGCGCGTCTGGCCGATCTTGACGGAGATGACGCCGTCGGCGGCGTTGTCGATTTCCGTCCAGGGGCCCTCAGCCGGGATGATCTGCGCGGCATGGAGGACGCGGCCGGAAGCGTCGACGAGGTCTCGGAAATACACGCCGGGGGAACGGGTTAGCTGGGAGATGACGACGCGCTCGGAGCCGTTGACGATGAAGGTGCCACGCTCGGTCATGCGCGGGACCTCACCGAGGTAGACCTCGGACTCCTTGATATCGGCGGTCTCCTTATTGACGAGGCGGACCTTGACGTAGAGCGACATCTCGTAGGTGGAGTCGCTGCGGCGGCACTCGTCGACATTCTTGACGGGCTCGCCGAAGCGGTAGTCGCCGAACATGATGGAGACAGTGCCGGAGTAGTCCTCGATGGGGCTGAAGTGATCGAGGAGTTCGCGAAGGCCGCTGTCCAGGAACCACTGATAGGACTTGATCTGGATCTCGGCAAGGTCGGGCAGGGGAAGGATCTGCTCCGCGGTGTCGATCAATTCAGGCAGTATCTGGGCAAAATCCGTAGCCGGCATGTTGGTTTCTGCCTCCTAAGGGCTTTAAGGGGAAGGAGTGTTCTGGTGAACCGTCACGCACGCGCGCACAAAAGACATACGCCCACCGATAAGAATCCGGTGAGCTCCGGGTAAGGGAAAACCTGAGCTGGCTAGTTCTCTTCCACTATTGCGGTCGCGATCCTCACATGGATTGGTTGGTTGCGAGAGGAAGTATACCCAGAGGCCGTGGGAAAAGTCAACCGGGGGGAAGGAAGATTTCGGGAGGGGTGGCGGGGATGTAAGTCATCCGGGGGATGCTTCGCCCAGAAGGCGGGCTCAGCATGACATCCAACAACGAAGGCAAGGGCGAAAGCCCGCGGACGCGGAGTTGATACACCGCCACCGCGAATCTTTCTGCGACGCTGCGCGTCGCTACGCGGGAGAGTCGCCGGGGGCGTTTTGTGGTGCGCTCAGGATGGCGGCCTAAGGCAGTAACACAAATTCAAAGAGGCCACAGCATGCCACCNNGAAGCCCGCGGCTACAGCTGCCAAGCGTAGCGTCACGTACGCAAGCACCGGCGCCGGATAGGCGTCATGGGAGGGACATGGACCGGAGTTCGTCGTCGGTCAGGAACTCCTGGGGCCAGGCCGTGGGAAGCTCGGCGCACCACCTCGCCGGCAC
>PMZA01000028.1 GCA_003170595.1 Armatimonadota bacterium
GTCACATCCACCTCTTCGGAGGTGGCCCCATTGAAGCACGCCTAGTGTCACGCTAGCGTGACACATTACAGGTTACATCCACCTCGGAAGAGGTTGCCCCATTTGAAGCATCCACACGGCGGGCGACACGCCCGGGTCGCTCCCGCGTCCGCCTTTGACCGATCTGAGGTGTTTACAACTTCTGTACGAGGCCGTAAAATGTAAACACGTTCTCAGCCGGGAATGAGCCATGAGCATAGGTGACCGCATAAAACTGGCCAGGACAGCGGCTCGTCTACCGCAGCGAAAGCTAGCCGACCGTGTGGGTCTTTCCGCCCAGGCGATATCCTTCTACGAGCGCGGCGAGCGTACGCCGGACACAGGGGTGCTTGTGCGACTCGCTAAGGCCCTCGGCGTCCGCGTTGAGTACTTCTTCCGGGAGCCCCGCCGGATCGACCAGATCGCCTTCCGCAAGCTCTCGTGCGTCGGCGCTCGCCAGACCTTGGCCGTTGAAGCTCGCGTGCGCGATTGGCTAGAGCGGTACTACGCCATCGAAGAAATCCTCGGGGTGGCCTCCGATCCCGCCATGCCGAGCCCCTGTCCGGCTAGCACCCCAGACGAAGCAGAGGAAGCAGCGCAAAGCCTCCGTGACCAGTGGGATCTTGGCGAGGGGCCGGTCCCTGACCTCATCGCACTGCTCGAAGACAAGGGTCTCAGGGTAGGCGTGTTGGATCCGGCGCCAAAAGGTTTCGATGCCTGCGTGGTCTGGGCCGATGATGCTGTGGGCATCATGGTGAGGGGCGGCCTGCCCGGTGACCGTCAGCGGTTCAACCTGGCGCACGAGCTGGGCCACATCGTCTTCGGGGCCGCTTCGGTATCGGATGACAAGCTGGCGCACCGGTTTGCCGGCGCGTTCCTGGTACCCGCTGAGGCGGCTCGGAGAGAACTCGGTGATCAACGCAAGCGCCTCGACCTCCTGGAGCTGCATCTGCTGAAACACAAGTACGGTCTCAGCATGAGGGGTTGGGTCATGCGTGCCGCCGAACTCGGGATCATCTCGGCCGAGTATGCCGGGCAGCTGCACAGGGAGTTCACCAAGAAGGGATGGCGCACGAAGGAACCCGGTGACCCTCTGCCTTCGGAGCACCCCACCCGGATGGAGCGCCTCATCCTGAGAGCCCATGCTGACGGGATGATATCCGAGTCTCGAGCAGGGGAGCTCCTGGGTAAGCCGCTACCAGTTTACGTCGCAGACGAGGCTCATGAGCACGGTGAAATGCCAGTCGGATTGGGTAGTGGATAGCTGCGTTTGGCGAAGCCTGTACTACGGCCAACTCATCGAAAGCCTGTTTGGCCTCGAGGTGACGCTTCACGCACCCGATGTGATTCTCGACGACCTCTACCATGAGCCCGATCCGGACTACTTGCTGGGGTTAGGACTTGACTTGGTTTCCCTGCCCGGAGCGGCCGTAATGGACGCTATCCGGCAGCACCCCGAACTCTCCGCTATGGATGCCTCGTGCCTTGTCCTGAGCCGAGATCGCGGATGGCTTCTCGTCACCCAGGATCGTCCCCTCTACGAAGTCGCCAGATCTGAGGGCGTTGAGGTGCGCGACACGGTCTGGGCCGTGGAGCACATGGTGTTGGAGGGAGTGCTTGCCCGGCAAGAAGCGCTGAAGGGCTTGCAGGCGATGCAGAAGAAAGGGCGCGTGCCCCGACGCAACTGGGAACGCCTTGTGGCCCAGTGGGGCTCGTCCTCCAAAACCTGATCAGCGACGATTAGAACTGCCAGCTGACGCAGAACGTAAACGAGATCGAGGTCATGGGCGACGACCAGGGCCGTAGGATTGCGGGGGGCATTCCTCGTCGTCCGGCGAAACTCGATGATCGCCTGGTCCGGGCGAGAAAGCACGTGGGCTGTTGCTGAGGTGGGGGAGGGTCGGTAGGGGTTGGTGAAGGTGCCTGCGCTCTAGGCTGGGCCAGCATGATGCCGAGCGAGCGCTGGCACGACAGCGTCGCCGACCTACTGGCCCAGGCACCCGGCGAGCCCGATGACATGATCCGAAGCTTCTCCTCGGGATCGCCAACCAATGCCCAAGGCTGCTGCTCGAGTAGGCGCTGACGGTGGGGGAGAGGCAGAGCAGGCAACCCGGGTGATGACGGCCGGGAGGGCCATCAAAGGTGTCACAGCCGGAGACCAAGCACGAGTTCACCGGGACGATCACTGCGGTCAAGGCTCGCATTCGCCTGCTGCGTTCCTTCGACCAGATCAGCCACTCCTACCAGGGCTACGTCCTCGTCGTCGAAGGGAAGCTGAACGGGGAACCGTTCACGGGACTGCGGATCGGCGTGGGGCCCAAGTCCCACGAGAAGCACCAGTTCCGGATCGGGGATCAGGTGTCCGGCATGGTGGTGGCGGTCGTCGATGAGGAGAAGGAGTGGGCGACCCACTACAGGGTCAGCGGTTTGCGGCTCGTCGCCAGGGGCCCGGCGGAGCAGGTGGCACCGCCGAACCCGGATGGTGGCATCGCCCCGTCCCTGCCGGACTACCGTGCCCGAGGCCATCGGCGGCTCGACGGGAAGGTCTACTCCGAGAACTGCCAGTGCTGCCCCTTCGGATTGGTGATGCCGACGGAGATCACCGTCGACCAGTGGGATCCGTCAAACAAGCGTTGGCGTTTCGAGACCCACTGCTACGGCCCAAGGGATTGTCCGATGTACCGACCGGGGAGGCCCTACCGGGCGCCCGGCCGCAAGCCGGGGATGGTGTGGGAGGACGACGACGTGGAGAGGGAGAAGGGGGCAGCGGACCTCTAAGAGCACACGATGGGTGCCGCTTCTCGAGGCAAGTAATCGGAGCAGGACGGGGGCATCTCCAGCCGCTCCATGGTGTCGCCTTCCAGGTAGACCAAGACCAGGGGTTCAGACCACTCCCTCAGCCGCTCTCGCCAGGGCCACCTTGTACCGCTCCTCGTCGATCTCGATGCCGATGGCCCTTCGGTTGAGACCGAAGGCAGCCAGAGGGATCGTGCCACTCCCCATCACCGGGTCGCACACCGTCATGCCCGGCTCTGTCAGCCGCTCGACGAAGTACTTGGCTTCGGCGGTCGATTGGGCCCACTCGTGGAGCGATTTGTCCGGGGGCTCACCGCGGATCATGTCGTTCATGAAATCGTGTTCCCTTGGTCGTCCCCGGCTGAACAGCAGTAGTGGCTTCCATGTGATCCAGATCCGTCGGTGGTACTCGGGGGCAGTCCCACCGGTCTGGTGAACGCCACAGAGCCACTGGTAGTCGAGATGCCCCG
>PMZA01000091.1 GCA_003170595.1 Armatimonadota bacterium
AAATCCCCGCCCTACAGCAAGCTGAAAGGCAAAGACCGGCGGGCATAAAAGTGGGTTCGCAGAGCGAGCCCCAAGCCCTACAGAAAGCGGAAAGGCAAAGACGGAAGAGCGTGTAACGAAAGCAGGAGAGTGGTAACTGTGGGCAAATATGTGCTGCGTGATTCCGGGCGGAAGGTCCCCTATACCGATTGTGAGCTGTTCGACTTCGGGCCGCAGAAGACTTTCTCCGGCCAGGCCCTCGGCGAGATAGCGTTCCCCCTCGGCGGGATCGGCACCGGCTGCGTGTGGCTCAGCGGCAGCGGCCAACTCGTCGACTGGGAGATCTTCAATCGTCCCCAGAAGGGCTTCCGCCCTGACCATACCTTCTTCTCCCTCTTCGCGAAGGAGGAGGGCGGCGAGCCCTTCTTCCGCGTGCTCGAGGGGCGACTGCTGCCGCCGTTCCAGGGCTACTCGCACGGGGCGCAGGTCTTCCGCGGCTTCGGCTTCGGGCCGCCGACGATGTATGGATCGGGGCTGCTGCGGATGGCCGATTGCGAGTTCACCGGCGGCTTCCCCTTCTGCCGCATCGACTTCGCGGATGAGTGCTCGCCGGTCAGGGTGACGACCGAGGCGTGGAGCCCGTTCCTGCCGCTGAACGATGAGGACTCGTCGCTCCCGGTGGCGATCTTCGATGTGACGCTGACGAACACCACGGACAAGGCGGTCGAGGCGACGGTCGCGCTCGGGCTGCAGAACATCGTGGGCTGGCCCGAGGTCGGCAAGAGCGTCGCCGATTGGGAGGAGTTCGACGGCGGGCACGGGATCTCGATGACCACCGGGCGGCATGAGGTGACATCGCCGCGGTACGGTTCGATGGCGCTCATGACGGCCGATGAGGATGTGACCTTCGAGCTTCGGCAGGCGGACATGGGATGGTTCCGGCCGAACGAAATCCTCATGGACGAGTTCGGGACGACGGGCGAATTCAGTGGGCCGCGGGACCGGCTGATCAGCCCGGAGGGCGTCGCGGAGGTGGCGCATCTGGGCATCAAGGCGTCGCTCAAGCCGGGTGAGAGCAAGACGGTGAGCTTCGTCTTCGCGTGGATGACGCCGAACTTCGAGGAGTACTGGGCGGGCGAGCCCCACCCGGTGTGGAAGACGTATCAGGGCAACCGGTGGGAGGATGCGAACGCGGTCGCGCAGTACGTGATCGCCAACCGCGCGCGGCTGGAGGGTGGGACGCGCAAGTTCGCCGAGGCCTTCTTCGCGTCGACGCTGCCGAACTATGTGCTCGACGCGGTGTCGAGCCAGATGTCGATCCTGCGCACCTCGACGGTGACGCGACTGCCCGACGGGACGCTGTACGGATGGGAGGGCTGCCACGCCGAGGGCGGCTGCTGCGACGGGACATGCACGCACGTGTGGGCCTATGCGCAGACGATCGCCCACCTCTTCCCGAAGCTCGAGCGGGGCATGCGCGAGATCGACTTCGCCTACGACCTGCGCGAGGATGGGCACATGCAATTCCGCATGCCCCTGCCGCCCGGGACGATGGCCGACCACGGGTTTCACGCGGCGGCGGATGGGCAGATGGGGAACGTGCTGCGGACGTACCGCGAATGGCAGATCTGCGGGGATGACGCGTGGCTCGCGAAGGTCTGGCCCGCGGCGAAGAAGGCCCTCGAGTACGCGTGGGTCGACTGGGATGCGAATAAGGATGGCGTGCTCGACGGCATCCACCACAACACGCTCGACATCGAATACTACGGGCCGGAACCGGTGTGCCAGAGCATGTATCTGGCGGCCTTGCGGGCTGGGGAGGAGATGGCGCGGGCGATGAACGACGACGCGTCGGCCGATGAGTACCGGCGCGTGTATGAGGCCGGCCGGGCGGCGATGGATAGCATGCTCTGGGACGGCGAGTACTATCGCCAGATCGTCCCCGAGGGGTGCGATGCGCCGTACCAGTACGGGCCGGGCTGCATCATCGACCAGGTGCTCGGGCAGTGGCATGCGAAGATGTACGGGCTGGGCGAAATCCTCGACATCGAGCACGTCCGCAGTGCGCTCGCGAGCGTGTACCGCTACAACTTCCGCGACGATTTCTACGGGCATCACAACCCGCACCGCATCTATGCGATCAACGACGATCGCGGGACGGTGATCTGCTCGTGGCCCAAGGGCGGGCGGCCGAAGAGCCCCGTCACGTACGCCTTCGAGTGCATGATCGGCTTCGAATATCAGGTCGGCGCGCACATGGTCTACGAGGGGTATCTGCGCGAGGGGCTGAGCGTGTGCAAGGCCGTCCGCGACCGGCATGACGGCATCAAGCGCAACCCCTTCAACGAGTTCGAATGCGGCAGCCACTACGCGCGGTCAATGGCGAACTATGCGTACGTGCTGGCGCTGGCGGGGTTCAGATACTCGGCCGTCAATAAGACGATATGGCTCGACCCGGCGCTGGAGTGCGAGGAGTTCGCATGCTTCTTCGCGACGGAGGGCGCGTGGGGGATGGTGCGGATCGAAGAACGCGCCGATGGACCGCAGGTCGCGGTGGATGTGATCGAGGGCACGTTGGAGATCGGCGCGGTGATGGTCGGCGGGCAAGAGGTCGCATGGTCAAAGACGGAGGCGGGCTAAGCGCGGGTGGGGGTTGGAGAGGGGATCCTGGCGACGCAGAGCGTCGCTGAGAGCAGCAGAAAGCGCTGCTCTCTCAGGATGACAGCTGAAGGCAGGACAGCAAAGGCGCCACCACAGCGCAGGCGAGTAACGCCGCCACCACAGATCCTTCGCTCCGAGGTTCGCGGCACGAGCGATGAGTCGTGCGCTCAGGATGACGGATAACTGCGGGAAGACAAAGGCCAAAGCGGCCACAGCATGCCACCCCCGCGGGTTTTCAACCCGCGGCTACGGTAGACGAACAAAGGCGCGGCGGGGCGTAAAGCCCCGCCCTACAGCAAACAGAAAGGGCAAAGGCGCGGCGGGCATAAAGGTGAGTTCGCAAAGCGAACCCCAAGCCCTACAGAAAGCGGAAAGGACGTTCGCGTTTGGTTGTCATGCTGAGCGCGACTGTCTTCGTCGCAGCGAAGCATCCCCGGGAGACGATCGGTAGTGCGGGGATCCTTCGTCCGACAGAGAGCGTCGTCCTCAGGATGACAGATAAGGGCAAAAAGGCGAGATACAAAGAGCCAAGACAGGCCGGAGGTCGAGCGAATGGCGTTTAGAGACGGGAAGATCGGGTGTGCGGTCGTCGGCTACGGGCCGACCTTCAACTTCGGAGGGATGCACTGCAAGTGGATCGAGGCCGTGGAGGACATGCGGCTGCTGGCGATCTGCGATCGCGATCCCGAGCGCGCTGCCCTCGCCCGCTCGGAGTGGCCCGAGACGGTCGATGTCAGCCAGGACCTCGATGAGGTTCTCGCCCGCGACGACATCGACATGGTCTCCGTCGTGACCGCGCACAATACCCACGCGCGCCTGGTCATCAAGTGCCTCGAGGCGGGCAAGCACACGATCGTCGACAAGCCCATGTGCATCACCATCCCCGAGGCGACGACGATGATCGAGGCGTCGCACCGCGCAGGGAAATCGCTGGGCATCTTCCACAATCGCCGCCACGATGGGAACGTCCGCGCGATCAAGGAAGCCATCGAGCAGGGGCTCCTCGGGCAGGTCTTCGACATCGAGCTGTCGGCGACCGGCTACTGGCATCCCGGCGGCGACGCCTGGCGCCTGCGCAAGGAAGTCTCCGGCGGGCTCATGTACGACTGGGGCTCGCATGCGATCGACTGGGTGCTCTCGATGGTGCCGAGCCAGATGGCCGAGATCACCGGCTTCTTCTACAAGCTGATGTGGCCCGAGGTCACTAACGAGGATCAGACGCAGGCGATAATCCGCTTCGAGAACGGGACCTGCGCGAAGATCACGCAGTCGACGCTCGACTACGCGGGCAAGCCTCTGTGGCGCATCCTCGGCACCGAGGGCGCGATCGTCGACGGCGGCGGCGGGGCGATCGACGGGTACTGCAAAGAGGTCAGCGGGCCGTCGGGCGGGACGTTTACGCTTATCAATAGCGAGGGGCGGAAGGAGATGCCGTACAAGGAAAGCGACTGGGTCACGCACTATCGGGATGTCGCCGATCATCTGCTGCGCGGGGCGAAGATGCCCGTGAGCGGGGAGGATGGAAGGCGAGTCATCACGGTGCTGCAGACGGCGGAGAGGTCGAGCAAGGAAGGAAGAAGTCTGGTGCCGGAATACAAGTAGGCGATGGGGGAGAGTCGGCGAGGGGATCCTTCGTCGGGCTGAGTGCGCCCTCCTCAGGATGACAAGCAAAAGCGAAGAGACAAAGAGGCCACAGCGTGCCACCCCCGCGGGCTAGAAGCCCGCGGCTACACAGGCGGAGGCGAAGCAAGGCGGAGGGAGAGTCGGGGAGGGGATCCTTCGCTCGACCTAGGACGTCTCGCTCAGGATGACAACCAAAGGCGAAAAGACAAAGAGGCCACAGCGTGCCGCCCCCGCGGGTTTCCAACCCGCGGCTACTAAGGCCGGACGGAAGGCAACGCCACAGCGTGCCACCCCCGCGGTCTGAAAGACCGCGACTACAACGGCAACAAGGCAAAGAAAGGAGTCGGTGATGACGAGAGAAGAACTCATCGCGGAGTTGGAGGAGAAGGCGAGACGGATCAGGGCGCATGTCGTACGCATCGCCGGCATGAGCGATTGCCATACCGGTGGCTCGCTCTCCATCGCCGACATGCTCGCCGCCCTGTATTTCCATACCATGCGCGTCGATCCCAAGGACCCCATGTGGGATGGGCGCGACTACTTCGTCCTCAGCAAAGGCCACTGCGTGCCGGGCCTCGATGCGGCGCTGGCGATCAAGGGCTTCTTCCCCGAAAAGGCGCTGACCACGCATCTCGAACTCGACAGCATCATCTCGGGCCATGCGTGCGCGCGGGTGACGCCGGGGATCGATGTGTCGACGGGATCGCTGGGGCACGGGCTGTCCCTCGGCGTCGGGCTCGCGCTAGGGGTGCGGATGGATGGGGCGAGCAACCGCGTGTTCGTCATGATCGGCGACGGCGAGCTGCAGGAAGGGTCGAACTGGGAGGCGGCGATGGCCGGCTCGCATCACAAGCTCGACGGCCTCACGGCGATCATCGACCGCAACATGTACCAGACCGGGCCGACCGAGGAGATGATGGCCCTCGAACCCCTCGCCGATAAGTGGCGGGCCTTCGGGTGGGCCACGCGCGTGATCGATGGGCACGACATGGGCGAGATCGTCGACACCCTCGACGCGCTGCCCTTCGAGGAGGGGCGGCCGTCGGCGATCGTGTCGAAAACCGTGAAGGGCCACGGCGTGTCGATGAGCATCCACCAGCACATGAACCGCTTCGATGAGGCGCAGATGGCCGCGATGCTGGCTGAACTGGGCGACGGCTGCGGCTGCCAGGAAGGGGAGAGCTAACGATGGCCAAGTGGTTCGGAGATGTGCTCGCTGAGTTGGCGAAAGATGACCCGCGAATCTGTGGCGTGAGCTGCGACTGCTTCGGCTTCCTCGGCGCGCTGGCGGCGGAGTTTCCCGAGCGCGCGATCGAGATCGGGATCGCCGAGCAGAACCTCATCGGCGTGGGCGCCGGTCTAGCCACGCGCGGGAAGACGCCCTTCGTCATCGGCATGAACCCCTTCGTGACGATGCGCTGCTTCGAGCAGATCCGCACCGACGTGGGGTACGGGTGCCGGAACGTGAAGGTCATCGGCGGGTATGGCGGGGGCATCGCGTACGCGGGCTGGGGGTGCACGCATCATGCGATGGAAGAGATGGCGCTCATGCGGCTCATCCCGACGATGACCGTGGTCATGCCGGGCGATGCCTACGAGACGGAGATGGCCACGCGGGCGGCCGCGGCGACGGAGGGGCCGTTCTACATCTCGCTGAGTGGCGGTGAACACTCGTTCACGCCGCCCGAGGCCGAGAGGACCTTCGAGGTGGGGAAGGCGGTGACGCTGCGCGAGGGCGGGGACGTGACGATCATCGCGGTCGGGCCGACGCTGCCGGATGCGATGAAGGCGGCGGAGATGCTGGCTGCGAATAGCGTGAGCGCGCGGGTGCTGAACATGCATACGGTTAAGCCGGCGGATCGTGAGGCGATTCTGGCGGCGGCGAAGGAGACGCGGCTGATCGTGACCATCGAAGAGCATACGGTCATCGGCGGGCTGGGCGGGGCGGTGGGGGAAGTGCTGGCCGAGGCCGGGGCGGGGACGCCGCTGCGCAAGCTCGGGCTGCAGGACGTCTTCGCGTGCATGGTGGGGAGCTACGAGGACGTGAGGGAACGGTTCGGGATAAGTGCGGAGGCGGTCGTTGACGCCGTGCTCAGCGAAAACTAGATCCTTCGGCGACACACACCGTCGCTCTCAGGATGACAACGCAAACACAAGGCAAAGAGGCCACCACGCCGCAGACGAGTTCCGCCGCCACCGCAGATCCTTCGGCGACGCTGCGCGTCGCTGGGCGCTCAGGATGACGGCGAAGGGACAAGGCGGCCACAGCCTTCCACCCCCGCGGCCTGGAAGGCCGCGGCTACACCTGCATGTCGCGAGGTGCCCAGATGATGAAGATCGCGATTGTGGCGTTGGCGTGCGGGATGGTGGCGCAGGTGATGGCGGCGCAGGCGACGTTGACCATCGATGCCACCAGGGTCGGCCCAAGGATCAGTCCCTCCCTCTACGGCATCTTCTTCGAAGAGATCAGCCATGCCGGCGACGGCGGTCTCTATGCCGAGATGATCCGCAACCGCAACTTCGCCGAGGGCGCCGAGGGTTGGTCGCTATTCACCGACGATGGCGGCACTGGGACGCTCGAAGTTGCCACCGATCAACCCTTCAACGAGGCGACGCCGCATGCGATCAAGCTCGTCATCGCCAAAGGCGGCGGGCGAGTGGGCATCGCGAGTGATGGGTACTACGGGCTGCCCGTGAGGAAGGCTGCGCGGTACACCGTGACCATCTTCGCGCGGGGGGACGACGGCTTCGATGGCACCCTCAACGTCAGCCTCGAGCATGCCGCGGGCGAGGTCTATGCCGAGGCGAAGACCGCCCCACTCGGGCCGGCGTGGAAGAAGTATACGGTCGCCCTGACGCCGACGGCGAGTGGGCAGGCGCGGTTGATAGTGGCGGCGACGAAGCCCGGTGCCGTGCGCTTCGGCTTCGTGTCGATGATGCCCGAGACGTGGAAGGCGCGGCCCAACGGCTTGCGCCCCGATCTCGCGGAGATGCTCGCCGGGATGCAGCCGGCCTTCGTGCGCTTCCCCGGCGGCTGCTTCGTCGAGGGGAACAAGATGGCCAACGCCTTCCGGTGGAAGACGACCGTGGGCGACGTGATGGGGCGGCCGGGGCACTGGAACCTGTGGGGCTACCGCTCGACGGATGGACTCGGCCTGCACGAGTACCTGCAGATGTGCGAGGACCTCGGGGCCGCGCCGCTCTTCGGGATCAACGTCGGGATGGCGCACGAGGACTCCGTGCCGATGGATAAGATGGACGAGATGGTGCAGGACGCCCTCGATGCGATCGAGTATGCGAACGGGCCGGCGACGAGTAAGTGGGGAGCGATGCGGGCGGCGGCCGGGCATCCGGCGCCCTTCAACCTGCGGCTGATGGAGATCGGCAACGAGAACAGCGGGCCGCTGTACGAGGAGCGGTACGCGCTGTTCTACAAGGCGATCAAGGCGAAGTATCCGCAGATGCAACTCGTCGCGAATGTGCCCGTGAAGAGCGCGCCGATGGACATCGTCGACGAGCATTACTACTCGAGCCCGGCGTGGTTCGCCTCGCAGGCGCATCGGTATGACACGTACGATCGCAAGGGGCCGAAGATCTTCGTCGGCGAGTACGCGTGCACGCAGGATTGCGGGCTGGGGAATCTGAAAGCGGCGCTTGGTGAGGCCGCGTTCATGACCGGGATGGAGCGCAACTCCGACGTGGTCGTGATGGCCTCGTATGCGCCGCTGTTCGTCCACGTGAACAACCGCGCGTGGAGCCCGGACCTCATCAACTTCGATGCGTCGGGCTGCTACGGGACGCCGTCGTACTATGCGCAGAAGATGTTCGCCGAGAACCGCGGCGAGGCGGTCGTCGCGAGCAAGCTCGACTGCGCGATGCAGACGGCGAAGGTGACGGGCGGGATCGGGCTGGCGACGTGGGTGACGCAGGCGGAGTTCAAGGACATCAAGGTCACGCGCGGCGGTGAGACGCTCTACGCGTCGGACTTCTCGACCGGCGCCCCCGGATGGCGAGTCGTGAAGGGCGACTGGAAGACGCAGGACGGCGCCTACCGGCAGATGAGCCTCGACACCGGGCCGCTCGCCATGGCCGGGGACGCGAACTGGAGCGACTACACCTACTCGCTCAAGGCGCGGAAGATCAGCGGCGGCGAGGGCTTCCTCATCATGTTCGGCCAGCGCGGCGAGGGCGACTGGTACTGGTGGAACCTCGGCGGGTGGGGGAACGTGCGCCACCAGATCGAGAAGATGCAGGGCGGCTCGAAGATGCTTGTGGGCGAGGGCGTGCCCGCCAGCATCGAGACCGGGCGCTGGTACGACATCCGCATCGAACTCAGTGGCGCGCATATCAAATGCTACCTCGACGGCAAGCTGATCCATGAGGTCGAGGACCAGACGTGGCCCGTGATGACCGCGGTCGCGAGCCGTACGCACGCGGGCGAGATCATCGCCAAGGTCGTCAACCTCAGCGACACCGCGCAGGAGACGGCAGTGCGGATCGATGGGGCGAAGGCGCCGATGGATGGGACGATGACGGTGCTCACCTCGGGGCGGCCGACCGACGAGAACAGCCTGGGCGAGCCGACGAAAGTCGCGCCGGTGACGATGAAGGTGAAGGGCGTCGGGGCGGAGTTCAAGCACACCTTCCCGGCGTACTCGCTGACGGTGATGAGGTTGAAGGGCGAATAGCATCGGCGGGGAGGAGGGAGGGAGGCGGACGGGGAAAGGGACGGCAGGTCGGAGGTGCTCGCATGGCCGGATCGGATGAGAACGCCATGACCGTCGCGGAAATGGTCCAGTGGACCATCCGGCAGTGTAACTCGACAAAGGCCAATACCGGGCGGTATCCGGCTGGCCCGCTCTATACCTTCCTGATCGGAGCGGGCTTCAGCGCCTCAGCGGGGGTGCCTGGAACTGCCCATCTGGTGGCTACGCTCGAGGAGTTCGACCGGAAGGGCGCGGGCGATTGGGCGAAGCTTCTCGACGAGACGGCCGGAAGGACCGTGGCTGGTTCCGTCGAGCAGATCGGCGAGCGCTACTTCGCATTGATGGACAAGGTGCTGCAGGGCCCGGTGGCGCGGCAGGCTTTCATCACAGCGGCGGTCCAGTGGGCGGCTAGGAAGCAAGTCCAGATTAGCATGGAGAGTGTTCTCCTGGCGTCCATACTTCTGGCGGGGGCGCCCGCCACCGAGGACCTCTCGACCAATCCCGGCGAGCGGGCGTGGCTGAGGGGGGCTTTTGCAAAGCGCGCGTACACCACCAACTTCGACGAGGTGATCCCCACCACGTTCTACCTCGGCAACCAGCCGGTTGACGTGTTGGATGGGCCGAGCCAACGTCCCATGTCGGAGTCTTTTCCCTCCCTCGTGTACCTCCATGGGAGGCACCTGCACTACGACCTCAGAAACACGCGAGAAGAGGTTTCCCGCGCCGGTGCTCCGAATCCGGAGATCCCGGGCCCATTCGCCCACTTCCGCGAGGCCCTTCGGCACACTGGGCTGATTGTGATCGGTTACGCCGGGGCCGAGGACCGCGTGATGCGATGCATCGAGACTGCGCTGAGCGACCCGAGCAGTCTTCTGTTGGGTCTGTGGTGGTGCGCGTTTCCGGGTGCGGAGGCGCTCCATCAAAGGGCGAGGGCCCTCGTCGGGTCCTCGGACCGCGCGCGCTACCTTGAGCCCGGCTCTAAGGCGGACGCCGCGATGGAGGCGCTGAGCGACGAAGTGGGGCTCGGATGGTACGCGGCTATGTCAGCCTGGCACCAGCACGCAGACCGGACCCAGAAGCTTATGAAGAAGTGGCTGGCCGCCCAGCAGGTGGAGGCCTTGGAGTTCATGTCCGAAGCGTCGAGGCTTCGGGCCCGGTTTCGGGGGGCGGAGGCCCGGGCGTTGCTCGCACGGCGAGTCAAGGTGCAGCCGGTGGCTGAGGCGGGAGGGCCCTCGCTCGCGGCGGACTTCCTATACGGGGTCGCCGAGCTTCTGGCCCTGACGGACCAGCGGGGTCCGGCGGGGGTGGCCTACGATCGGGCCCTCGCCTTGCATCGGAAGCTGGGAGACAGGCGGAGTGCTGCGTATGACCTTGCCGGGCTCGGATCGGTCCACCTCCTGTCAGGCAGGCCCGACAAGGCAGAGGCGGCACTGAACGAGGCGCAAGGGCTTCATTCCGGGGTCGGTGACAAGCCGGGCGTGGCACTCGACCTGTCCCGGCTGGGGGACCTGCACCCATAGGCACTAACTTAAAGCCCC
>PMZA01000197.1 GCA_003170595.1 Armatimonadota bacterium
GCGCCCATCACGCCCGCAATCGCCCCGCTCGCCCCGACGATCGGCTCGCCCGAGAACCTGCTCATCACCGAGTGCCCCATCGTTGCGATCAGCCCGCACAGCAGGTAGAAGGCGAGGTACTTCGCGCTCCCCATGCGGTCCTCGACGTTGTCGCCGAACACCGCGAGGAAGAGCATGTTGAAGCCGATGTGCAGCAGGCTGCCGTGCATGAACATGCTCAGCAGCATCGCCCGCAGGATGATCCACGGCCCGTCGCCCGCCCACTTCGCATGATCCACCAGCCATCGCGGCGTGAAGGTGTAGGCGAGCCCAAGCTTCGGCTGGTTCATCTGCCACACGAACACAAGGACGCACGCGGCGATGATTGCCCACGTCATCACCGGCGGTCGCTGTCGCGGCACATCATCGCGCAGGGGTATCATGCCTTACTCGACCCTTACCCGCCCGGCCTGCCCTTCGACGACTTCGCCGACGATCGCAGCCGTGCATCCCGCCTCACGCACCTCAGCGAGAAGCCCATCGGCCTCTTCCACCGGTGCAGCGATGAGCAAGCCTCCTGAGGTTTGCGGGTCAAATACTAGACAGACCTGCTCCGCCGCCAGCCCCTCGGTCTCGACCCACTTCCCATAATACTCTCTGTTCCGGGTCAACCCGCCCGGGATGCACCATTGTCTAGCATAGTCCAGAGCCTCGTCTAAGACTGACACATCTCTGAACCTAATGCGCATCTCAACCCCGCTCGCCTCCGCCATCTCGTGCGCATGACCCGCCAGCCCGAAGCCCGTGATGTCCGTCGCCGCATGAGCGCCGTGCCGCACCATCGCCTCACTCGCCCCGCGGTTCAGCATCGTCATCTGCTCCGCCGCCTTCGCCAACGCACACTCATCCGCGATGTCAGCGATCCCCGCCGTCACGATGATCCCCACTCCCAGCGGCTTCGTCAGCACCAGCTTATCGCCCACACGCGCGCCACCATTCCGCACCACCTTCGCCGGGTCCACCTCACCCACAACCGCCAGTCCGTAGAACGGTTCCGGCGCCTGGATCGTATGCCCGCCGCCGATGCACACCCCTGCCTCCTCCGCCTTATCCGCCGCGCCCTTCAGCATCCTCTCCAGCATCTCCAGCGGCAACTTATCCGCCGGCCATCCGACCACATTCAGCGCGACCATCGGCCGCCCGCCCATCGCGTACACATCGCTCAGCGAGTTAGCGCACGCGATCTGCCCGTACACGTAGGGATCGTCATGCAGCGGCGTCAGGCAGTCCACCGTGAGCACCAGAGCCTTCCCAAAACAGAACGAAAAGACCGCCGCATCATCGGCCGCTTCAGAGCCCACGATCAGCTTCTCATGGCAGGGGGTACCAAGCTGGCGCAGGACCTGCGCCAGGGCCTCAGGCCCGAGCTTGGCCGCTCACCCAGCGCAGGAGGCCATGTGCGTTAGTCGCGGTGGTCTCTCGCTCATCACATCTCCGCAGGGAAAAGACTTGGGGCGCCGCCGGCCCTAACCCTTGCCGGTCAGCCGCTGGAAGGTTAGCATATGCCCCGTCCGAGAACAATGTTGGAGCCCATCGATGATCCGTCGAATCCGCGGGCGCCTCGCCGCCGTTCATCCCCAACTCCACATCTACCTCCTCGCCATTGCCCTCGCCAGTGGCGCCAGCGGTATGTGGGAGACGAGCTTCAACAATTTCCTCAACGACGTCTTCCACATCGGGCCGGCGCAGCGGGGGATGCTTGAGTTCCCGCGCGAGCTGCCCGGCCTGCTGTCGGCGCTAGGCATCGGCGTCCTCTCCTTCCTGCCCGAGACGGTCAGTGGCGCGGTGGCCTATGGCCTTGCCGCCCTTGGTATGTTTGGCGTCGCCCTCTTTGGGACGCAGTGGATCGTCCTCGTGATCTTCATGATCGTGTGGAGCTCGGGCACCCACCTCATGCAGTCGGTTGGCAGCTCCCTGACCATGAGCTTCGCCACGACCGAGAAGCGCGGCCGGCGCATGGGTCAGGTCGGGGCCATCGGCGGCATCGGGACCATCGGCGGCTGCCTCATAGTATGGCTTCTCGGCCGCGTGCATTCGGTCGGCGGGCATGTGAGCTTGGGGACGTACCGGCAAATCTTCTGCATCGGCGCGGCGGCTTTCATGCTCGCGGCCATCATGATCAGCCGCCTCCGCAAGGTCGGCCTTCAGCACGCCCGCCCGCGCCTCCTCATCCGCCGCCGCTACTGGCTCTACTACCTTCTGGAATGCCTCTACGGCGCGCGCAAGCAGGTGTTCCTGACCTTCGGCCCGTGGGTGCTCATCAAGATCTTCCACGAGCCCCCGGCGACCTTCGCCAAGCTGTGGATCGTGTCGGCCGTCATCGGCATCTTCTTCTCCCCGGCGGTGGGACAGCTCATCGACCGCTTCGGCGAGCGGACGATCCTGATGGTTGACGCCCTGCTGATCTTCGTCGTGTGCATCGCCTACGGCTTCTCGGAGAGCTTCTTCGGGAACGTGCCCTCGACCGTGTACATCCTCTACGCGGCCTACGTGACCGACCAGCTCATCTTCGGCGTGAGCATGGCCCGCGCCACCTACATCTCGAAAACCGTCACCGACCCCGAGCACCTCGCCCCCACGCTGTCCATCGGCGTCTCGGCGAATCATGCCGTATCGATGTCGATACCTACGGCCGGCGGCCTGCTCTGGGAGAAGTACGGGTACCAATGGGTGTTCATGGTCGGCGGCCTCCTCGCCATCATCATGCTATTCTTCGCATCCCTCGTCCGCGTACCGAATAGGCTGGCCGCGGCCATGCCAGAGTCGCCCGGCGAGCCTAAGGACTAGGCCGACCACCGCCATGACCTACGACGAAGCCGTCGCCTATCTCGAAGCCCTTATCGACCATGAACGTCGCGGCTTCTTCGGCGCGATGGACGGCTGGGCGGGCCTCGCCACGATCAACGCGCTCCTCGGCCTCATCGGCGATCCGCACCTCGGCCTCCGCTGCGTGCACATCGCGGGGAGCAAGGGCAAGGGCTCCGTCGCCGCGATGACCGAGAGCATCCTCCGCGCGGCCGGTCTGCGCACGGGCCTGTTCACCTCGCCCCACCTTCTCTCCCCGCGCGAGAGGATCCGTATCGACGGCGTGCCCATCGACGAGGCCACCCTCGTCCGCCTCGTCGAGGCCGTCCGCCCGGCTTTCGAGGAGGTCCGGGAGGGCTCGCATCTCACGCCGCCCAGCTTCTTCGAAGCCTACGCGGCCATGGCGTTCCTCGCCTTCGCTGAGGCGAGGGTTGATGTCGCGATCCTTGAGACGGGCCTCGGCGGGCGTCTCGATGCGACGAACGTCTGCTCGCCGGTTGTCTGCGCGATCACGACGATCTGCCTGGAGCATACCGACGTCCTCGGCGACACCCTTGCCGCCATCGCCGCTGAGAAGGCCGGCATCCTCAAGCCCAGCGTCCCGGTCGTCGTGGCCGCGCAGGAGCCCGAGGCGCTGCAGGTAATTCTTGACGCGGCGGCCCGCCTCGACTCGCCGATCCTTGCCTCGCCCGATGCGAGCATCGTCGATGCGCCGGTCCTCGGCCCGGACGACGACCCTCGCCCGCAGCGGCTCCGGGTGCGCATCGATCTGGGCGATGCGCCAGGGGAGAGGGAGTACGACCTCGCCCTTCTCGGCGACCACCAGGCGGTCAACGCGGCCGTCGCGGTGGGCATCGCCCAGGCCTTGGATGAACGCTCGTTCACCATCCCCGACGGCGCCATCGCCGCCGGCCTCCGCGAAGTCCAGTGGCCCGGCCGCCTCCACTGCGTCGGCAAGCATCCCCGCCTGCTCCTCGACGCCGCCCACGCCCCGGCCGCCGCCTGCACGTTACGCGAGGCGATCTCGACCCACTTCCGCTACGACCGCCTGTGGGTGATTCTCGGTATGGCGTCGGACAAGGACGTCGAGGGTTTCGCCGCCGAGCTATCGCCCCTCAACCCGACCGTCCTCGTCACCCACGCACCCTCTCCGCGCGCACTATCGCCCGAAGATCTCGCCGCCCGCCTTTCGCCGATCCTCGGCCCGCCCACCCTCACTCACGACGTCTCCGCCGCGCTCGACCTGGCCCTCCGCCTCGCCAGGCCCGACGATCTAGTCTGCGTCACGGGCTCGGTTTATGTTGTAGGCGAGGCCCTACGACACCTCGGCCTTACGCCCTTCGCCTGATCCCACGCCCCTCATCGCCGTCTAGGGGTTTCGCCCCGCCTCGGGCCCGCGGCCGGGCGAGGGCGTCTCTGGCGGCGGCTTCGGGCTGTTCAGCGTGCGCGAGCGGCTGAGGCATCTCGGGCACCCTCACCTTCGAGGTCCCGGAGACGGGCGGCACCCGCTGCCGCCTCACCGTGCCCGTCTCCGGCCCTTCTGAGAGCGGCTAGCTACATCATCGCCAGCATCTCGACGGTCTGCCCGACCGCCTCATCCAGCGCCTTCACGACGATCGCGATCTCATCGCTCGTGATGATCGCCGGCGGCTCAAACCGAAGCACCTTCGCGTTGTTTAGGCCGTACGCCACCAGGACGTTCCGCTGCGACATCCCCGCAATGACGAGGCCCGCCACGTCCGAGTCGAGGAACTCCACGCCCACCAGCAGCCCGCGCCCGCGCACCTCGGCGATGATCCCCTCATGCTTCTTGGCCACGCCCGCGCAGCCGTCCAGCAGTTCCGCCCCACGCTCCGCCGCAAGCTTCGGCACGTCGAGCGCCCTGATTTGCTCGATCGCAGCCATCGCCGCCCGGCACGCCAGCGGGTTGCCGCCAAAGGTCGACGTGTGGATGTAGGGGTTCTCCTCGAAGATCTGCCACACGGCCTCGGTCGCCGCGAAGGCCCCGACCGGCATGACCCCGCCGCCCAGCGCCTTCCCGAGGGTCATGATGTCCGGCGCGATGCCATCCCAGTCGCACGCCCACATCTTCCCGGTCCGCCCGAAGCCCGTCTGTATCTCGTCGAGTATCAAGAGCGCCCCGGCCTTGTCGCAGATCTCGCGCACGGCGTTGAGATACCCTTCCGCCGGCATGCGGATCCCGTTCTCGCACTGTATCGGCTCCAGTATCACCGCCGCCGTATCGCTGTCCACCGCCTTCGCCATCGCATCGGCATCGCCGAAGGGGACATGGCTGAAGCCCGGCACCAGTGGCTCAAAGGGCGTCTTGTACACATCGCGCCCCGACGCCGACAGCGCCCCGAAAGTCTTCCCGTGGAACGCCCCCTCCGCCGCCACGAACTTCCCGCGCCCGGTGTGCATCCGCGCCGCCTTCAGCGCGCCTTCGACCGCCTCCGCGCCCGAGTTGCAGAAGAACACGAAGGGCATCTCACCCGGCACGATCCCGGCCACGGCCTTCGCAGCGTCGGCCAGCAGCGGGCTGAGCAGGATGTGGCTCGACAGCGGCATCCGCCCGAGCTGTTCCTGCACGGCCTCGACGACCGCCGCCGGCTTATGCCCGAGCGTGAAGACTCCCGGCCCGCCCAGACAGTCGAGGAAGCGCCGCCCATCGTCGCCCACCACGTAGCACCCTTCCGTCTCAGCCTCGACGGATTCGAAGCCCATGAACTTGACCAGCTCGGCCATCCCGGGGTTCACATGCCGGTGGTAGAGCTTGAAGACTTCCTCGAAGCGCGATGCCTGTGGGCTATCCATGATCTGCTCGTCTCCTCCCGGTGGGGGGCAAAGAAAAAGCCGTGCGGACACTTCCTCTGGAGGAGGCGCTTCCGCACGGCAAGGATAAAACGTAATGGTCGGGGCGGGCGGACTTGAACCGCCGACCTTTGGACCCCCAGTCCAACGCGCTAGCCAANNAGCCAACTGCGCTACGCCCCGACCGAAATCTCTTTGTGTGCAGCGGCGGGGACGACTACTTGCCCGCTACGGCGTCCTTGAGGCCCTGGCCCGGCTTGAAGCGCGGCACGGTCGTCGCTGCGATCGTGATGGCCTCGCCGGTCCGCGGGTTGCGTGCGGTCCGCTTCTTGCGCTTGGCAGCCTCGAAGGTGCCAAACCCGGTGATCTGGACCTTGGTCCCCTTCTTGAGCGCGATCTCGATCGTCTCGATGAGAGCCGCGACTGCCAATCCCGCATCCTTCTTCGTGATGTCGGCGGCCGTGGCCACCTCGTTGATCAAATCGGCCTTACCCATTACCTTTGCAGCAGCCATGCTCCGACCTCCTTGATTGCGGCGCTTAGGCGCCAGAGGTTTCACCCCGCACGTCCCGCACGCCCTCCCACCTTTCAGCGTGTGCCCGGTCTACTCAGGCCACGTTTCCGACTCGTCTCGCCAGCGCCGTCCCATCAACC
>PMZA01000522.1 GCA_003170595.1 Armatimonadota bacterium
CACCCTCCGCCCGCGGCCTACTAGCCGGTTTCTGTTCGTCAGGTCGTAGCTGTGGCGCAGGCTTCCTTCAGACCCCTCCTCGCGGAGACGCCCTTGCCTTCGCTTAACGGTTCCGGTTCCCTGGACCGTAGAGGACTTTCACCTCCGAGAGTACGTACATGTCCGGCGTACAGAGAAGGCCACGGGACGATGCCCCGTGGCCTTTTCAGAACCTCGCCCCCCGTCACGCACTACCGGCGGTCATGCCCGTCATCCCGGCCGCTCCAGCGCCCCCGGTCGTGGTCGCGATCGCTCCAGCGATGATCGTCGCGATCCCGCCAGCGCCCGTCGTCCCGGTAGCCATAGTCATAGACGACCACCGGAGGCCGGCAGTACCGGTACCGGTCATGTTCACAGTCGCGGGAGCTGTCGATCAACCCGGCGATGAGCGCTCCGGCCGCGACCCCTAGCAGGATCTTGCCGGCATCGTTTGCCTGCGCCTTCGGCGGCGTCACCAGCCCCATCCCCATCACCGCCAGCATCAATCCAGCCGTCAGTCCGATCAGTCTCGCGTTCATCGTACCCACCTCCGTTTTCTTCTACTACCGACTGTAGCACAAGAGACTACTAATGCCAATAGTAGTAGCCGAAAAAGTCCGGGGCCGCGGAGGGTGGAGGTCCCCCGCGACCCCGGATTTCCAGCACCTAGTCTCGATCAGGCGTCTAGTACCGGCCTGCTCTGCCCTGGTCGCGGCCATGATCGTCAGCACGCCCGCCCTGGTTGAACTGAGGCTGCGGCTGGTACTGCGGCCGGCCGGCGGACTGCCCACGGACATCGCCACGGCCACGGTCATCGCGGGCCTCACGGCCGTTCAGATCGGGCCGATCGCGCCAGGCATAGCGGTTGTGGCCCTGATCCCAGTACTTCTCGTGCCACGCCCAGCGGTTGTGCCCGCCGTCCCAGTAACGCTCGCAGTTGCGGTCGTTGTCGCTGAGCAGGCCGTACAGGATCGCCCCCGCCGCCACTCCCAGAAGCACCTTCCCCAGATCGCCCGCCTGCGCCTTCGGAGGCGTCACCAGACCCAGGCCGAACACTGCCAGAAGCACTCCGACAATCACTGGAAAGAGTCTCGCGTTCATCGTGCCCACTCCCTGTCTGACTGTTCTGGCCCGGGTCCGCGCCGGGTGGCGCTGGGGTCGGGCTTGTACTCGGTTGAGTTGGTGCCGGTCTATCTACTAAGGTCGATAGTAGATTACCCACATTAACTAATTCAAACCCGGCGCCGCGAGATTCTTTTCGGCAGGGGAGAGGCGCAAGAAAACGAGGAAGCCGCAGAGGAGGCAATCCTCTGCGGCTTCGAAGCTGTTTCAGCCTTGTCCATCCAATCGTCTTACAGGTCCAAGGCCTTAGCGACGCCATCTACCGCCGCGGCCCCAATCATCCCGGTCCCAGTCGCGGTGGCGATAGTAACCGTAAGGGTAAGGCTGCGGCTGTGGCTGCGTGGTGGGCCTTTGCCTTGCGGGGGGCGGAGGGTCCTTCAGTTATCGCCCGACAACAACTTCTCCCACAACTCACGCACCTGCTTGCGCGTGGCTTCCAACCCCTCGGTGGTATCGATCACATGCTCGGCGGGCACATCGTCGAGGCCGAGTCTTTCGTGCACAGCCAACCTTCGCTCGGCTTCCTCAACGCTCAGTCCATCGCGGTCGATGAGCCGCCTCAGCCGCTCCTCCCGCGAAGCCGTGACCCTCACCACGACGTCGACGAGGCCGGCGGCGCCCATCTTGTGGAGCACCGCCGCCTCGACCACAACGAAAGGCGCGCCGGCAGCCCTTGCCCGGGCCACTCGGCGCGCCAGTTCTTCCGTCATTGCCGGATGCACAATCGCTTCCAGGGCCGTCCGGTCGGCCTCGTCCTCGAAGATCCGCCGTCCGAGCGCTGCCCGGTCCAGGCTTCCGTCAGGCCGAAGATATCCCGGCCCGAAGGCTTCCACGACCTTCCGCAGCAGCGGCTGATCCGGCGCCAGCAGGTCGCGGTTGACCTCATCGGCGGTGAACACTTCCGCCCCGAGGTCGCCCAGCTCATGCGCGACCACACTCTTACCGGAAGCCAGCGGGCCGACCAGGCCCACTACTACGGACTTCGCGCCCATGGCGGCTTCTCTACCCGATGTCGGCGCCTACTCGGCGGCTTCGCCGGGCCTCTCTTCGGTCGGTGCTTCAGCCTCAGCCTCAGCTTCAGCTTCCTCTGCCGCAGCTGCCAGCTCCGGGGTCCCCGAAAGGTGGTAGGTCACCAGGGCGCTAGACGCGGTGGGAACAGCGGACTCAGCCTCAGCCTCAAGCTCGGCCTCAACCTCGGCCTCGATGATGGCCCCTTCGATGACTGCCTCAGCAACGGCCTCTTCGACCGCCGCCTCTTCAATCTCGGCTTCGATGATGGCCTCTTCAAGGATGGCCTCTTCGATGACCGCTTCGACGACGGCCTCTTCGATCGCAGCCTCTTCAATCTCGGCTTCGATGATGGCCTCTTCGATTTCAGCCTCGACGATGGCCTCTTCGACTGCTGCGGCTTCCTCAGCGGCTTCAGCCTCGGCCTCCGCCTCCGCATCCTCGGCTTCAGCTTCGGCCTCCGCCTTCTCAGCCTTCGGCTTGCGCGCACGCTTGGCCTTAGGCTTCTCCTCGCCCTCGCCGGCGGCGGGCTTCTTTTCGGCCGCCGTCAGACCGGCAGCCAGCAGCGCCTCACCGAGAGCGCTGGGGCGCTCCTCCTCGGTGTTCTTGCGCGTGGCCATGACCTTGCGGTATTCCTCGCGCTCGCGCTCCTGCTCGGCCTCGGTGAGGGAGAGGGTCATCTTCCGGGCATCGGGCCGAAGCTCGACGACCTTCGCCTGCACGACCTGCCCCGCCGCGACGATGGACTTCGCATCGGTGACCGAGCGGTCGGCCATCTCGCGCATGGGCATGAAGCCCTCAAGCTCGATGCCCTCGATGCCCTCGACACGCGCGAAGGCCCCGTTGCGGACGACGCGGGTGATCCGTGCCGATACGACCATGCCCGGCTTCAGCTTATCGCCGATGACCTGCCACGGGTCGGGGAGTATCTGGCGGCGGCCGAGAGAAATCCTCTCGCCCTCGCCCTCGATGGCCAGCACCATCACGCGCACGCGCTGGCCCACCTTGAGCAGTTCCGCCGGCTTGTCCACGCGGACCCAGGACATTTCGGATATGTGGAGCAGGCCATCCACGCCGCCGAGGTCGACGAACGCGCCATAGTCGGTCAGTGACCGGACTTTGCCCTCGACGACGGCGCCCTCATACAGCTTTGCCATCGTCTCGGACTTGCGCTTATCTCGCTCCTCATCAACGACCTGCCTGTGGGAAAGCACAACTTTCTTGGCCTTGCGATCAACTTCGAGAACTCGCAGGCGCAACTCTCGCCCGACGAACCCGTCGAGGTTGCGCGGCGTCCTCGTCGCCACCTGCGACGCCGGCACGAAGCCCGGCACGCCGACATCCACGCGCAGCCCGCCCTTCACCCTTTCCGTCACCATCGCGGTGACGACTTCGCCAGTGCTCTTCGCCTCTTCCAGCACTCGCCACACGCGCTCATAGTCCGCGCGCTTCTTGCTGAGCATGATCACGTCGTGCTCCTCATCCACGCGCACGACCGCGACCATGATCCTCTCATCCAGCTTCGGCAAATCTTCCTCGCGGGGGAACTCGGCCCGGGGTACGAGACCCTCGAACTTCGCGCCCACAGCCACCGATACGCCCAGGTCGCCCACGGCGGCAACGATCCCTTCGACGATGTCGCCGGGAGTAAGCTCCTTCGGGGTGCCCATTTCGTTCATGGCATCCTTCATCTGGGTCGGTCCTTCCTCGGGAAGCTCGGCGGGCATCTCAGCCTGCGTCTCTTCGCCGGTCACATCAGGAGAAGTATCACGGTCATCAGTAGACATCTCGGACACCTTCTCAGGTTGGATTGGGGTGCGCTCAAGGCGCACCTCGTTGAATATCAGGCTCTCGCGGGCCAACAGCGGTTTCGATAGTTGGCTAACAGGCCTTAGGCCAGTGTCACCCTTGGACCTCTTCCATGTCTCGCCAGTTCGGTCCATATTTGACATCCACTTCCAGGGGAACCGCCAGTTCCGCGGCTCCGGACATCACCTCCTTCAGTTTCGCCGCCACCGCTTCGAGGCTCGACTTCGGAGCCTCCAGCACCAGTTCGTCATGTACCTGCAGTAGCAGGCGCGTCTCGGCGCAGCAGTCATGCAACTCCCGCGCCAGGCGCACCATCGCCACCTTCATGATATCAGCCGCGCTGCCCTGGATCGGCGCATTACCCGCCGCCCGCTCGGCATACGACCGCATCTGCGATTGCCCAGATTGAAGCTCGGGCAGCGGCCGACGACGCCCGAAGATGGTCTCAACGTACAGCTTCTCCGTCGCCGACCGGATCGTCTCTTCCAGGTATTTCTTCACGCCCGGCAGCTCGGCGAAGTATTCGCGGATGAACTTCTCGGCTTCCTGCCGCGTCACGCCGATGGACTGCGCCAGCGCTTGCGGCCCCATACCATACAACACGGCGAAGTTTACCGTCTTGGCCACCCGCCGCATGGTCGAGTCTACCCCTTCGGGTGGCACATCAAAGATCAGAGATGCCGTCCGCCGGTGAACATCTTCCCCTCGCCGGAAAGCGTCGATCAGGGCCGGATCGCCCGACAGATGCGCGAGGATCCTCAGCTCGATCTGCGAGTAGTCCGCCGATATCAGAACCCAGTCTTTCCGCGGCGCGACGAAGCACGCCCGGATGACCCGCCCCCATTCGCTGCGCACCGGGATGTTCTGCAGATTCGGATTGCGCGACGACAGCCTTCCCGTCGACACCACCATCTGCTCGAAGCTCGTATGAACGCGCCCATGCTCATCCGCCAGTCGCAGCAGCCCGTCGACATTCACCGACCGGAGCTTGGCGTACTCGCGGTATTCCATGACCAGCCGCACGATCTCATTGTCCTCGGCCAGCGCCGAGAGGACGTCGGCCGACGTCGAGTACCCGCTCCGCCCCGTCCGCGCCTTCGCAAGCTTCATCTCATCGAAGAGGACGACGCCTAGCTGCTTGGGCGAGTCGATGTTGAACTCATGCCCGGCCGCCGCATAGATGCGCGCCGCGAGGTCGTCGAGGAGCTTGGTCAGCTCATCGCCCACCTCACGCAGCCGCTTGCGGTCGACGGTGATGCCCATGCGCTCCATGTCGTGGAGGATGCGGATGAGCGGCATCTCAATGTCGCGGAAAAGCATCGTCGCGCCGGCGTTCTCCAGCTCGCGCTCAAGCTGTGGACGCAGGGCCGCGAAGGCCAGCGCCCGCCGTCCCAGGGCCTCGGCCGCCGAGTCCACATCCACGACCGCCGCCGGCGGGATCTGCCACCCGAGCATCCGCCCGGCCAGAGCCTCCAGCGCCTTGTCGCCGCGCTGGGGCGTGAGGAGATAGGCCGCGAGCGCCACATCGAAGTCCGCGCCCTCCACCTCCAGCCCGGCCGCCTCGAGGCTTGCCATCTCTTCCTTCAGGTCCGACCCGGTCTTAGAGATTTTCGCATCACCCAGAATCCGCGCCGCCTCATCGCGCAAGCCATCATGCCCCACGGTGTCGAAAAGAGAACCCGCCGCGTTGGCATCGCCGAGAGGCACATACAGCGCCTCATCGCCGACCGCGAAAGCGATCCCAGCGGCGCGGTCACCGTGACTTCCCACCGCCATCGCGACCGGACCCTTCGCTTGCTTGATCAGCCGCGCCACGTCTTTCGGATCGTGCGCGACGCCGATCGTATGCTCCTTCGGCGCCTCGGCATCCGGCAGGCGGCCCATGAGCTTGTTCAGTTCCAGGTCGATCATGAGCGCCCGCAGTTCCGCCAGTTTGAACCCCTGCCATTCGCACTGCTCGGGCTTCACATCGATCTCGACGCTGTCGACGACCCGCGCGAGGTCGACGCTGAGGTCGACCATGTCCCGGCTCTCGCGGAGAGCCTCGGCCACCCGCGCCGGCTCGATCTCGTCGAGGTGCTGATAGATGCCCTCGACCGATCCGTACTGCGCCAGCAACTGCTTGGCGGTCTTCGGACCGATGCCCTTCGCGCCGGGAATGTTGTCCGAGCTATCGCCCATGAGGCCCTTGAGATCGACGATCCGCGGCGGCTCGAGGCCGTACTCCTCGCGCACCATCTCCTCGTCATACACGCGCGTGTCGGTGAAGCCCTTGACCGTCGCGAGGACCTTCACGCCCGGCTTCACGATCTGCACGAGATCGCGGTCGCCGCTGACGACGAGGACGTCATGCCCCGCGGCGAGGGCATCCTTCGCGAGCGTCGCGATCACGTCATCGGCCTCGACGCCGGGCACCTCCAGCAGCTTCATCCCCAGCGCCTCGGAGAGGTCATGGGCGAGGCGAATCTGCGCCAGCAGGTCGGCCTGCACGGGCGGGCGAGTGGCCTTGTATTCGGCGTACTTCTGGTCGCGGAAGGTCGGCCCGGGCGCATCGAAGACGATGGCGGCGAGGTCGGGGTGCTCCTGTTCGAGGACGTTCATGAGCATCTCGGCGAAGCCGAGCAGCGCACCGGTCGGCTGGCCGGAGCTTGACGACAGCGGCGGCAGCGCGTGGTAGGCGCGGAAGAGGAGGCTATTGCCATCGATGATGAGGAACTTGTTCGCCATGCCTCGCCTTTGCCTTTCGCCTTCTGTAGGGCGGGCATTTATGCCCGCCGCGCTCTTGTCTTGGCCTGTGGAGGGGCCGAATAGGGTGGCGCGGTTTGTGCGCCAGGTTCCCTATCCGGCCCGCGCTTTTCGATTTTCTGCTTGCTGTAGGGCGCGGGTTTATCCCGCGCCGCGCCTTCCGCCTTCCCGCCCTTATCCGTCATCCTGAGCCTGAGCTTGTCGAAGGCGAAGGATCTGTGGTGGCATCCTTTGCCTTTCTGCCTACTGTAGGGTGCGGGGTGGCCTTTTCCGCCTTTCGCTTTCCGGTGTCATCCTGAGAGCGACGCCTTGTGTTGCCGAAGGATCCCCGGGATGACTCTCGGCGGCCATAAATGGGAGGTCGCAGCGCGACCTCTGGCCCTACAGAAGACCCCACGCCCCTTGCCTTACGGCTTCGCCATCCCCGCCTGCGTCATCAACCCCGCCGCCGGCACCGGCAACGTCAGCCACGGCCCCGGGTTTTCCAGCACCGCCGTGTACCACGGCATCCGCGCCGCACTATTCGCGCCCAACGCCTTCAGCCAGCTCGGCATC
The DNA here is from genome assembly GCA_003170595.1 of Armatimonadota bacterium. Classification (GTDB taxonomy): domain Bacteria; phylum Armatimonadota; class Zipacnadia; order Zipacnadales; family FEN-943; genus FEN-943. Next base: position 7,258 of record PMZA01000522.1, read on the forward strand.
TCCGAGTACGTCTTCATCGCCGGCCAGCCGTTGATTTTGCCCAGCTGCGCCGCCAGCTTCACGGCATCGTCCCGGTTGCCTAGCTGGTCGATGAGCCCGAGCTTGAGCGCCTGCCGCCCGGTCCACACGCGTCCGTCGGCGAGCCCCTGCACCGTCGCCTTGGGCATGTTCCGCGCCGACGCGACATCGGTGACGAACTGGTCGTAGATGTCCATGATCATGTCGTGGAGGAGCCCCTGCTCCTGCGGCGTCATCTGCCTGTAGGGGCTGCCCATGTCCTTGAAGAGTCCGGACTTGATGACGTTCTCCTGCACGCCATACTTGCCCATCAGCCCGGCGACGTTCATCGAGTGGAAGATGACGCCGATGGACCCGGTCTCGGTCGCCGGCCCGGCGATGATCTTCGTCGCGGCCGAGGCGATGTAGTACCCGCCCGAGGCGGCGATGTCGCCCATGCCCGCGACGACCGGCTTCTTCTGGCGGACCTCCATCACTCGTGCGTACACCGCCTGCGAGGCGGCGGCCGCCCCGCCGGGGCTATCGATCCACAGCAGGATCGCTTTGACGCTATCGTCCTTTTCGGCGTCGCGAAGATGCTCGAGGACCGGCAGCATCCCTTCAGACGAGCCACCGAAGCCGCCCGCCGACGACGACGTGACTTTGCGTCAAGACCATGCGATATCGGCTGAAGGCGCCCCTTCGACCGCATCCCCATGTGGCCGC
>PMZA01000454.1 GCA_003170595.1 Armatimonadota bacterium
TTCTTCATACCGCCGCGGTTCACCCTCGACGTCGCCAACACGCAATACCTGCTGACCTTCCTGGGGCTGTTCGTCGTGGGCCTCGTGATCAGCGCGCTGGCCGACCGGGTGCGGTACCAGATGCAGGCGGCGCAAACGAGAGAGGCCGAGACGTACGAGGTGTACTCGCTGAGCCGCGACCTGGTGAGCGCGACGAAGGAGGAGGGCGTGGCGCGAGCGGTGCTGACGCGGATGACGCAGACCTTCGGGTACGCGGCCGTGATCATGATCGCGGGGGACGGAAGGGTCGACGGCGAGGCGGCGCTGAGGGAGGTGGGCGCGACGCCGGGGCTGGATATGGATGAGGATGAGCGGGCGGTCGCGACCTGGGCCCATGAACACGGGCAGGCTGCGGGTGAGGGTACGGATACGCTGCCGGGGGCAGCGTTGCGGTGGATGCCCCTGACGACGGGGCGGAGGACGCTGGGCGTGGTCGGTGTGAGGCGGGGGAACCGGGAGGCGGCCGAGACGCCGGATAGGCGGAGGCTGCTGGATGCCTTCGTGAACCAGGCGGCGCTGGCGTATGAGCGGGTGGAACTGGGCGAGCACGCGCGGCGGGTGGAGATGCTCGACGCGACGGAGAAGCTGCAGACGGCGCTCCTGAGCTCGGTGTCGCATGAGCTGCGGACTCCGCTGGCGTCGATCACCGGCGTGCTGAGCAGCCTGAAGGAAGCGATGGCGAGCGAGGGCAGTTTCCGGATGGACGAGGACTCGCTGGCGGGGCTGGTCGAGTCGGCGCTGAGTGAGGCGGAGCGGCTGAACCACCTCGTGGCGAACCTGCTGGACATGACGCGACTGGAGGCCGGGGCGCTGAGGGTCAATGCGGAGCCGGTGGAGCTGGAGGATCTGATGGGGGCGGTGCTCGCGCAGTTCTGTGAGCGGGCGGGCGCGCATGAGATAGAGGTGGCGCCGATGGCGGGGCTGCCCGTGGTGCCGCTGGACTTCGTGCTGATCGCACAGGTGCTGGTCAACCTGCTCGACAACGCGGTGAAGTACTCGCCGCCCGGGGCGCCGGTGGAAGTGGTAGCGAAGGTGACCGGCAATCAGGTTGAGATCAGCGTGGCCGATTTCGGGCCCGGGATACCGGAGTCGGACTTGGAGCGGATCTTCGACAAGTTCTACAGGGTGAGCAGGCCGGAGACGGTGAGCGGTACGGGGCTGGGGTTGGCGATATGCCGGGGGATCGTGGAGGCGCATGGTGGGCATATCTCGGCGGCCAACCGGCCGGGAGGCGGGACGGTCGTGACGGTGACGCTGCCGCGCGGATCGGGGATGGCCGAGGGGAGGGGCGAGGCATGACGGAAGGCAGAGCGCGGATCCTGGTGGTAGATGACGAGAAGGCGATAAGGCGCTTCCTGCGGGTGACCCTCGACGCGCAGGGCTACCAGGTCTATGAGGTCGAGACCGGGAAGGAGGCGCTGCAAGCGGTGCCGAGATGCCGACCCGACGCGGTGGTGCTCGACCTCGGGCTGCCGGACATGGAGGGGCACGAGGTCATCCGGCGGCTGAGGGAATGGACGTCGCTGCCGATCATCGTGCTGTCGGTGCGGGACAGCGAAGCGCAGAAGATCGACGCCCTCGACGCGGGCGCGGATGACTACCTGACGAAGCCCTTCGGGGTCGGGGAACTGATGGCAAGGCTGCGAGGCGCGCTGCGGCGTGCGGCGAAGGCGGGCGCGGAGCAAGTGTACGAAGTCGCCGACCCGACGCCGGAGTCGGGTGAGACGCTGCGGGTGGACATGGGACGGCGACGAGTGACGGTGGGCGAGCGGGAGATTGCGCTGACGCCGACGGAGTACGAACTGCTGCGGGCGCTCGCGCAACATGGCGGGCGGGTGATGACCCACGGACAACTGCTGAGGCTCGTGTGGGGCGCGAGCTATGAGCCGGAGGCGCACGTGCTGCGGGTGAACATCAGCAACCTTCGCCGGAAGATTGAGCCAGACCCCCAGCGGCCCCGTTACATCCTCACCGAGCCCGGCGTGGGGTACCGGCTGAGAGAGAGCGAGTAGGCGGGCAGAGGTGCGGGCGGCGAAGGCGCCAGTAGAACGGCCTTTGCTCGTAACGGGCCCCCAGGCCTTCACAAGGCGAGACCCCTGTCTCTGTGCGAGCCTTGGGTCACCTCTTGACCTGCCCCCGTCTCCAATCCACCTCCACGACCGCCGGCCATCGCGACGACAGGCCACCCATCATCCCCTGAATTCTCCGTCCCCCATCACCCCTCCTCGACGGCGCCCATCGCCCGGGCGACGGCGACCGGGTGCACGTGCGTGTATCGTTCGGTCATGCGGCTGGTGGTGTGGCCGGCCACCTCCTGCACCAGCCGCAGGTCTCCCGTGCGGTCGTAGAGCTCAGCCAAGGCCGCTACAGACGAACACGGGCGAAGGCCGTCTAAGAGGGCTTATGTTTTGGTTGGCTCTGAGCGGTGCAGATAGAGAGCCGGTGGCAGGGCCCCAGCATGCAGGACATACCATGTCGGGTTGAGGAATAGGCTTGCGGGTGGACCATAAACGGGGGTTCGCTCCGGCGGTCCTGGGTCTGGTATAGCGGCTGGTACCGATAGGGTGGGCAGGTCAGCTCCGGGCCGGGTCTGCAAACGAGTAACAAGGCGAAACCCATAGCGTGCAGCACGCCGGTCCGGGGTCACGGCCGAAGGCTGTCGATGTACGCCTGCAGCGTTAGGCCCTTTCGTTCCGCCCCCGCCTCGAGCCACTGCAGCCGCGTCTGCAGCTCCTGGCGGTCGCTGTTCTGATCCTGCCGGGTCAGAAGAACTAGGTCCGGTTCGAACTCGACGTGCATTAGCGCTTCCAGGAACCTCAGCCCAGCTTGGCGCATGTAGCGACGCGGATGAGTTGCGCCTCTACGTCACCGACGGCGGCGACGGCTACAACTGCGACCATGCCTTCTGGGCCGACGCCCGGCTTCAGTAGGCCCGCCGCTTCAGCGGAGGATCTCGCCCTTGGTCACGTCGCCGGGCACGTCCAGGAGCTGGACGTTCGAGATGGTGCGGAGCTTCTGGTAGTCATCTACCTTCCATACCACCTGTTTGTCGCGCGTGATCTCGAAGATCAGCGGCTGCTGGCCCACGTGGCCGTGTCCGCCCCAGTTGCAGACGACCGTATCCCCATTCGGCAAGCGCTGCACGCCTGCCACAAAGCGCAGCGGTATGCCGGGCAACTCGTTCTCATCCACCTGCCACACAATCTTGTCCGTCGGGTCCACCTC
>PMZA01000443.1 GCA_003170595.1 Armatimonadota bacterium
GTCATACCCTTCACGTGGCAGAATACCAATCTGCGCGGGCTGAGGCCCGGGGCTGAGGTTAACCTTGAGACGGACATCATCGCCAAGTACGTGCGGCGATTTGTACAAGCACAGGCTGGGCCCAAGGGGCTGAGCGAGGAGTTCTTGCGAGAACATGGCTATCTGTGATGATGATCTGGCCCGGACGCGCGCGAGAGTCGATGAGGCGCTGGCGCGGATCAGGGCAGGGGAATTCGTGATCGTGGTGGATGAAGAGGCGGGCGAGGGCGCCGGTGACCTGGTGCTTGCCGCACGCTTCGCGACGGCCGAGCGCGTCAACTTCATGATGCGGTCGGCGGGCGGACTCATGTGCGTCGCGCTGACCGAGGACCGGCTGAAGACCCTCGGGATCGGGTTGCTGCCGACGGATAGCGAGAGCACCGGTAGGGCGGCGTTCGCGGTGCCGGTCGATGCGCGATCGGGGCTGACAACGGGCGACTCGGCGGAGGATCGTGCGCGGACCATTGCACTGCTAATCGAGAGGCATACCCAGCCCTACGATCTGACTCGGCCCGGGCACGTGCATCCGGTACAGGCGGCGTTGGGCGGTGTGCTGCAGCGGGCGGGACATACTGAGGGNNGCTTGAGCCGTCGGGTGTGACAAGCCAGATCATGGATGAGCGCGGGCGGGCGGCGACGCTGGATCAACTGCGCGCCTATGCCGCCGAGCATCATATGCACATGCTCTGCATCGCCGACGTCATCCAGTACCGACGGCGGATGGAGAAGCTTGTGACACGGGTGTCGGAGGCGGGACTGCCGACGGTGTTCGGGCTGTTCCGCGTGGTCGTGTACCGGTCGGCGGTGGATGGGACCGAGTACGTGGCGGTCGTGAAGGGCGATCCGGCGACCTGTGATGCGCCACTGGTTCGGGTGCACTCGGGCTGCGTAACCGGCGACGTGCTGGGGTCGGTGAAGTGCGACTGTGGGTGGCAACTTCACGCGGCGCTGAAGATGATCGAGGCGGAGGGGTGCGGGGTCGTCGTGTACATCCCGAGCCATGAGGGGCGTGGGATCGGGCTGGCGAACAAGATAAAGGCATACCACCTGCAGGAACGCGGCATGGATACGGTGGAGGCGAATGTGGCGCTGGGATACCCGCCGGACATGCGCGACTACGGGTTCGGGGCGCAGGTGCTGACCGACCTGGGCGTGCGAAGGATGCGGCTCATGAGCAATAACCCGCGGAAGTTCGCGGCGCTGCAAGGGTATGGGCTGGAGGTCGTGGAGAGGATACCGCTGGAGGCGCCGGCGACCGAGTACAACTGGCGGTACCTGCTGACGAAGCGGGAGAAGATGGGGCACATGATCGACGAGCCGGAAGCGCCGGAAGCGTAAGGCGGAGGTGAGGTCATGGACCGAACATACACGGTGGTGCTGCTGAAGGAAGAGGATGGCGGGTACTACGTCATCGTTCCGGCGCTGCCGGGGTGCGTCACCCAAGGCGGCACGGTGGAGCAGTGCCTGGAGCGGGCTCGCGAGGCGATCCAGTCTTACCTGAAGGCTCTCGAGATTGAGGACGACCCGGTTCCAGAGGAGACGGGCATCGTGTCTTTTGAGATGGGCGAGGCCCAGGAGGCTCGCGTCCACCGGGTGCGGGTACCGGAGCTGCAGGAGGCTGCCCAAGCTGCCTAAGCTTCCGGTGGTTAACGGGCGCGAGGCCGTGCAGGCGCTCCCTAGGGCTGGCTTTGAGTTCAAGGCAGTGGTCGGCAGCCATCACACCCTCAAGCACCCGGTCACGAGGCGCAAGGTCTCAGTGCCGGTTCATGGGGCCGAGGATCTGAGGCCGGGCACACTGCGTACGATCATCAAGGACGCCGGGCTCACGGTAGAGGAGTTCTGCCAGCTACTGAAGTGAACGATGTTGGGAGGCAAGAACGATGGCTAAGACGATCGAAGGTACGATGGATGCGCAGGGGCTCAAGTTTGGCATCCTCGCAAGCCGGTACAATGACTTCATCGTCGGACGGCTGGTCGAGGGCGCCATCGATACCCTCAAGCGTCACGGCGCCAGCGAAGACGAGATGACCGTCGTATGGGTGCCCGGCGCCTTCGAGCTGCCTCTCGCCGCGAAGAAGATGGCCGAGAGCGGCAGCTACGACGCCGTCATCGCCCTCGGGGCGGTCATCCAGGGTGCAACGTCGCACAACAAGTACGTCGCCGGCGAGGCCGCCAAGGGCATCGCTCAGGTCGCCATGCAGACCGGCGTGCCGGTGATCTTCGGGGTCATCACACCCGACAATCTTGAGCAGGCAATCGAGAGGGCTGGGGCACGGCTGCAGAACCGCGGGTCCGAAGCAGCCATGAGCGCCATCGAAATGGCGAACGTGCTGCGGAAGTTATAGACAGCTTGGGGGGCGTTGAGCTATGGGCGGGAACAAGCTGGGGGGACAGGCTTTCGGCGTGCTGGTCGTCGCGGTGATCGCGGGGCTGATCGCTGGTGCGGTCGGTGGGAGCGTGGCGGCGAAGAAGATGATGCAGGGACAGCCGTCGACGCCGGGGGCGATCATCAACTCCGGCGGGCACTCGACGGTGCAAGTTCAGACCGACCAGGACGCGATCCCGGCGGCCGTTAAGAAGATGAACCCGTCGGTTGTCAAGATCGACACCCTGAACGCGCCGGATGCGCAGGAAATGTTCAATCAGTGGATGGGCGGCGTGCGGCCCGGGCAGCTATTACCTGCCGTTGGGTCGGGCTTCATCTTCGACTATAGCGGGCGCAAGCTCGTGCTAACCAACAACCACGTGGTCGGGACCGCGGTGCAGGTGCGAGTGAAGACCACGGATGGGAAGGTCTACAACGCGCAGGTCGTCGGGGCCGACGCCGATCGCGACATCGCGGTCGTCGAGCTTCAGAACGCACCGGCCGATCTGGTGGGCGCGAGCCTCGGCGATAGCGACAAGCTCGCGGTGGGCGAGTGGGTCATCGCCATGGGCAATCCCTATGGCTACGACAATACGGTCACCGTCGGCGTCGTGAGCGCCAAGGGCTATCGGCCGGTGGGCGAGCGTGAGATGCGCAACGTCATTCAGACCGATGCGCCCATCAACCCGGGAAACAGCGGCGGACCGCTGGTGGACACAGGCGGGAATGTGATCGGCATCAACTATAAGATATCGAGCCCGACGGGCGCGACGGTGGGCATCGGGTTCGCCATTCCGATCAATGAAGCGAAGATGATCGCGAAGGTGCTGATCGAGGGCGGACCGTATACCGGGCTGAGCGAAGGCAATCTCATGCCGAACAGCAAGGGCTTCTCGGCGCACTTCCAGTTGCCTACGGACAAGGGGCTTTTCATCCTTTCCGTGCCGGCGGGAAGTCCGGCGGCAGCGGCAGGGCTAAGGACCGGGGACATCATCCTGAGCGTCGATGGCAAGGATATCGTGGGCACCAACGACATCACGCTGAAGGTGCTCAACGGGAAGATCGGCGACAAGATGACCCTCACCATCCAGCGCGGAGCTGGGACGAGCCAGGTGACGGTGACCTTCGGGAAGCTGCCGCCGAGGCGGAAGCCGACGCTTTAGGATGCAGGACGATGGTGGTCCCGGGGATCCTTCGGAGACACAAAGCGTCTCACTCAGGATGACATCGAGGGGCGGAAAGGCAACTGAAAAAGGCGCGGCGGGCAATTCTCTCCGCACAACAGGGCGGGGCCTACGAACTCAAGGATGAGCACATGGCTAAGCAAGGACAGTACAGGACGACGGAATTGAGTGCGGCGCTGAAGCGGCAGTGGCTCGTATGGGGGCTGCTTCCGGTGAGCGTGGCGGGCGCAGTGGCGGTTGCCCTCTCGATCGTGCAGGGCTCGCCGCTGCTGCATGGCAATCGCCCGCAGGAAGTTCAGCTTCAGGCGGCGATGGCGCTGGTGGCGGCGGCGTTCCTCGGCGGGTTCTGGGTCGAGGGATTTCGCACGGCGACGGATCGGATCGTGATCAGGTTGGCCCAGGCGCTGAACAAGAGCCTGGGCGATCTGGCGCCGGCGGACTTCCGCGAGTCGGCGGGGACGGTCGAGGCGATCGTGGCCGAGGCCCATTGGTCGGCGCTGCTGCTGGGCTGGGCCGGAGCTGTGGTGCCGCTGGTGGCGGCTATTGCGAAGATGCCCGCGAACAACGTGGCGGTCGTCGCGCTCATGTCCGAACTGTACATCCTCTACGTGCTCTCGCGGCATCATCACGCGCTCGAAGTCGTCGATGCTGCGGAGCATGGCGAGCTTGCGGCGGAGGCCGAGGCGCTGGCGAAGGCCAACCCGGAATCGCAATACGCCCCCGAATTACTGACCCACGCCGCGGANNGGCGCTGGCTCAGTTCAGGGCCTTTCAGCCGACGATGCTGCAGAGGATCGGATTGCTCCTGGGATGGCGACCGACGTTCCAGCCGCTGCCCCCTAAGAAAGAAAAGAAGAAGACGAAGCGACAGTAGCCATGCGTTATCAGAGACCGAAGGGAACTCAGGACATACTGCCCGAGCAGATCGCCGAATGGCGGCTGGTCGAGGAGATCTTTCGCGACGTGTGCCGGCGGTTCAGGTACTCCGAGATCCGCACTCCGATGTTTGAGGATACCGACCTGTTCCTTCGCTCGGTGGGGAAAGAGACCGACATCGTGTCCAAGGAGATGTATACCTTCGAGGATCGCGGCGGACGAAGCTTGACGCTGCGGCCGGAAGGGACGGCGCCGGTGGTGCGGGCGTTCCTCGAGGACAACCTGCAGGGGCAAGATCGCGAGCGGCTGACGAGGCTGTTCTACCTTGCGCCCGTTTTCCGCTACGATCGCCCGCAGGCCGGACGGTACCGCCAGCATCACCAGGCAGGCATCGAGGCGATCGGCAGTGGGGCGCCGGGTGTGGACGCCGAGGTCATCCATCTGGCGATGACGTTCTACCACGCGGTCGGCATCCCGCAAGTGCGGGCGCTGCTGAACTCGGTGGGCTGCCCGGTGTGCAGGCCGACGTATCTCGCGGCGCTGAAGGCTGCGGTGGGGGCGCGCGTGGTGGAGATGTGCGGGGACTGCGCTCGCAGGTATGAGGAGAACCCGCTGCGGCTCTTCGACTGCAAGGTCGAGAGTTGCCGGGCGTCGATGGCTGAGGCGCCGACGCAGGTCGACAATCTGTGCGAGGAATGTGCGGGCCACTTCGCAGAGGTGCAAACGAGCCTCAAGGTCATCGGGGTCGAGTACGAGCTTGATCCGAGGATCGTGCGCGGGCTGGATTACTACACGAAGACTGCCTTCGAGTTCGTGACGACTGGACTCGGCGCGCAGGACGCGGTCGGCGGCGGCGGGCGATACGATGGGCTCGTCGAGCAGTGCGGCGGCCCTGCGACGCCGGGTGTGGGGCTGGGCATGGGGATCGAGCGCGTGCTGCTCGTACGGCAAGGCCTTGGGCTTCATGAGGTCGAGCCGGAGCGCGAAGGCGTGTATGTGATCGCGCTCGGCGATGAGGCGTGGGAGACGGCGTACCGGTTGGTGTCTGGCCTGCGGAAGATGGGCGTGCCGGCCGACATCGACTATCGCAAGCGGTCGATGCGTGCGCAGATGAAGCAGGCCGACGCGGGCGGATTCCGGTATGCGGCGATCCTCGGCGAGGATGAGATCAAGGCCGGGCAGATCACGATGCGCGACATGACCTCGACGGAACAGACAGCGGTGGCGATGGGCGAGGTGGCGGGGTGGCTCGCCGCGCAGGATGAGGTCGCCACATGAGCGTTGAGCCCTGCCCCAACTGCGGGTCTACGGAGAAGACGCCCGAGGGCGCTTGCGCGAATTGTGGGCTGGAGCAGGACTATGCCGCTCCGATCATGCTGCAGATCTACATGATCACCGGCGCGGTCTTCATGTCGATGCTCATCTACGCGGCGATCGCGGTCGGGATCACACAGACGACGGTCGTGAAGGGGGCGAGTGACGGGGCCGGGATGGCGCCGGAGGTGGTGGTGGGGCTGGGCGCAGTGATGATGGTGGCGTCGGTGTTCGCGTCCTCTTCTGTGCTCAGGGCGATCGGGCCGCGAGCGATCGTGCGCGGGGTCATCCTCGCGGCGGTGCTGGCGGAGGGGCCGGCGATCTGCAGTCTGGTGGCGACGGTGCTGACCGGGAAGCTCGTCTGGATGGCGTGGGGGATGGGGTTCGCGCTGGTGGCGTTCCTGGCGATCACGTTTCAGATGCCGGCGATTGCGCAGCGGATTACCGAGTGGGGTAGGTCGCAGCGAGGATTGTAGGCTCCGCCCGGCTAGGCAAGCAGGTCCTCTAGAAAGGCCGGACCGCTTCGCTCGATGTGAGTGTTCGCGGTGCGGAGGAGATTGGCTGCGGCGACGTCGTCCGGTGCATCATCCCGAAGGCCGCAGACCTCGTGAATCACATGCTCGATCCCCAGCGGTAGGTCCTCCTCAACGAAGCTGACGTCCGGCCCGAAGGGTTGGCCACGTTCGTCGACGGCGAAGAATCTGAAGCCCGCCGCCACGCCGTGTGCCGTGAAGATCGGGTCGCCGATGCCGTGGGCGAGGTCGTAGAGCAGCGCGCCAATGAGACGATCCTCGCGCGAGAGCTTGCGCGGAAGATCGCGCCCGATGCGGAAGATGGTGTCGCCCAGCGCCCGGTTGCGGAAGCGATGGAGCAACTCGGCGATATGATCGGTGAGGATCAGCTCGGTGAATTCGTCGGGATAGGCGGCGATGAGAGCGCGGCAGGACTCCCACATCGCGCGGCGCGTAGCCTCGACGATCTGTTCGTCCTCCATCGCCTCCCACAGATAGACGATCGCCGGGTTCACCACGAAGGCGAAGTAGGCGCAGCACGCGTGGCCGAGGTTGTGCACGAAGAGCTTGCGGTCGACGTAGGCGCGCATGTTCGCGCGGGGTTCGAGGCCGGGGACCTCGGGGATGGGATTGCGGAAGGTGAGCGCGTCGCAGATGAGCGTGTTGTAGGCCTCCGCATAGACGAGGAGCGGGTCCTGTTGGCGGTCCTCCTCGGGCATGATCGGCACCATCTTGCCGATGCTCGTCTCGACGAGGCCGAGCATGTCATCGAGAGGAAAGCCCGCCGGGAGGTGCGTGAGGAGGCCGTCGCGGAACATGCGGGCGGCGTTGTGGATGTTCTCGGCGATGATGACGTCGAGGGGGCCGTTGCCGGCCTCGTGACGCGCGACAAGGCCGGCGGCGAGGGTGGGGAGGATGTGCGGGACGGCGTTGACCCCGACGGAGGTGCCGCAGAGGCGGCAGGTCGCAAGCTCGCGGGCGCAGGCGTCGCGATCGCGGCCGTCCACCCCGCGGACGTGGTCGACCCAGATGTCCTCGGGCACCTCATCGCGGATGGCGACGAGGTAGCGGTGGTCGTGGTTGAGGGTGGCGAGGAGGGTCGGGTCGACGTCGATGAAGGCGACTTCGAAACCGCCGCGGGAGAAGAGTTGGCCGACGAAGGATCGGCCGATGTTGCCTGCGCCGAATTGGACGAACTTGTGCGAGTCGATCAAGGGTAAGGCCTCCGAGATGGGTGCGGTGTGCCTATCGAAAACTAGATCCTTCGGTCGGCATACATCGCCTCCCGGAGATGCTCCGCATCTCAAGGATGACAAGCGGTTTCCTGTAGGGCGGGCATTTATGCCCGCCGAGAAGGGTTGATGGTGACGCGGCGGGCATAAATGTGGGTTCGC
>PMZA01000350.1 GCA_003170595.1 Armatimonadota bacterium
GCGGCGCTCTTCGCCGGCGACCTCCTCACCATGTACCTCCGCCTAGCCGAGCGTCGCGGCTGGAAGGTCCACATCCTTGAAGAGAACCCGTCTGAGATGAAGGGCTATAAGGAAGTCACCCTTCAGGTTGAGGGCCCCGGCGCCTACGGATCGCTCCATCTCGAAAGCGGCATCCACCGCGTCCAGCGCGTGCCGNNCCCAGGGCCGCATCCACACCTCGGCCGCCACTGTCGTCGTCCTCCCCGAGGTCGACGACGTCGACGTCGAGATCAGCCCCTCCGACCTCCGCATCGAGAACTACCGCGCGGGTGGACCCGGCGGCCAGCACATGCAGAAGAACGAGACCGCCGTCCGCGTCACGCACGTCCCGACGGGCATCACCTCCTCCTGCGCCGACGGTCGCAGCCAGTTCCAGAACCGCGAGAAGGCCCTCCGCATTCTCCGCTCGCGCATCTACGACGTCCTCCGCCAGCAGCGGGAGGCCGAGACGGCCAAGACCCGCCGCGGCCTCGCCGGCTCCGGCGATCGCTCGGAGAAGATTCGCACCTACAACTATCCGCAGGATCGCATCACCGACCATCGCGTCGGCCTCACGATCCACGACCTTGCCTCGCGCATGACCGGCGAGATCGACGACCTCATCGAGGCGCTCCGTCAGTGGGAGAAGCAGCAGCGCCTTCAGGAGGTCCTGGCGGCGACGGAGAAGTGAGTCCGCTCCCGCTGGACAAGACTCTGCGTCGTTGGGAGGCGGCCCTTCGATCCGCCGGATCGGACGAGGCCCAGACCGAGGCGCGCCTCCTTGCCGCCCACTTCACCGGCCTTCCGCTCGGTGACGTTCCTCTCAGCCTCGACCGTCCTCTCGATGACGATGTCCTCGCGGCCGCCGATGCCATCCTCGCCGACCGTGCTCGCCATGTCCCGCTGCCCTACCTTCTCGGCGACGCGTGGTTCCTCGGCCTCCGCTTCCGCGTCGATCCCCGCGTCCTGATCCCACGCCCCGAGACCGAGCTTCTCGCCGAGGCTGCCATCGCCTGGTTGCGCACGAACCCCAAAGCCGCGGTCGCCGACATCGGCACTGGCAGTGGCTGCCTCGCCCTTTCCATCGCCCACTTCCGGCCGGCCTGCCGCGTGTATGCGACCGACCTGAGCGATGACGCCCTCGCCCTCGCCCGCGAGAACGCCGCCGACCTTGGCGTGGCCGATCGCGTCACCTTGCTCCAGGGCGATCTCCTCGGACCTCTCCGCGCCGAGGGCATTGCTGACTCGCTGGAGGCCGTCATCTCCAACCCGCCGTATGTCACCGAGGCCGAGTACGCCGACGCCCAGCCCGAGCTTCTTCATGAACCGCGCGGTGCTCTCGTCGCCGGGCCCACGGGCTTCGAGGTCATGGATCGCCTGGTGGCCGAGCTTGCGACGCTGCCCAACCTGCGCTTCGTCGGCCTCGAGATCGGCGCCACGCAGGGTCCGTCGGCGCTCCTTCTCGCTCGTGAGAACCTGCCCGACTGGCGCTTCGAGGTCCGCGGCGACTATGCTGGTCACGACCGCCTGCTTATCGGCACGCGCCCTTAGACGTGAGGCGAACAACGATGGATCGTCCGCACATCGCCCAGTATGACGCCTGCTGCCTGGAGGTCCTCGCCGCCGAGGCCGCTGAAGTCCTCGCCGCGGGCGAACTCGTCATCTTCCCAACGGATACGGTCTACGGCCTCGCGGCGCGAGCCGATCGCGAGCATCCCGTCGCCCACATCTTCGCTGCCAAGCGTCGTCCCGCCGACCGCCCGCTGCCCCTGCTTCTGCCCTCAGCCGCCGCCCTCGACGAAGCCGCTCGCGATGTTCCGCCCGAGGCCCGCGCTCTCGCCGACACCTTCTGGCCCGGCCCACTGACGCTCGTGGTGCAGCGGTCGGATAAGGTGCATCCCTGGGTCACAGCCGGCGCCGACACCGTGGCGGTTCGCGTGCCCGATCATCCGCTCGCGCGCCTGATCCTGCGCATGGCGCCCTTCCTCGTCGCGGTGACGTCGGCCAATCTATCCGATGAACCGACGCCCGCGACTGCGGCTGAGTGCGCCGACGCTCTCGCTGAGAAGCCGGCCCTCGTGATCGAGGCCGGCGAGCTTCCGGGCACGGCGTCGACGGTCGTCGAGTTCACATCCGCGGGCGCGCGAGTCCTTCGCCCGGGCCCCATCACGCAGGAACAGATCGACGAAGTCCTTCGGAGGTAGTCGCATGCCCGATGTCCACGTTCACACCGGCACAGCCGGCGGCGCCGAGGCCGCCCGCTGCGGCCACGTCGCTGTCGTCGTCGACGCCCTCCGCGCGAGCGGCACTATCACCACCCTCCTCGCCCACGGCGTTGCCCGCCTCCTCGTCGTCGCCGAGCCCCACGAGGGCCTCGCGCTTCGCGACGCGCTCCTTGCTGAGGGCGAACTCAGCCCGGCCGGCATTCTTACTGTTGGCGAGCGCGGCGGCCTCAGGGTCGAAGGCTTCGACCGCGGCAACGAGCCCATCGTCGCCGACGAAGCCCTGCCCCCGGTCTGCATCTTCACGTCGAGCAACTGCGCGCGCTGCTGCCTGGCCGCCCGCGAGGCCCCGGCTCTCTTCCTCGGCACGACGATCAACGCGTCCGCCGTCGCCCGTGCCGCCTCAGCCGCCGCCGCCGCCGCCGCCGATCACNNTGCCGCCTCAGCCGCCGCCGCCGACCTGGGCGCCGATATCATGCTCCTTCCGGCCGGCTTCGCCGGCGATGAGACGTGCCTCAACCTCGAGGACACGCTCGCCTCGGGCTCAATCATCGACTGCGGTGGCCTTACGCCCGCCAACGACTACGCCCGCGCCGCGCTCTACACCTACCGTTACGTGACCCGCGCCGGGCTCGCCCGCGA
>PMZA01000207.1 GCA_003170595.1 Armatimonadota bacterium
AGTTATTTTATGAATGACCATAATGCCCGCCCTACAGAAGGCGGGAAGGCAAAGCATAAGGCTAGTAGAGGGCGGATTCGACGTCCAGGAAGGCGGCGACCAGTTCGTCGTGGAGATTCGCGAAGGGCACGATTCCCAGTATTAGAGCCACCTCGTACGCCGCATACCCATCCGCGCGCGCTGCCATCGTCTTGCGGTCCGGTGCGTAGCCGAGTTCGTCGTCCGTGATCCCGCACACCATCGTGAGAGGCGAGCGGGCCTCCTTGCGGACGTCGTTCTTGATCTCCTGGAACATCTCGAAGGGGCTGCCAAGGATCGTTAGCGGGCCGAAGCGCAGGCCGTGGATCTCCGTCGGCAAGGCACCCTTCGACAGGCTCAGGGCCTGCGGGAGGTCCGCCTCAGCCTTGCTGAGGAAGCTGCGGAGGCCGAGGGCGTAGACCGTCGCCAGGCGGACGGCGTAGTCGGCGTCGCTCGCGCCCGGGGCGCAAAGGATGGCCTCCTGCGTGGCGATGCGCTCGCGTACCCAGTCGAGATCAACCTCACGGCGGGTGAAGGCGACCTGATGCGAGGCGAAGCGGACGGTGTCGACGTCGATGGGCTTCGCTTCGGCAAGGCCGCGGCGGACGGCGCGGGCGTAGCGGGCGGCGATCACGTCGAGGGCCAGGAGGGCCTCCTGCTCGGGCTTGTGGACGCAGCAGGAGTTCACATCGCCCTGCGCGCCCTGGAGGAAGAGGCCGACGGCCCCTCGAGAGCCTCGGGGTCTGGCGACCGGGTGCTCGCGTTCGAGAAGATTCGTCGCGACGCCGACGAAGTCGCCGCAGATGTAGCGACACTGCTCGCACAGGCAGACCGGGTGGCAGCCGAAATAAGAGGCGAAGCCGAGGAGTTCGCCGGATAAGGTGTGGGCCGCGAGGACCTGGCAGGTGGTGTCGGTCCACTCGGGATGGGCCGGGCGCCAATCCTCGCGGAGGACCTCGTCGAGGGGTGGGGCATCCTGATCCCACTCGCGGTTGAGGCCGATGCCCTCGCAGGGGACCTCGGCGTGGGAAAGGGTGGCGGGCTGGAGGTTGGCGACGGCGTCGATCACTGCCTGGGCGACGCGGCCGGGGAGGACCTCGAGATAAGGCATGTCCGGATCGCCCCAGCCATTCAGGCTGCCGGTCGAGGGGGCGGAGTGGGTGTGGGTGCAATGCACGAAGACCTGGGCGGGGGAGAGGCCGGTGGCGGCGTGGACGATCTCGCGGATGCGGGCGACCTGGGGGCGGTAGAGGCCGATGAGGTCGCAGCTGACGATGACGGCGGTCTGGCCGTCATGCTCGACGGCGATCGCGCGGGCGAAGAGGCGATCGCGGACGGCGATGGAGTGGCGATTGAGGAAGGGGCCGAAGCCGGCCATCTCGACGCCGACGCGTGGGGTAAGGTCGATCCTGCCGAAACCGATGCGCATGATGAGCCTCGGGGAAGGCTGAGATGGGCCGGGGGCCGGAGGATAGTATAGCGCGGGTGTGGGCGGGGAAGGGGTGAGTTCACAGAAGGTTTGCTATCACAGATTGTGATAGCAAAGGGCGCGGGATAGACGGAAGGCAAAGGCGGAAAGGCAAAAGCCTCGCGGACGAAGGGTGGTAACGCCGCCACCGCAGATCCTTCGCTCGNNGTGCGCTTCCTTCGGCAGGCTCAGGACAGGCAGGATGACGACGTAAGGCGAAAACAGGAAATCGACAAGCAGGCGTGCGTGCGTGATTGTCTGGGGGAGGGCGCGGGGATAGACTTGGAGCCGGTGATGTCGGCGATGACGAGAACGTGCACGGTCGTTCTGGAGAGAGAGGAGGCCGGAGGGTACTGCGTCTACGTGCCGGCGATCAAAGGCTGCTACACGCAGGGAGACACGGTGGAAGAGGCGCTCGAGAGAAGCGAGGAGGTCATCGGCCTGTGCCTGGAGTCGCTGGAGGAGAGGGGCTTCCCGATCCCTGACGACACCCCTGATGTAACGGTGAGCACCAGAGAAACGGAAGAGGTGCGCGTCTACCGCGTTTTGGTGCCGGCGCAGGCGGATGCCTAAGTGAAAGGCCCGGCGAAGCCGCGAAGGAAAGCAGGAACGGAGGGCTCCCCCCTAAGTTGTGGTACCATTCGTAAGCGTGGTGCAGGGATCTCGATGGTCGGGAGGGATCCGAGATGAAGTGCCCCAGTTGCAGCGCCGAAGTTGATGAAGAAGCCCGGTTTTGTGCGTACTGCGGATCGAAGCTGGTCGAGGACGGCGCAGAGCCTCAGCCTGAACCTGAACCGCCGAAGGAACAGGTGACTGAGGTCGCGCCTGTACCTGTGCGTCTGCCTGTGCGTCAGGCTTCGCCGCTGGAGGAGCCCGTGGCCAAGGCGCCCGCTCCAAAACCCGTGGTGCTTCCGACGGTGACGCCGGTTGTGACGCCGGCGGCGGCCGGTGGGTCGGAGCCGGCGAGCAAGATGCTCATCGGCGTGCTGGTGGCGATGGTCGTCATCGTCGCGCTGCTCGCGGCCTTCGTGATGAACTCGCACAAGCATGGTCCTGGCGAGGGCCCCGGTGCGGTCGACAATCAGATCGCTGCCCAGCCCTCGGGTGAAGCAACGACTCCGGCGACGACGCCCGATGAAACCGGCGCCGCGAAGGGAGGCGCTGCTCCCGCGGAGGGCCAGACTCCCGCGGAGGGTCAGACGCCGGCTGAGGGTCAGGCTCCGGCCGCTCCCGAAGAGCAGGCCCAGACCCCGGCTGCCGCGCCGCAGACTGAGAAGCCTCTGCCGCCGCCTGTGCCCCTGCACGATCCGGTCGCGGAGGCGAGGGTAGTGCTGGAGAAGTATCTGGCGGTGGACCTCGCGCATGACGGCAAGGCCATGCAGCAGTACCTCGGCGGGCAGGCGCTCGCACGGTTCGTGCCCGAAGTGCAGGGGCAGGAAGACGTCGTCACCCATACCGAGAAGGTCGTGGCGAGCAAGGTCGTTGACGCCAATACCATCCGGTTCGGCGTGCGGGTCACGTATTCGGAAGCGGGGAGTAGCAAGGAGAAGTCGCAGACGGATAAGTATCTGCTGCGGCGGACGGAAAAAGGGTGGAGGATCACGAGTACGCCGGCGTATCAGGAGGGGGACTAG
>PMZA01000332.1 GCA_003170595.1 Armatimonadota bacterium
GGCTTGAACTGGTCGAGGGCATAGGAGACGCCGACGGCGTCCTTGAAGTCGGCGCCGAGATTAGTCAGCAGCGAGGCGAAATAGCGGCGGCCGCGGACGGTGTTGTCGCCATTGGTGTCCCAGCGGATCAGGCTGACAAGGACGCGGCCCTGGCCGAGCTTGAGGTAGCCGGCGGTCGGGCCCATCGCGATCGGGGTGAGCAGCGAGGCGTCCGCCGGCGCCGGGCCGACGGCGATGGAGCGCAGGTAGTAGTTGCGGTCTTCCGTCGCGTTGGAGGCGTCGTTGGTGAAGCTCACCGATATCTCGTGGTCGCCGGCGGCGATGTGCGTGAGGACGGTGGCGCGGGCCCAGTCGGCGGTGGCGTAGACGCTGCCGACGCTGGTGCCGTCGATGCGCACGTCAGCGATGGGGTAGCCGCCGTCGCAGATCGTGCCGCGGGAGTCGATGCCGACCGCGTAGAAGCCGTCGGCCGGGATGGAGGCTTTGACCCGCGCGGTGCCGACGGTGGCCATGCTGATGTGGTCGCCCTCGAGGGCGACGAGCTGTCCCTCGAACTTCATGTCGGCGGCGGCGAAGGTCTGCGCCGGCNNGATTGGTCCAGGAGACGCCGACGGGCTTGCCCAGCCAATAGAGGTCTTCGCGGAGGACGGAGGAGACGATCGGGTCGTCGCTCTCGGCGCGCTGGCAAGGGCCGGCGTAGGGATTGGCGTGCAGGGAGACGCCGCAGAGCTTGCCGGCCGCGGCGAGAGTGTCGGAAGCGGGGCGGTCGAGAAGGAGCGTCCCTCCACCGCGGACGTAGTCGGCGAGGGGAGCGACCTCGGCGGCGCCGTGAACGACGACGATGGAGGGCTTTGCGGCGACGGCGGCGGCTGAGTCGGCAGGGGTCAAGTAAGACAGGCCGAGGCCGTCGAGGGCTTCGCGATAGGGCGCATCGGCGCCGAGGACAGCGACGGGTGCGGCGGCGCTCTTGTAGGCGGCAGCGTAGGCGATCATGCGATTGAGAAGCTCGGCCGCCATGGGCTCGACGTTGATGCGCTCGACGACGGGCATCTGGCAGAAGAGGTAGAGGCCGGCGCCGCGGCGCGCCTCGACGAGAGCGCAGTGGGAGACGCCGTCGGCGAAGCCTGTGACGACCAGGGGCGTGAAGCCGCCGGAGGTCGGGCGGAGGATCTCGCCGGCGGTGACGCTGTGGTTGGGCATCCAGAACTTGAAGGCATCGTCGGGCAGGCCCTGGAGGAGCGGGTGGGAGGGCTGCGTCATGAAGGCCATGGTCGAGCGGGCGTTGACGTCGAGGGTGAGGGGGAGGATGCCGGCGGGATAGTCGGGCTGGCGAAGGATGATCGCACGGCCGCCCGCGCGGACGAAGGCGTCGAGCTTGCCGGCGACGTCGGCATTGCCCCAGGCGCCCTTGGACTTGTACATCGGCGCGCTGAAGACGCCCTCGCCGACGACGAGGACTGAGCCCGGATCGGCGGGGAGGGTCAGGAGGTCGGTCACCGGGCGGCAGCTATACCCGCGGGCGCTGAGAACTTGCTGAGTCGCGCCGATGGGATCGTGGACGCTGACGCGGGCGGTCTGATCGACGGCAGGCGCGGGCCAGATAGTGAACGGTCGTTCATCCGAGAAGGCGCGGGCACCGCCCTCGCGCTCGATGACCGTGCGGAGGACGCAATCGCGGCGCTCGGTGACCTTCGGAGCGAGGAAGACGAGGGGCGCCTCGGAATGCTGGGCGGGCTCCATGACGAGGCCCATGCCGCCGCTGTCGAGGACCTTCGCGCCGTCCATGAGCGACCAGCGGAGGGTGCCGCGGACGTCAGCCGGGAGGTCGTTGAAGATCTCGAGGGTGAGAGAGACGGGCTCGCCCGAGTAGGCGCGGCGGAACTCCTGGCGCAGATAGGCGGCGAGAGGCTGCATCGCGTAGGCCTGGGCAGCCATCTCCGGATTCTTCGCGGGGTCAAGTGGGCCGCCCTCGAAAAGCGTCCAGGGGCAGTAGCCGCTGACACCGTAATGGCGATAGGCGATCGTCTGCCAACGCCACGACATGGCCTTGGCGTGATCGCGTGCCCAGCCGAGATCGCGGTAGGCTTCGTCGCCGAGGAAGACCGTGTAGTCAGCGGGAGTGCCGGCGGGGTACCAGAGGTATTCCCCGATGTAGAGCGGCTTCTTGTGGTCCCACTTGAACTCCTCGGTCGGCCAGAAGAACCGCTCCCTGGAGAACTTCCTGGGCTCGCCCATCCAGTAGGCCTCGGTCGGCCACCGGCGGACGCCGGGCGGTTCGTTGGGGTAGTGCATGCCCAGCACGTCGGCTACGCCGCCGGGGTCGCCGTCGGACTCGTAGTAGATGGGGCGCGTCGGGTCCTCGGATTTCACGAGGCGGCCGAGGTCGGCGAGGTGCTTCTCGTAGACGGAGCCCGCTTTCGCGCGCGAGCTGGAGAACTCGTTCTCCAGGCTCCACATGATGACCGAGGGGTGGTTGCGCAGGTTGTGGACCATGCCGCGGAGGAGGTTGCCCCAGTTCTCCCAGAAGACCGGGTCGTCGAGGCGATAGGTGCCGCTGTCATTCCACACGGCGCCCTCGGGCATCATGCACATGCCGACCTCGTCGGCGACGTCGTACCACACCTCGCGCCAGGGCTGGGTGTGGGTGCGGAAGGCGATGACGTTGGCGGACTTGAGCTTGCGGAGAGTGTCGACGACCTGGTCGCGGTCTAGGCTGAAGAGGGGCCACGTCGAGGAGCCGCGGAGGTGACGCTTCACGCCGTTGAGATAGAAGAGATCGCCCTTGACCGTGATCTCGCGGAAGCCGAAACGATCGCGGCGCTCATCCGGGGCGGGGGCGCCCTTGAGGGACGTGTGGAGGAAGTAAAGGTGAGGCGTCTCGGGCGTCCAGAGCTTGACCTGCTCGGGCTTCCAGGCCGCCTCGTAGACGAGGTGGGCGTCCTTGCCGGGCTGGACGGTGACCGAGTGAGAGGTCAGCGAGAGGACGGTGTGGTCTGACTCGAGGACATCGGAGGAGAGGGCGACGGAGGCGGGGCGATCGGACTCGTTGGCGATGGTGGCCTCGACGTGGAGGGTGTGGGTGGCGACCTTCGTGGTGATCGCGACGTCGGAGATGTGGACCGCGGGGACGGCGTAGACCGAGACGTCATCCCACATGCCGTAGGCGTTGAACATACCGCCGATGGGGTACTGGGCGCGATCGGCGGGGACGCTGCGGAGGTCGTCCCAATTAGTGCCTGCGCCGAACTTGACCGGGTCGCCGACGAAGATGCCGGTCCAGTCGTAGACGCCGACGAGGAAGGTGTTGTCGGCGCCGGGTTTGGCGGCGGCTGTGATGTCGAACTCGGCGGGCTCATAGCCGCCGACGTGGGAGCCGACCTTATGGCCGTTGACGAAGACGACCGGGCTGTACTTGCAGCCGGCGAGGCGGAGCTTGAGGCGCTTGCCCTGCCACTCGGCCGGGAGAGCGACCGTGCGGCGCAGCCAGGCGCGCTCGTAGTTGAAGCCGTCGAGGGTGCCGGGGATGGCGATGTCCTTCCAGCCGGCGTCGGGCGGCGGGGTGTCGAGGTCCTTCACCTTCACGTAGGACCACGTGCCGTTGAGGGACTGGAACGGGCGTGGCGCGAAGGCGAAGGCGGATGCGGCGGTAAGGACTAAGGCGATAGCAGCGATTGTTCGGGTCATATGCGGATCCTCCGTCAGTTGCGGAAAGCCAAGCAGCAGACCACCACAGCGCCGCCACCCCCGCGGTCTGAAAGACCGCGACTACGGTCGATGGGCCAGGCGCCAGCGGGCGGCCTGGAGGTTGGCGTCGCGCATGCGAGTCACCATCGCCCACTTGGGCTTGTCCTGCTCGGTGATCAGGCCGAAGGCGTAATGCTCGCCATAGTCAAGATCGGTGCCGCGGCCGGGGCCTCGGCCGGTCAGCGGCTGGTCGCGGAAGAAGAACCACGACATGCCGACGCAGTAGGGATCGCGGGCGGCGGCGTTGACCCACTTGTAGTAGAGGTCGCCGGCGTCCTTGTCGTCCTTCGCCGCGACCGCGCCGTAGCGACCGAAGCCGCGCGTGCCACCGTAGAAAGCCGGGAAGCTGAACTCGCCGCAGTAGACGGGCTTGTCGGTCTCCTTCTCCAGGCGCGAGACGAGCGGATCATCCCACGAGTCGTTGTAGCGGTCGAAGCCGATGACGTCGCAGTACTTGCCGACGATGCGCCAGTCCTCCTCGTTGTCCCACCAGGTCGGGACGATCCACGAGCCCAGGTAGAGGTGGTTGGGGTCGAGGCGCTTGATCGTCGCGTAGATGAACGACCAGTACTTGTCCTCGAAGAAACGGCGCATCGCCTCGACGTCGGCCGGCGGGAGGGTGGGCGTCGTGGCGTAGAGGGCGTCGCGGCCGGGGGCTGTGACCTTCCAGGCGTCGGCGGCCTTCTGGATCGATCCGTCGTAAAGCTTGTCCACCGCGAAGTCGATGAGGGCGCGCTTGGCCGGGACCTCGGCGGTCTTCTTCATCAGATCGGCGATCTCGTTCGGGTGAACCTGCTCGCCCCACTCATTGCCGAAACTCCAGCCGAGGACGAAGGGATCCTTGAGGCGCGGGGTGATCTGCTTCTCAAGCTCGGCGGCGAAGATGCCGCAGACCTTCGCGTCAAAGACGTCGGGATGATCTGTGACGCGAGGGGTGGCGCCGAGGCCGAGGACGGGGGTATCGACGAGGCCCTGGGGCGCGCCCCACTTGCCGCCGCCGCTGAAACCCCAGGAGGCCAGGCGGCGCCTGCTGAGGGCCGTGAGGCGGTCGACCCAGTTCTGGTCGCCATACTTGCGCATGCAGTTGGCCGCGTAGAAGCAGGCGTAGTCGGTGGTGCCGCCCTCGCTCCAGACGCTGCGTTTCCAGCAGGCAGCCATCGGGCCGTCGTGAGGCGGGAGCCACTCGAAGAGGTACTCGCGATCGCTGACGGGCGTGGTCTCCCACACGCAGGCGGGCGCCGCACAGCAGCCGGTGAAGAAGCAGGGGTTGCCCTCGGGCGAGATGAGCCACCACATGCCGTCGCGCTTGACTGTGAAGAAGTAGCCGGTGGGCTTCATGGTCCAGCCGGCTTTCCTGAAGCCGCCGTACTTGTCGACATCGGGCGAGGGGGGCATGGCCGCAAGCTGGCCCTCTTCGCGGGCGAGGTCATCGCGGAGGTCCTGATCGGTGTGGACCTTCTCGGGCCAATCGGCATAGCGGCACTGGCCGTACTTGTCGATGAAGGGCGCCAGGCCCTTGAGGTCGACGGCGTCGCAGCGGAAGACGACCGTGACGGTGAGGGAGTCGCCGGGCTTCACGTCGAGGGCGAGGTCCTGGGGATTGCCGCGCTCGAAAAGCTGGAGGGCGGCGGAGCGGGCGGGCCCGGTCTCAAGCTGCTGGTCGAGCTTGCCGACCTCCTTGCCGCCTCGCTCGACGACGGCCGAGACGGAGACGAGGGTCATGAGGTAATCGCCGAGGCCCGAGGCCCAGCCGGGGGTGTCGTTGATGGTAAAGGGCGTGGCGGAAGGCAGGAAGGCGCCCTCGCTACTGTCGATGAGCTTGCCGTCGAGTTCGAGGGTGGCGAGCTTCGGGGTAAGGATCGCGCGGGCGGTGTAGGTGTGGCCGCCGACGAAGGGAGGGGTCTTGCCGATGAAGCGCCAGCCCTTGCCATCGCCGATGCCGAAGAGGAGGGGCAGCGTCGCCATCTTGGAGCCCTCGACGTCGAGGTAGAAGCCCTGCTTGCCCTCCCAGTTGTACTGGCTGGCGAAGTAGAAGCGGGACTGGGCGGCGCAAGGGCCGGTGAGTATCGCGAGCAGGCAGGCCGCGAGGCATGCCGTGAGACAGACGCGCGGGTTGAAGGCCGACGAGATCAGGCGCACGAACGAATCACCACCGGAGAGTGGAACGGGGGAAAGTATACGACGAATCGAGATGGGTGCGAAACGGAAGGAGGTGGAAGGAAGGTGAGGCGGGGCGGGCATGGAAGGCCGTGGGTGAGAGTCTGCGCGGGGATCCTTCGCTCGGCATAGGACGCCTCACTCAGGATGACAGCAAAAAGCAGAAGAGCGTCGAGGGCGGGCAATACGAGATCGAAGACTAGGTCCTTCGGTCGGCATAGAACGCCTCCCGGCGATGCTCCGCATCGCAAGGATGACAGACCTCTCTCGGGGGGGCGAGTGCCGGGGATCCTTCGCTCGACCGAAGGCATCTCGCTCAGGATGACATCGAAAAACAGAAAGGCGCGGTTGCGGTTCTTTCAGGATGGCACCTAAAGGCGGAAAAGGCACGGGCGTAGCCCGACCAAGTTGTGGCCAGGAGGAATCGACGGATGGGCAAGCTCAAAGCTGGTGCAGCGGTAGTGGACATGAGCCCCGAGGTCGGGGTGAGCATCGCCGGGTACTTCAACGACCGGAAGGCTGTCGACATCCATGATCCCATCAACGCGCGGGCGTTAGTGCTGGAGAATGAGGATCAGTCGCTGGCGATCGTCGTCGCCGACCTCATCGCCGTGACTGAAGAGGAGACGAAGCCCGCCAAGGAGCGGGCGGCCGAGCTTACCGGCATCCCCGTCGAGAACATCATGATGTCGGCGACCCACACCCACTACGGGCCGTCGACGGTGGGCATCTTCAACTCGCCCAAGGAAGAGGCCTACTGCGAGATGGTCGCGCGGAAGATGGGCGACGCGGTCAGGCTGGCGCAGAATCGGGCGAGGGCGGCGGTGATGGGCAGGGCGTCGGGGAGCGTGCCTGAGGAGGTCTTCAACCGCGATTGGCTGATGAAAGACGGGACGGTCATGATGAACCCGGGGTTCCTGAACCCGGATCGCGTGAAGTGCATGGGGCCGACCGACCCGCAGGTTGGGGTGCTGGCGGTGAGGACGGCGGAGGGTGAGCCCATCGCGGCGCTGGCGAACTATGCGCTGCATTACGTGGGCGGGCCGTACCATGATGAAATCAGCGCGGACTACTTCGGGTACTTCGCGCGGGCGCTGGAGAGGATGCTCGGCGGCGGCGTGGCGATCATGGCCAACGGGGCGTGCGGGAACATCAACAACTGCAACTGGGACCGGGAAGCGCCGGCGTACCCGCATCCCTACTACCAGGCGGAGCGGGTCGGGACGGTGGTGGCGGCGGAGGCTTATCGCAGGTGGAACCAGATCTGGGATTGGTCGGAGGACGTCGCGCTGGGAGTGGCCAACGGCTATCCGATGTTCCGGCGGAGGGAGCCGGATGCGGCGATGAACGAGGAGATGGAGACGCTGCTGAGCGGGCCGGCGGATCCGGATAACTACAAGTGGATGTACGCGAGGGAGCGGCAGGCGCTCATGCAGACGCCCCTCGATCAGCTGGCGCAAATCCAGGCGATGCGGATCGGCAACCTGGGGCTGGTGGCGCTGCCGGGTGAGGTGTTCGTGGAGATCGGACTGGCGATCAAGGAGCAGTCGCCCTTCCCGCAGACGATGGTGGCGGAGCTGGCTAACCAGTCCTTCGGCTACATCCCGACGGATAAGGCGCTGGCTGAGGGCAGCTACGAGACGTGGCTGGCGCGAAGCTCGCAGGCGTCAGCGGGGACCGAGGGGCAGTGGGTGAAGGCGGCTGTGGAGCTTCTCGGGGGACTGAGCAAGGTGTAACGGCGGCGCAAACAAGCGCAGCTTAATCTCAAGGTAGATTGATGTTTTGTTTACATCGTTTGGAAAGTGAATCTGGGGCCTTTAGAACTGGCCCCCCTGGCCGATGAAGCGTTCGAAACATGCTCGGCGCGATGGCACGGCGATTGCTGGGGAGGCAGCACGCAGGGCGACCACCGGCCCAGGGTGGCCTTCTCGTGCTAGAAGACCTTCGGTGGCTCATCAAGAATGAAGACGGCCTGACCAGTGTCGAGTATGCGCTGCTCCTGGCGCTGATCGTGGTGGTGGCGCTGGCGACATGGCAGACGCTCGGGACGAAGGTGACCGCCAAGGTCAACAACGTGGCGAAGGCGATCCAGTAGTCTTGCTGAAGGGCAAGACGGGCCGGGCGATACAATGCCCGGCCCGTCTTCGTTTTGTGGGTCAGTCGCAGAAGGGGAGCAGGCTGTCATAGAGGAGGCGCGAGGCTTCCTCGACCGGCGTCGCCCAGAGGTCGTCGTTGAACAACTCGATGGAGTAGAAGCCGTCGTAGCCGAAGCCCTCGAGGGCGGCGAGGATCGCTTTGAGGTCGAGGCAGCCCTGCCCGGGGAGGACGCGATCGGCGTTGCAGTTGGAGAGTTCGCCGGGCTTGTCGCGCATATCGTTGATATGGACGTGCTTGATGAGCGGCACCGAGGCAGCGTTGATCTGGTCGAACTTGCTGGGCGTGCAGTGGTAGTGGGCGGTGTCGAACAGGACGCCGACGTTGGGCGCCCCGGACCGGCGGGCGATCTCGACGGCGGTGCGCAGAGATTTGACGATGGGCGACCAGTTGAACTCGATGCAGAGGGTGACGGCGGTGTCGGCGATGGTGGCGGCGAGGCGGGAGAAGGCCTCGGCAAGGACGCCGAGGGGGTCGTCCTCGGGTCCGGAAGGCCCGTCGGTGCCAACGACGAGGGCCGTACCGCCGAGCTTTTGTAGGAGGCGGGCGCGGTCGGCGAGGATGGCGAAGTTGGCGACCTGCTCGTCGGGAGGGGCGAAGGCGGCGATGCCGCACTCGAAGCCCCCGATGCAGCGAAGGCCGAAGGAGTCGAGGAGGGCCTGGAAGTCGGCGGGTGAGCGGCTCTCCCCCATCCAGTCGGTGATCTGCGGGATGGGGAACTCGACGTTGCGGAAGCCTGCCGCGGCGTAGGCGGCGAGGGCCTCCTCCATCGAGGACTGGCGGGTTGATACGGAGTTGATCGCAAGCTGGTCGATGCGCATGGTGTGACCTCCGATCAGATATGTCCAGCGGGTAAGTCAGGCGACGGCGCCTCGGCGACCCAGCGCCAGGGCGGGTCCTTCGCCAGGGCGTAGACGGTGAAGCCGGATATCGCCAGGAGCGCGAACAACAAGGCGGTCAGGAGCGCCTCGGCGAGATGTATCGGGCGCTGAGGTACAACCCCGATCGAGGATATCGCAATCGTCCACAGCACGGCCCCAAGGCCTGTGTGAACCAGGAGAAGGTACCATCCCCAGGGCCGGCGTCGCCAAAGAGCAATTCCGGCCACGGCGAGAGGCAGACCCCAGAGCGCGAGCCCGGCGAGGGCGAGGATGGCTTTGTCGGTCAAAGCCGTCGCGTCCACGCGCGGATCGCGGAAGGCCAGCGCCACGCCCAGGAGAAGCCCGAAGCCAAGCAGCAAACCTGGCACCGCCAGGGCGAGCCAGACTTGCGCGAGGACGAAGGTCCTCTTCGTCATTGCAGCAGACGTCCTCCCGAATCGCGGCGCAACCGCGCGGGCCGGATACTGGCGTTCGCTTCGCGACCGCTGGCGTATTCGGCCCCTCCACAAGCTAGAGCGCGACGGGGCGCCTAGAGCGTCACGATCGTCGGGCGGCCGCCGTTGTCGAGGGCGGCGGCGGCGATGCGCGTCGCCTCAAGTCCCTCTTTGCCGCCAGCCTCCGGCTGAGCCCCGGTCTTGCAGCACTCGATGAAGTGAGCCATCTGCCTGCGGAACCAGATCCCGCCGTCGTCGGCCTCGAACTCGACTTCCTGAACGCCGTCGGCGCGCGTGACGGTCAGCGTGTTGCCGCCCGGGAAACTGATGAAGCCCTCCGGGCCCAGGACGTCGTGGAAGAAGCCGGAACTGAGCCCGTCGCCCGGCAAGCCCCAGCTCCAGCAGATGACCTGCTGATCGCCGCTGCCGTAGTTGACGATGACGGTGCCGGTATCCCAAGCGGTTCTGTCGGACTTCATGCGAGTGATGTCCGTCACGACGTTGGAAGCGTCCCCGAAGATGAAGCGGCCGAAATCGTAGTTGTGCACGCAGCCGTCGATGAAGGGGCCTCCGCCGATCTTTGCATCGTTGAACCAGGGCACGGCCGGGCCGGAGCTTGACATCATCTGGCGCCACGACACGGGGCGGCCGATGATGCCGTCCTGAAGGATCTCGCGCAGCTTCAGCCACTCATTGCAGAAGTGGCGGACGAACCCTAGCTGAAGAACCACGCCAGCCTTGCGGGCGGCGGCGTCCATCTCCTCGCAGTCGGCGACGGACAGGGACATGGGCTTCTCGCAGAAGATGTGCTTGCCGGCAGCGGCGGCGGCGAGGACGCCCTCTTTGTGGAAGGCGGTGGGTGTACAGACGACGACGGCCTCGACCTCGGGATGGGCGAGAAGCTCATCGAGGCTGGTGGTGCCACACGTGGCGCCGTAGTTCTCCTGATGCTTCTTGACCGCCTCAGGATTGACGTCCATGGCGCAGGCGATGAAGGCGTCGGGGTTATCGACGAGGCTGGGGGCGTGGGCGGTGTGGATGCCGCCGCAACCGATGAAACCGATACCGAGCTTGGACATGTCGCAGGCTCCTTTGCACGAGAGAGAGGATGCGCCCGTAGAAGGGGCGGACCGGGCGGGAGTTCGGCAACGATGGGGCGGGACCTTCACGCGGGGGAGCCGGTGTCGAGGTACTTCAGGGCGATGGCGACGGCGGCCCAATCGTCAATGGGGCGCGGCGGGACGAGGAAGCTGAGGGGGATCAGGCGACGCCAGCCGCGGGGCGGGCGATGCTGAAAGTAGAGGCGGCGGGCCTCGAGGGTCGTGCCCTTCTCCTCGACGACCTGGGCGTCGGTCCAGCCGGCGTGGGTCAGCAGGTCGAGGACCGGGCGGAAGCCCGTGCCATTACCGACGAGAAGGCGCGGATGAGCGGCGAGGTAGGGATCGAGGGTTTCCTCAAGGGCGCCGAGGGAAACGATGGCGCGGGCGAGGACGTGGCCCGCCGCCGAGAGGACCGCGACGCCGCACTTGGCTGTGCCTGGATCGATGGCGACGACGGCGGCCGGCGACGCGTCAGGGGGCAGGGGTGGCGGGCTGGGCACGGACGGGCTTCACCTCAAGCGTGACAGCCAGAGGATCGGCGGTCTTGATGTCTTGGGCGACGACGAGGTTGACCTCGACCGGGCGCTTGGAGCCGGAGACGGACTTCAGCGCGGAGAGGACCTGCTCGGCGCTGAGGCCACCGTACTCACCAGTTTTCGGATCGGGCAAGAGGCCGTGCTTGCGGGCAATGTCGCGAAGGTGGGTGCGGACGTCGAGGATGGCGCGGAGGACCTCGTTGCCCGGAGTCTTGGGGCGGAAGTTGAGCGTGTAGAGAACTTCATCCTTTAGGAAGCGGACCTTGTCGGGCGTGAACCATAACTCGACGCGCAGGGCGCGGCGCTCGCCTTCGAAGTGGCGCTCGAGGGAGCGGATCATGACGATGAAGCTGTCCTCGTCCGCCTGCATCATCCGGGTCGTGACGCCGTCGACTATGTCGTCCTCGCGCGGAAGCTCAGTCAACTCGGCTTGGGGCGGAAGGGGGCCGACTAGGAGGACGCTTCGTCCGCTGGCGTCGGGACCGACACCGCGGCTCTCGGCGGCGCGGTTGGCGAGGACGAGGAGTTCGTCCAGGGCGGCGCGGATCTGAGCCTCATGCTGGCGGCCCGAGACGCGGACGCGGACGATCTCGTCGCCTGCGTTGACGACGACGGGGTTCCCCTCAACTCTGCGCTGCTCTTCGAGGGCGGCCTGGTACTGCCCGCGGAGGCGGGGGATGGCCTCTTCCGTGAGATAACGGACGTTCTCTTGGGCGGCGGCGAGATCGGAGCGCTTGGCTTCGAGGTCAGCCTGGGTCTTCAAGAGATCTTTCTGGGCGTTCTGGGTCGCGGCCGTGAGACGCTGGAGTTCGCCGTCGAGGTCTTTGAGCTGGTCCTGCAGCTTGTCGCGGTCGGCGCGGAGCTTGTCGGCATCGGCGGCCGCCTTGGTGCGCTGATCCTCGGCCTTGGCTAGCTGGTCCTTGGTGTCGTCGAGGCTCTTCTGAACCTTCTCGCGCTGGGCGGCGACGGCATCGGTGGCGGCCTTCGCCTTGCGGAGGCTCTCGGTGAGCTGTGACTGCTGCGCCGTGAGTTGGCCCACCTGATGGCTGAGGTTGTCGCGCTGCTGCTGGAGCGGGCGAAGGCGGGCCTGGGCGGCGCTGAGACTGGCGCGGGCGGAGGAGAGGTTGCGGGTGGCGGCGGCGGCAGCGGCGCGGGAGCGCGTAGCGTCGGCCTCGGCCACGTGAGCATCCTTCTCGGACTTGGTAGCGTCGGAGGTGAGCTTCTGGACCTTCGAGCGGAGATCGCTCTCGGCCTTCGTGAGCTGTTCGTTCTGGTAGCTGAGATGCTGGTTGCGGGCAAGGAGGTCGTCGAGGTGGAGGAGGGCGGTGCGAACTTCCTCGCTACCGGCAGCCGCGACGCCGAGACCGAGAAGGGGGAGCAACGCGCCGACGACGACGCCGATGAGCCGGGCGGTCGAGCGCGGGCGGAGGCCGAAGAGGCTGCGGCGGGACTTGCCCAGGCGGTAGCCAATAACGTCGCCCAGCCAGGCGATGAGGGCGCCCAGCAGGACAAGGCAGATAAGGACCAGGATAAGGAAAAGGTTCATTAGTTGTGCGAAGGCGGAAGGCTGCGTGCTGGGAAGGCGAAGGTACCAGGCGAAAACTAGATCCTTCCCCTTCGGCAAGCTCAGGGTCAGGATGACAAGCCTGTCAGAACTCGCGGGATACTAGACGTCGTGGCTGACGAGGCCGATGATGCCGATCAGGAACAAGACACCGTTCGGCATCCACGCGCACACGACCGGCGAGATGTGGCCCTGCTCCGCCACGATCGACATCGTGTGCATGACCAGATAGTAAATCAGGATGACCACGAGGGAAATGCCCAGGGCGACGCCACGGCTCGTGCGCTGCGGGCGGATGCCCAGAACGATCCCTACCAGCGCGCAGCCGACAACGCCCCACGGCACCGACCAGCGCCCAGCTATCTCGATCTGCATAGCGATCGCGCGGCCAGGGTCGGCATTGGGACCGCGCTCGGCCATGTTGAGTTCCTGGCGAAGCGCCGCCGTGTTCAACTCATCCGTGTCGAGGCGCAGACGCTCGAACTCGCTGATATCGCGGCCGAGATCGAAGCGTAGCTGGGCCAACTTCTCCTCGCGCGGGCCCTGCGGGGTGATGATCGAATGCTGGACGTTCTGGAGGACCCAGAACTTGCCTTCGGGGTAACCCTTCTCGGCGGCGAAGGTCTCCCAGGGCGCGCCGTTGCGGAACTCAATGATGAGGACGCCGCTGATCACGCGGGCGATCGCGTCGACGCCGTTGATGTAGATGAGGCGCTGGAGATTGCCGTGCTGGGGGATGCGGACGACAAGCTGTTCGGCACGGCGGCTCTGCTGGCGGAAGGAGCCGACGAGTTCGCGGGCGCGGCCGTTGGAGTCGGGGGCGAAGGTGTGGCCCATGTACGTGGTGAGGAGCATCAGACCGAGGGAGGCGAGGATGATGGGTTGGCCGATGGTTGCGACCGAGGCGCCACCAGCGCGCATGGCCGCAAGCTCGCCGTCGCCGCTGAGGCGGGCGTAGCACATCAGGGAGGCGAACATCGCCGCCATGGGCACGGTGAGGAGGAGCATCATCGGCGTGCGAAGGGCGCTGTACTGGAGGACGACGCCCACGGGGATGTTCTCGCGCACGATCATCTGGAGGGCCTGGGAGATCGTGCTGATGCCCGCCAGGAGGACGAAGAAGACGCCGATGCCGAAGATGAAGGGACCGGCGAACTCGGTCAGGATGTAGCGGTCAAGCTTGCGCATGGTGATGGCTGCGTCCGGTTACATCTGAAAGCGATCGCCCAGGTAGTACTTGCGGGCGATGGGGTCGTTGGGCAGGTCGGCGGCCGGGCCGGAGGTGCGAATGTGGCCTTCGGAGATGATGTAGGCGCGGTCGCAGATGGAGAGCGTCTCGCGGACGTTGTGATCGGTGATGAGGATGCCGATGTCGTCGGACTGGAGGCCGGCGATGAGGACGCGGATCTCGTCGATGGCAATGGGATCGACGCCGGTGAAGGGCTCGTCGAGAAGGACGAAGGAAGGCGAGGTGCAGAGGGCGCGGGCAAGCTCGACGCGACGGCGTTCGCCGCCGCTGAGCACGGCGCCGACGCGGTCGGCGATGTGGTCGATCTGAAGCTTCTGCATGAGCGAATCGGCGCGCTCGCGCTGATCCTTGCGTGAGAGGCCCTGGAGTTCGAGGATGAGGAGGAGGTTGTCGCGGACGTTGAGCCGCCGGAAGACCGAAGGCTCCTGGGCGAGATAGCCGAGACCCTCGCGGCAGCGGAGGTGCATGGGCTGGCGGGAGATGTCGACGCCGTCGAGGGAGATGGTGCCGGCGTCGCCGCGAAGGAGGCCGAGGGTGAGGTAGAAGGTGGTGGTCTTGCCGGCGCCGTTGGGACCGAGGAGGCCGACGACCTCGCCGCGCTCGACGTCGAAGTCAACGCCGTCCACGACGCGACGGGTGCGATAGCTCTTAACCAGACCGCGAGCGGCGAGGGCCATTACTTAGGCGCCGCTCCCTCGGCGGGCGCGCTGTAGACGCCCTCGACATGCACCTTGGCTTTGCGGGCGCTGACCTCGCCGGCCTTGAGATTCACGTGGATGGTGTCGCCGGTGAAGTGGGCGCTCTGGGCGTCGGGGCTCTCCGGCAGAGTGTAGAGATCAGCGACTGCATCGCCGACGAGTTCGATGGTCTCGTCCGCCTCGCCATAGGTGGCGTACTTGCTGCAGTGGGCGACGATCTTGCGCTTGACGCCGTTGACGTCCGGGGCGGTGATGATGGTGGTCTCGAGGGGGCCGGTCGCGCGGAGGAGCTTGACCTGCTTGCCGTCGGCGGTGAGGTTCATGGTCATCTTGGGCGCGACCATGGTCGCCGACGAGTTGGAGTGGATCTGCAGGCTGCAGTTGCCGGTGAAGTCGAACTCATTCTTCTGGTAGCGCCAGACCATGTCGTCGGCGGAGACGTCGGCTGTGCGCGTGGACTTGGCGCTCTGGGCGAGACCCAGAACACAGACGAAGGCGATGGGAATCCAGAGCCACTTCTTCAACGGCTGTCACCTGCCTGCGAGCGGTTCGGAAAGCAAGAGCGCGGCGGGCATAAATGGCCGCCCTACACAAAGACAGACGTCGGGGTCAGAAGTTGTAGGCGCCCTTGATGCCGTGAACGCGGACTTCGCCGCGGGTCGTGTCCACCGTGATGCGCTCGGCCGTGGCCTTGCCAGCCGGGAAAGTCATCTTCACGTTGCCCTCGCCGATGATCTTGCGAGTATCCATCTGGTAGTTGGCGCGATCGGCCGTGAAGGAGAAGGTTCCGTCGGTGGCCTGAGCCTTGACGCCCTTCGTGAAAGTGATACGGCTCGTTCCGTAGCTTACATACGCGCTGGCGGCTTTGGCGCTCCAGGCTTTTCCGGCTTTCACCGCGGCCGTCTGGAAGGTTATGTCGTTGGCCTGGATGGCGCCGGCCTGCTCGCTCCCCGTGATACTGCCGGCGACCTTGAGGCGCCAGACGATGGCGCCAGCTTTGTCTTTCTGCACGATGTCAGCCCCCGCGGCGTTGACAGGCGACGACGCGGACGGCGGCTTCACCGGGGCGGGGTGATATGGAGGTGGCTGGCCGCCCGCCTGCTTGGCATACCACACCAACAACCCACCGGCCACGGCCAGGATAACCACGGCGATGATGACATTGCGCAACATCTCGCCCATTGTAGCGCATCAGAGGCATGGCGGTCATCTCTGTCGATGAGGTTGGTTCTGGTCGACGTGGGCTCTCATCTTTCCGGACAGTCCCCGGGTGGCGGGCTTTCGCCTACGTTATGAACGTAAACCATCGGTTGTCGCGATTATGACAGGATGATATAGTCGTTGACGGGGGAGGAAAGCGCTCACCTGACTCTCGAGTCGGGAAACATGAGCGCTTGCCATATCAACATGGCTAACATCTACGACGTGGCCCGAGATGCCGGGGTATCGATCGCGACCGTGTCGCGAGTGTTCCACGGCAAGGAGAGCGTGGGGGCTGACCTCCGCGAGCGTGTGCTGGCGGCGGCCGATCAGCTTGGCTACCGGCCGCACCGTCTGGCGCGAGCGCTGGCCCGTGGGCGGAGAAACATCCTCGGCCTGATGCTCCCGACTGAGATATCCCACCCCTTCTATGGCCTCCTCGCCGAGGGCGTTGCTCGTGCTGCCAAGGAATACGGGTATGAGGTGATGGTTGGGCTGGCCGCGCGGCCGTCGACGGAGAGCTATGTGGAGGCGGCGACCGAGCTTCAGGATAGCCGGGTGTCGGGGATGCTGCTATGCGCCGGGGCGGCGACGGTAAGAGCCTTCACCGAAGGCCGGCGGGCCGATGCGCCGCCGGTGGTGGCGGTCGGGTGTGTGCCGGAAGTGGATGTGCCGATCGTGACGGTGGATGAGGAGAAGGCCGGGTACGAACTCACCAGGTACCTGCTGGGGCTGGGGCATGAGTCGATCGCGATGCTCGGCTGGGGCGGGGAACCGCGTGCGCTGGGCCGCGAGCATGGGTACGTGCGGGCGATGGATGAGGCTGGACTGCCGACGATGATGTACGAAGGCGAGCGGACGATGGCGGGCGGGGTCAAGACGGCGCGTGAACTGATGGGCCGTGGGCGGGCCGTGACCGCGCTGATGACCTTCAATGACCCGATGGCTCTCGGGGCGATGCGCGGCCTGCATGAGGTGGGGCTGCGAGTGCCTGAGGACATGTCGGTTGCCGGGTTCGACGGCATCCCGCAGGGGGCGTGCTCGATACCGGCGCTGACGACCGTGGAGCTTCCGGTCGACGAGATGGCGCGGAAGGCGGTCGACATGCTCGGCCGGCACGTGGGCTTCTGCGAGGATGACGACTGCGAGGATAAGATACTGATCAACCCGAGGCTTGTGGTACGCGATTCGTGCCGGCCGCCCAGTACGACGGGCGACGGCTTCGAGCGATAGTACTGCGCCCGATCGGGCGGTGGGGGAAGTAAGGCGCGTCGTCCCGACCGGGGCGGCGCGCTCTTTCTAGGGAAGGTGAGCAGGGATGAAGATGATGGTGATCGCGATCGTGATGGTGGCAGCCTGCGTGATGGCCGGAGCGAGGGCGAAAGGTGACGGGCCTGTGCGCGTGCACTCGGTGACCGACATCAGCCACGAGTTCTCGTTCTACATGGACGGGCGATTCGCGACTCAATACCTGGCGTCGGTGGGCGGGCAGGATGGGCGGAACTGGGGAACGCTGTGGAAGCTTGACGCGAGCAACACGAACCTGCTGGTGCTGAGTTCGGGCGCGACGCCGTGCCCGTATGTGCCGAAGGATATCGACTTCGTACGGCGCTTCCTGGAGGCGGGCGGAGGGGTTGTGGTGCGCGGCAGCTATGCCACGTTTCACGGCGCGAGCGAGTATCAGCTTAACGCGCTGGCGGAGGCCTTCGGGGCGTACTTCTCCCCCACCGCACCCAGGGCGCCGCTCACTCCCGCGGCGGAGCTTGGGGCGACGGAGCCGGTGAAGTTCTATGGCGGGACGATCCTGCGGCTGAAGGATGAGGGCGAGTGGAAGGTGCTGATGCGGGATGCGAACGGGAGGCCGATGCTGGCGCGGAAGGCTGTGGGCAAGGGAAGCCTCTTGGTAGGATCGAGGGGCCTCGCGGGTCAGCGGCCTGACGCGAGCGATCCGATCAATGCGGATTGGTGGACGCCGCTTCTGCAGGACCTCGCGCGCAACAAGGCCGTCGATGCGAGTAAGCCACCTAACGAGCAGTCGGCCGAGCACAAGGTCAACCGCGAAGGGCTGGAGCTTCAGTATAGCGACTACATGGAGCCCTATGCCGACGTGATCATGAGCCTCTACAAACGAGAGAGGCCGGTGATGGAGAAGGTGCTGGGCGTGCCGCCGGCGCCGGGGATGCTGACGGCGCTGCTGCTTCTGCCGACGGGTGGCGGAGGGTTCTCGAGCGGGGACCTCATCGGGCTCGGCGTCTTCTGGGGCGACTTCCCGCAGAAGCTGTACGGGATGGTCGAACTGCTCGGGCATGAGGGGACGCACTCGTGGGTACTGCCCTTCCCGGAGCCGATGTGGAACGAGGGCATCGCGACGTACGTCGGGATATGCGTGGGGCGGCAGATGGGCGTCAAGGACGATGCCGAGGCGACGCTCAAGGGCTGGATCGATGGGGCGCGCAAGCATGACCCGGACATGACGAAGTATGACCTCGCGGGCGGGACGGATGTGCCGCACGTGGTCGAGATGGCAAAGCCGATGTGGATCTTTGAGCAGCTGCGGAAAGACAGGCCGGATGTGGTGGCGAGGTACTTCCAGGCGAAGCGGAAGCTCATCGATCCGGCGAAGATGAAGGCGTANNTATGCGGATTGAAAATCGAATGCGGCTGGCGGTACTGGGATTCCTGGGCGCGGCCACCTTGCTGGCGCAGGATGTTCCGCTCGATCCGCGCAGCTCCATCAGTATCAACTTCGCCAAGGATTCACCGGTGGCGGTGCTCAGCGTGGCGATGGGGCGCGACCTGTTCCCATGGTTCCAGTCGCTCGGGATCAAGGTGGATCGGGCGAAGACGAAGGTGGCGATGGAAGGGATGTGATTGATCGTGACTAGTGGGCGGTGGCGTCGGCGCGGATTTCGTCCTCGGTCAGCGCGCGACCCCAGACTTTCACGTCGTCCATGAGCCCCTGATAGAAGCACGGCTTCGAGCTGAGGTTGAAGCCGTCCCACGCCTCTCGGCCAAGGGTCAGCGGCTCGCCGTTCATCGTGCGGCCGAGGGTGCTTTCGTAGTGGCCGACGAGGACGCCGTTGACGTAGATCGCGACGCCCTTCGTCTTGTCCACGACCGCCGCGACGTGGCTCCACTCGCCCACTTTCACCACGGCCGGCGTGCGGAAGTTGAAGCTCCACTTGCCCTCGATGTCGTTGGCCTCGAACTCGATGCCGCCATCCCAAAGCGAGATGATGTAGGGCGCGGCCGTGCCCACGAAGCGCTTGCCCATCAGGGCGTGGCGGCCCTGGATGGTCTCCGGCTTGATCCACAGCGAGAGGGTCACGTTGTCGAGGTTGAACATCTCGGGCTCGGAGACCGTGAGCCAGCCGGTGCCGTCGAAATGGGCGGCGCTGCCGGTGTGGCCGGGGACCTGCGTAACCGGGCCGGAGATGTGGGCGTCGAAACCGTGGCCCGTGGCGTCGGGGATGAGGCCGCCCTTGAACTGCTCGAAGTTCCACACGGCGATGGGGCCGGGGCTCTTGAGGATCTCGTCGCGGCGGGCCTCCTGAGCTTTGAGGACGGCGACTTCGTCGCGGATAGGCTCTGTGACGCGGGTGAAGTGATTGTTGCGGAGAAGCACGCCCGACGACGCGCGTCGGACGAAGATGCCGATGTCCGAGTCCGAGACGTCGTTGTTCTCCACGATGACGTCCTGGGTGTTGGGATAGCCGAAGGCGGAGTTGTACGGGTCGGTGCCGCCGACGGCGATGTGGGCGTTGTTGCGCAGATGATTGTCGCGGGCGACGCAGCCCATCGTGATCGGCTCGGCGAATTGTGGCCCCGGCGCGAGAGCCATGATGCCGAGGTGGGCCTCGCCGGAGAGCATGTAGTTGTCGTGGCCGGAGTTGTAGGAATTGCCCTCGCGGATTTCGTTGCCCAGCCACTGGATGTACCAAGACGGCTGGATGCCGTTGTAGTCCATGCCGAAGTTGTGGAAGCCGGCGCTGCGGGCGGAGAAGTTGCCGGCGCAGATGTGCTCGATGGCCGCGCCGTAAAGCTGGATGCAGATGCCGACGTCGGAGAAGTCGTTGTCGAGAATGAGCCAGTTGTGGAGGAGCCAGACGATCGAAGCGATCGAGGTCGTGTCGGGGATGACGTCCCAGGGGCGGTCGACGAAGACGCGGGCGCCGTCGAACTTGGCCACGCGGCGCCACTGACCGCGACCGGTGCCGTCCATGATGTAGACCGCGGAGCCGATCCAGGAGGCGTCGGCGCCCTTGGGCGGCTCGGGAAGGGTGAGGCTGTTCGCGTCGGCTGAGGCGATCTTTCCGTGGAAGATCGAGCCTGAGGCGTCGGAGGTGATGGACTCGCGATCGCCGCCATGTTCGAGGGCGAAGGTGTTGCGGGCGAGATAGACGTGCTCGACATTGCCGTAGCCGATGCCGCCGGCGGCGCCCCAGGACATGAGATCGCAGCCGACGAAATGGTTGTCGGCGAGGATGATGCCGTCGCCACCGAAGATGCCGTCGCCGCCCCAGCGGCCGATGCCGAGGATGTTGCGCTCGACGCGGGCGCCGTGGGGATTGGTCATGGAGATCGGGCAACTGGTCGAGTAGAGATCGCAGTCGGTGACCTCAAGATTGCGGCCGCCGAGTTGGACGAGCCAGTATCCTCCGCCGAAGCCGTTGGCCATGCCGGCGCGCCAGCGCTTGTCCGTCTCCTCGGGCGTGATGTGGCCGCGGAAGACATCGGCGCGGACGCGGACGTGGCGGAGGTGGACGTCCCCAGCGCCGGGGCCGGTCGTGTCGGAGGTAAGGAACGTCTTGTAGTTGGTGCAGTAGAGCGTGATGTCCTCGAGGCCGAAGGAATTCGTGCCCTTGATCCACGAGGCGGGGGGCACGTCGACGTCGGGCCAGAAGATGTTGACGAGGTCTTCCCGCTCGCCGCGGAGGACGGTGAAGCGCGGGATGGTGAGCGTGCCCTTCGCCTGATAGCGACCGCGCGGGAAGAAGACGATGCCGCCGCCGGAGGCTCCGGCTTTGGCGAGGGCGGCCTGGATGGCGGCGGTGTCATCGGCGTTGCCGTCACCCACGGCGCCGAAGTCGCGGACGTTGAAGATGGTGGCGGGCCAAGGGTGAGGGGCGACGACGGCGATCGTCTCCTGATTGCTCCAGGCTGAGGGTCCGCCGCGCCCGTTGTGGACGGCGACATCGTACTTTCCGGGCGGGAGGTGCTTGGGTAGGTCGATGCGAGCTGAGTAGCAGTCGGCCTCAGCCGTGATGGTGCGCACCTTGGGACCGCCCAAGTAGACGGTCGTGGTGAGGCCCGTCTCTCCGGTCTTAGCCCCATGAGCACCGTGCCAGCCGAGGTTCTTACCGAAGATGCGGAGGGAGCTGCCGGGCGTCGCGGTGGCGAGACCCTGATCGCCTTGCACCCACCAGATCGCCGGGCAATTGAGGAGCCAGTTGGCAGCGCCGGAGGGCGTGGTGATGCGGTAGGAGAATACGCCGGGCTTGAGGGATTCCGGGATAGTGAACTTGAGGCAGGTGGGAGAAGACTGAGCCAGTCGGACTGGAACGCCCCCCAAGCGGGTTACGCCCCAGAAATCGCCGGGACGGCCAAGGGCCCCCTCATCGCCCACGCGCGCGATCTCTACCTTCGGCGCATCGCCGAAGCCGGCGCCGGTGACGAGGACGGTCTCGCCCGGGGCGATGGGGTCGCTTGCCCAGAAGACGACGGGCGGCTGGGCGGCGAAGGCGCAAGTGATGAGCACTAGCCCGGAAAGGATCGCGATAGGTCTCATGGGTGAAGGGTTCGGCGGCGGAAAATCAAAACCTGCCGACGGGAGCGGGGTGGTCGGTTTCTGTAGGGCGGGGCTTTACGCCCCGCCGCGCCTTTCCCTTACCTGGCGGCGGGGCATAAAGCCCCGCCCGGTGGACGCGAGCGTCCGCACAGCAAGCAAAGGCCAAGGCAGATGTACGGCGAAGGCACGGGGGTTGAGGTGACGCATATGGCAAAGACAATCGGGCTCGTACTTCTGGCAATGGTCATCACATGGGGCGCGTGGGCGGATGCGACGGTGAAGGTCGTCGTCGATCACGGCGTGCTAGTGCGATGCGATAACTTGCTGACCAAAGAGAGCTATGGCGCAGCGCCGGCGACGGCGTCTCGCGCTGAGCTTGCCGGCGTGCTCAGATACGACGCGGGTCAGAAGCTGTGCGAAGGCGAGGCACGCCTCAGCGTGAGACCCGACGGCGCGGACCTTATCCTCACGGCGCAGGGCGCGAGTGAGAAGGCCGGCGTCTACGGGACGCGGTGGGCGATCACGGGGCTCAAGACCTCCGACGCGAGCATCATCCTCCCGGCGTCGGGCACGGGCGCGGCCTTCACCGCCGAGCGCGGCGGCAACGCCGACTTCGACTACGCGGAGTGGGAAGGCTGGGAGATGCAGCTTGCGATCCTTCAGGGCAAGCGCGGCGGCATCATGATTTGGAGTGAGGACCCGCGCGGGATGGCGAAGGCGGTGCACGTGCGCCGCATCGGCGAGACCTTCGCGATCGCCTTCGACAGCCACGAGCAGGCGCCCTTCACCGACCGGCGTGAGGCAACGTCGGTGCCGTGGCACATCGCCGCGTACAAGGGCGACTGGCGCGTGCCGGCGGCGAGGTACCGGGCGTGGATGATGAAGACGTGGCGGCCGGCGGGGTGCGTCGCGCCGGCGTGGGTCAACGACATCGGACTCGTCGTGAACTTCGGGCCGCACATCACCGAGGCGCCGGCGATGCCGATCCTCGAGGCGCTGGCGAAGGTCACGATCCCGCGGGCGACGCTCATCAATGTGCCCAACTGGCGGACCAACGGCTTCGATACCAACTACCCGGACTACCTCGGCGCGCCCGGGTTCGACAAGTTCGTCGCGCGGGCGCATGAGCTTGGCTTCCGGGTCATGCCGTACACCAACATGTTCGGGTGCGACGTGCGCAACCCGTTGTACGAAAGCCTCAAGCACAACCAGATTCGCGACGGGTTCACGGGCGGGCTGCTGGGATGGTACTGGGATGATGCGAAGGCCCCGACGCGGTTCGCGTACATCAACCACGCGAACTCGGCCTTCCGCGCGGAGCTGGTGAAGAGGCTGAAGGCGGTGCGCGATCAGTTCGGCGTCGATGCGATTCATGTCGATCAGTCGGTCATGCTATTCAACGACGGGCAGGGGCTGGTCGAGGGGATGACGCATGGCGAGGGGCGGCTGAAGCTGCACTTCGAGCTTGCGGCGGCGATGCCGGGCGTGGCCTTCGCGGGCGAAGAGATCAGCGAGATGAACTGCGGCGTGCAGAACTTCGCGCAGCGATTCCCGGGCGCGCCGAGCGACGCGTGGGCGCCGCATCCGGTGCTGGCGTATCTGTACGCGCCCTTCACACGGATGGTGCGCCACTACAACTGCACGCCGCACTCGACGATCACCGACACCGAGCTGGCGACGTCGCTGAGCCGCGACGAGGAGTATGGGATGGTGCCGACGATATGGNNGGATATGGGCGGATGGGGTGCGAGACCTCGAGGCGCCGGGGATCAAAGCGCTGCTGGCGGTCGCGAAGTTTCATCAGGAGCGAGGGCTGCATGCGGATGATGCGCCGTGGCCGGCGGGCGCGGTGTTCGGATTCAGGACCAAGGATGGGCGGCAGCTCTGCGTGAAGCGGACGGCAACCGGGACGGTGCTGGCGGATGGGAAGGACGTGGCGTACGAGCTGATCACGGGCGTGACGCGAGTTGAGCGGGAGGGATCGGTGGCGGGGCATCTTGCGTACGACGAGCGGGCGATCTTCGGCCTCGACCCGAGCGTGGCGCATCTGTTCAGCTCGGTGCCGAGGGATATGAAGGCACCGCATATCGGGTACCTGCCGGCGACGGCGATCGTTGGTGAGGCGGCCGCGGAGGATGAGTGGCTGACCGCGAGCCTCAACGATGCGCCGGCGCAGGCGTGCGCCTTCGACTTCATGAAGGAATTCGCGAAGGCGAAAACGGGCATCGTGTATGAGGGCGGACGCGAGGGGCCGATCGAGTATGGCGCGTTCTTTCAGTCGGGCGATGCGACGTGCGGCGGAGTGACGCGGAAGACGCTGCACAGCAATCCGCCGTGGAACGGGAACCCAACGTGGGGCAGCCCCTTCGCGGAATTCGACGCGGCGCTGCCTGCGACGAAGGAGCCGCTGACCCTGCGCTTCGCGTATGGGCGCGAGGATGGATCGGTCGAGAGCGATGGGATCAGCTTCATCGTGCTGGTCGACGGGAAGGAAGTCTTCAACAAGAACACCAACGAGAAGAAATGGCATGAGGCGGCGGTGGACCTGACCCCGTGGGCCGGGCAAAAGGTGAAGGTTAGGCTCGTGAGCGACATCGGTCCGGCGCACAACAACTCGTGGGACTTCGCGGCGTGGGCTGATCCGCGCGTGCGCGTGGGACCGATCGAGGCGAAGGTCGGCGTGGTTATGCCGGGCGGAGTGGCGGGCGCGTATGACGACACGGGCGCGCGGTTGGTGGCCGAGGCGGCGACGGGGCGGTTCGTCGTGAGGATGCCGGCGCGGGTGACCTTCGTGTCGAAGGCGGCGGAGGCGGCGCTGCCGGCCGACCTCATGGACCTGCCGTACAAGACTTACGATGAGACGGCGGGCGGCATGGCGGCGGGGTCGCAGTATGGGAGCGGGACGAAGTCGACTCTCGACATCGCCGGCGACAAGCGGGCGGTGATCCTCGGGCATCCGCCGATGAACGGGCGGACGGTGCTGCGATTCCACCTGACGCTGCCGGCGAAGGCGGCGAAGCTCGCCTTCGCAACGTCGCTCATGTACACGCAACCTGCGGATGGCGATGGGATCCGGTTCATCATCGCGTGCAACGGGAAGGAGTTGTGGTCGCGCGAGACGAGGACGGCGGGATGGGTCGAGACGGAGGTGCCGCTGGCCGAGTTCGCCGGGCAGACGGTGCTGCTCGATCTGGTGACCGACTCGATTGGAAAGAACTGGCACGACCATAGTGGATGGGCGGGGGTGAAGATCGAAGGGTAGGGATCGCGGATCAGTGGACCGCGGGGTCGTAGAGCTTGCGGCCCTCGCGTAGGGCGGCGCGGTTGAGCTTCTCGATCGCGGCGCGGTCGGCGTATTTCCTCTCGCGGCCCTGATCCACAGAGCACGCGAGGAACCCCGGCATGTCAGCCTCAGGATGGGACGCCAGCATCGTCTTCCCCGCCTCGATGATAGACAACGCCTCGCGGTAATCGGGCGATAACTTGTCGGCGATATGCGCGAGGCATGGGCTTAGCTGAGGGCGGGTGAAGCTGACCTGCGGGCCGGGGTTGCCGGAGAAGGATGACTGGTCCGCGAAGCGTACGCCTGTTAGCTGCGAGAGGCGCTTGAGCTGAGCGTCGCTCAAGGGGCAGCGACCGGCAAGGTTGTCGGGATAGGCGCAGTCGTAGCTGGGATAGTAGGGCGCGTTGAGATCGATCCACGTGACAAGATGGGCGAACTCGTCGGGCGAGAGTGGGCCGCCGTGACCGGCGAGGAGCTTCTGCACCAGCGGCGCTGCGTGCGATCCCCAGGAGTAGGCCGGCTGATGCTCGGCCGGGCCCGCGCCGACGACGTGGAGATATCCCTTGCGCCACAACTCGTTGTAGGACGCGTTGAAGACGAGGTCGCGGTCGCCCGCGAGGATCAGCTTCGCCCCGGCGCGCTTGCCGAAGTCGTGGCAAGAGACGCAGTGGCGATCGAAGATGGGCTGGACGTCGGCGGTGTAGCTGAAGACATGGGCGTCGCCGAACCAACCGGCGAGCTTGCTGGGCGGGCGGGAGGTGGCGATGGGCGCCGATCGCATCGCCGCGGGCGGCGACGTCAGGCGGCTCTCGTGGCAGCCGACGCAGCCGGTGGTCTCGCCCGATTGGACCATCGTGCCGC
>PMZA01000012.1 GCA_003170595.1 Armatimonadota bacterium
AAGCGGGGCACCGGATGGGGCAGCGGCTTGCCTACCATTGGGTGATGCGCATCTTGGACGAGCTGCTCGATGCGGACACCGTGGCGGCCGTGAAGGCTGAAGTGCGGCGGTTGGACG
This sequence comes from Armatimonadota bacterium, assembly GCA_003170595.1. GTDB lineage: Bacteria > Armatimonadota > Zipacnadia > Zipacnadales > FEN-943 > FEN-943. The sequence continues at coordinate 118 of PMZA01000012.1, forward strand.
TGTTGGCGACTCCAGGCGTACCATCCAAAGCATGAAGTGGGTGCTGCTGGTCTTCGCTGCGTTCCTGTCGTTCGCGTGCATCCCGTCGCTCGAGGGGGGGCGTCAAGAGGGCATCGCTCAGCGCAAGGCGTTGCCGGCGGCCGCGGTGGGGACGGCGCCGAGTTCCAAGTGCGACGACCTGAACTCGAAGCACGCCGGGCAGGTCGCGTTCGCTACTGGGTTCGGCGTGTTGGCGTTGGGGGGTGCGGTGCCCACGGTGCTGCTCAACGACGAGTCGAGCAAGGAGTCCCGGAACTTGCGGCTCAGCATCGAGATTGGAGCGGGTATCTTCTCGGCGCTCGCCGCGGGGATGACGGTCGAGTCCGCGCTGACCGCGGCGGAGTGGTCGCGGGAAGGGTGTGGCGCGCAGTAGTCCGGCCTGGGGGTTGGTGGCCCTCGGCCGGGGCGTGATACCCTGGGGGCCATGAAGTCCTGGGTTCTCGTGCTAGTTGCCCTCACCCTGCTCCTGGCCGCCAGGTGCCACCCACAGCCGTCCCCGGGGTTCGATGGGGGTCCGCCCGTGGGGACCGGCGGGGCGCCCGCAGACGCGGGCCTGGACGCCGCAACCGGGGGTTCTGGCGGGGCCGCCCCTAGCACCCAGGCGGACTGCGACGCGGCGGAAGCCAAGCTGCGGGAGCTCAAGTGCGTGGACGGGAACGGGGCTCCGCTCTGGCAGGGGCCGACGGGGGAGCCGTTTGGGAAGCGGTGCTACACCGAGCTGATGCACGGTAACGACCTGCACGCGACGTGTCTGAAGACCATCAGCAACTGCACGCAAGCGGACAGTGCGTCGCAGGGGTTCTACTGTTTGGACGGAGGTGCGTCGTGAGCGCATTGCATCGGGTCGGGGGGAGGCTGCCGCCGCATCCGAACAAGGTCATCCCGAACATCCTGAAGTGCCTCGGGACGGAGCCGGTCGCATTGCCGCCGGCGAAGCTATCGGTGGCGTGGACTGCGACGGTGCCGGACCCCAACGACGAGAACAACCTGGAGTACGGGGACTGCGTGTTCGCGATGCTGGCGCATTTCGTTCAGACGGCGAGCGCGTGTGTCGGGCGAGAGGTGACCATCTCGCGGGAGGACGTGCTGAAGGCGTACTTCCAGTACACGGGCGGACAGGACACGGGCGCGGTCATCACCGACGTGCTCGACCTGTTCTGTGGCGTTGGGCTGTGGGGGCATAAGGGGCTCGGGTATGCGGCGTGTCCGAGCAACCATCGGGTGATGGCGCAGGTGATCGACATCTTCGGTGGGCTCTGTCTCGGGCTCGACATGCCGACGACGGCGAAGGGGCAAGCCGTGTGGGACGCGGTGCCCGGGATGCTGGTGGGCGACTGGGGCGGGCACGGTGCGTTCGGTGGCAGCCATAACCCGTTTGGCATTCTGGTGGACAGCTGGGGGGAGCGGATCCCGGCGACGTACGACTTCCTCGACCCATGCGCGAGCGAGCGGTACGTGGTGGTGCTGGAGGACTGGCTCAACTCGGACCGGGTGGCGCCGAGCGGGGTGAATGTGGACCTGCTGCTCGCGGACCTGGCGGTGATACGCGCGGCATGATGCGGGTTCTCTGGTACGTTACCCCTACCTGAAGGAGGTTCCCCGTCAACCACCCCGCCCTAAAGGACGGGGCTTGAAGGAAAGCAAAGCCAATGCGGACCGGAAAGACCAAACAGTTGACTAGACAGGACGGCCTAGTGCCGTCAGCTGAGCCGACTGCCCGTGGCAGGGCACCTGATAGGCGGGGTGCTCCACTAGCCTCGCCTCCCTCAGTCGGCCAGCGTCGAAGTGGTGCACACACTGTCGCAAGACAGGCTTACAGCATTGCAGTCCCGGTAGTTGACCGAAGCGAGAAGCCGCTGATGCCTACCACCGCGAGCCGGGCGCGGCGGTGGATCAAACTCGGCGAGGCGACACCGTTCTTCGTGAGGGGCATCTTCTGCGTCCGGCTCAACCGGGAGCCGTCGGCGCAGGAGCGGCAAGATATCGCGGTTGGTATCGATCCGGGCAGCAAGAAGGAAGGCTACACGGTCAAGTCCGAGTCGCACACGTATCTGAACATCAACGCGGATGCTGTCACGTGGGTACGCGACGCGGTGGAGACGCGGCGCAACATGCGTCGAGCGCGTCGTTTTCGGAAGACGCCGTGCCGCGCGAACCGGAAGAACCGAGCACGCGGATGCCTGCCGCCGAGTACGAAGGCGCGCTGGCAGTGGAAGCTGCGCATCGTGGCGCAGTTGTCGAAGGTGTTTCCGATTACGGATTTCGTGGTCGAGGACATCAAGGCAAAGACAACCGGGCGCCGTCGGTGGGACGTGAGCTTTTCACCGCTTGAAGTTGGCAAAGCCTGGTTCTATGGCGAGCTGCGCCGCTTCGGACATGTGTATCTGAAGCAAGGCTGGGAAACCAAGGAATTGCGTGACGCTGCCGGTCTCAAGAAGTCCAGGGCGAAGATGTCCGAGGTGTTCTCGGCGCACTGCGTTGACAGCTGGGTACTGGCAAACAGTCTCGTTGGTGGGCATATCAAGCCGGACAACACGCGGCTGATGTGCGTGTCGCCGATCCGTTTGCACCGGCGTCAGTTGCAGATGCTCCAGCCGGCAACTGGCGGAGTGCGCAAAACATACGGCGGCACCCGAAGCTGCGGGCTCAAGCGAGGTGCACTGGTTGAGCACCCAAAGCACGGAATGGCCTACGTCGGTGGCACAATGGGCGGGCGTGTCAGTCTGCACTCGACCGCAGACGGTAAGCGACTCACACAGGCGGCGAAACCCTCAGACGTTCGATTCAAGACCTACAACGCATGGAGGACGCGGCTCCTCCCCGCCCTGAAGGACGGGGTTTCCGCC
>PMZA01000420.1 GCA_003170595.1 Armatimonadota bacterium
AGTGGGCCGAGGCTTGGAGCGTGGACGATCCGGTGGCGATGACACGGGTGTCGGGGAAGTGGTCAGCGGCGATCTTGAGGACCTCGGAGGGGTTGGGGAGCCGCTGGACCTCGTCGAGGACGATGCGCTTGCCGCGAAGGGCGCGGAGAAAGGCCTCGGGGTCCTCCAGCCTGCGCCGGACGGAGGGAAGCTCGCAATCGAAGTACTCCACGTCGTCGAGGCCCTGGCAGAGCATGGTCTTGCCGACGCGACGGACGCCGTAGAGCCAGAGGACGGAGCGGGATTGCCAGGCGCGCTCGACCTGGCCGATCCAGAAGCTGCGCTTCTTCATGCAACCAGTATTGCATATAGTGACACCAAACGCAAGACCGGTTGCACTTAGTAGGGGTCTCATGGGGTCGGGGAAAGGGGATGGGCCGAAGCTCTCCGGCTCCGGCCCATCGTGTGGTCAAGCTAACTGCGTGCCCCCTGCGTGGTAAGTCGCCCTGAGGGTGACCAAGTGTCTAAGCGTCAGGCGCGGGCCGATGAAAGCACGTCCGCGGTCACGAAAACGCGGGGCTCGCCCCGAGCGTCGTCCNNCGCGGCCGAGGGCCTCCTGGATGCTCACGAAGAAGCGGAAGAGGCCGGCCTGGAGGGCATCGTCGGCGCCACGTACCACGATCGGAGCCCAGGCCTCGGTGACGGGGTCTTCGTTCCAGCCCTGGGCGAGCTGCGTGAGACAGAGCTTGTAGAGTTCGGAAGGCGTGAGGCCGGTATCGATGAAAGGATCGACGGGCTTAGGCTCGTCGGCGGCTCTTTCGAGCGCCTCGGTGGTGGCTATCTCGAGAAGGAGATGGCCCATGTCCTGCTGAGTTGGTTGGGAGTGTCGGTTCGTGCTCATGTGTTGCTCCTCTGTTGTCTGTTTCCTGTTGTGCTTAGGATGAGCCAACAGGATTAAGGAGGGATTAAGAGGAGAACAAGAGATTCTTAAGGATTTCGGAGGGGTGCCAGGCACGGATATTTGGGAATTGACAGAACGCCAGAAGATATGATAAATAACTAGATACCGATATGTCGGCTGTTCCGTGCGGAGGGGCACATCTCGTTCGGCGGGGGACGCTCTGATGAAGCGAGTTGCAGCAGTTGTGTTCGTTGCGGTGTTGATTACGGCTGCGGTTCAAGCTGACGTCATCTACAACAACTTCGGCCCCGGAGATACCTACTATCTCGGCAACGGCTGGCTGGTGGCTGGCCCCGACACCGGCACTTCCCAGTCGGTCGCAATGCCCTTTACCCCGAGCGGTTCGTACACCCTCGACACCGCGACCGTCGCGGTGGGTCACATTAATGGCACCAACAGCTTCGACTTGGCCCTTTACGACGACGCCAGTGGCCTGCCCGGCGCGGCTCTCGAGACCTGGACCGGCATCAGCGCGGGCGCGTATCAATCCCCTGGAGGTGCGGAGACCGTCGTGTCCGTGACGAATCCGTTGCTGGCGAGCGGGTCTCAGTACTGGCTGGTGGCCACCCCCGGGGCCGACGACACCCGTGATGCGTGGATGTATACCACAGGTTTGACGGCTGGGCTCTTCGCGTATGCCCAGGGCGGGCCGTGGATTAGCTACACCGACACCCTGAGCGCCTTTAGGGTGACCGGCAGCCCGGCCTCTGTTCCCGAGCCTTGCACCTGCGCTCTGTTCGCGCTGGGGGCGCTGGGGCTCCTGCGCAGGCGAAGGAAGTAGTAGCGCCGCATAGCTCGCGCGAATATCGAGGGCTCCGCCGATGGCGGAGCCCTTTTCCTTTTCCCTGCGTCCGGGCGGTTCTTCTTGCGAGGCGAAGGGGAAGGGCTTGCCGTGGGCGAAAACTAGGTCCTTCGGTCGGCAGAAATCGCCTCCCTCAGGATGACAAGCCTGGCGTGGCGGGGCGTGAGGGGGGGAAGGCGGAGAGCAAAGGATGCCACCGCAGATCCTTCGTCGACGACCTAAGGGTCGCCTCCTCAGGATGACGGACCAAGAGCGGAAAAGCGGGATCGAGATGGCGCGGCGGGGCGTGAAGGCAAAGGCGGGGCGGGGCGTAAAGCCCCGCCCTACAGCAAGCAAGGAAAGGCTAAAGGGAGGCGATGGTGGTGCGGGCGAAGGCGACCGCGCGCTTCAGGCTGGCGGCCGTCTCCTCCTCATCCGGGCGCCCCTCGGCGTCCACGGGCGGCTTGTACTGCAACACCACATCGCCCGCGTAGCCGGCCTTCACCGCCGCGCGGAGGAAGGGTTCATACTCGCAGTGATCTGGCGACCCTTCGGGTCCGCCGCTGCCCTCGCTGCAGGGCTCGCCGCGGTGGCTGCCCGAGAAGTGGATGATGCCGATGCGCGGGCCGAGGGCCATCGCCGCCGCGAGCAGGTCGTCGCCCACGCGGAAGATGTGGTAGGTGTCGGCCGTGATCCGCACCGTCGGGCCGAAGGGCGCGAGGAAGGTGAGGGCCTCGTCATAGCGCTCCAGCGTCGTGTCGGGCTCGAACTCGAAGGAGAGGACGCAGCCGGCGTCGGCGACCATCGGGGCGACGGCCTCGATGTTGTGCGCGAGGGTAGTCTGGGCGGCGGCCTTGTCGACGTCGGGGGGATGCCAGGTCCACAGGTCGAGGACGGGGGCGCCGAAGATGTGGGCGGCGTCGAGGGCGCGCTTGACCAGCTCGCGGAAGTCGAACTCCGAGCCCGGCACAGCGGAGATGTGGGGCATGAGGCCCAGCGAGACGACGGCGAGGCCGAAGTCGGCGATCTTCTTCGCGAAACGGGCCGGATCGGCGTGGTAGTGGGGGTGCAGAGGCCAGTTGAGGCCATCGGCGCCCACGCCGGCGGCGAGCTTGATCACATCGTCGGGCAGGCGTCCGACATTGGTCCCGAAGTAAACCCCATCGACGGCTACGCGCATGATGGTATGCCTCCGGCGGCTCCACGGAGCCGCTAAAGTCCTTGGGACGTGCGGCGGATCAGTTCCTCTTGCTCGATCGCGTCGATGTCGACGAAGCGGGCGCTGTAGCCGGCGACTTTCACCATGAGATTGGGGAAGCGCGACGGCTCGCGGCGGGCCTTGATCAGGTCCTCGGTGCTGACCATGCTGATCTGCATCTGCATGACCCCGAGAGCCACGAAGGCTTTGAGGAATCCGGCGAACTTGACGCGGCCCTCCGCCGACGCGAAGAGGGATGGGTCGAACTTGAGGTCAAGGGCCGAGCCGTTGGGGAACTGGGTGAAGTCGATGCGGCTGAGGGAGCGGAGGACGCCGGTCGGGCCGTGGCGGTCGGTGCCCCAGGCGGGGTTGAGGTTGCGGGTGAGAAGCTCGCCGGCGTGACGGCCGTCGGGCGAGGCGCCGACTACGTTGCCGAGGTGGTGGTTGGCAGCGAAGGAGTAGAGCGCGACCTGCCAGCGTCCGCCGCCGCGGGCGTTCACGACGTCGCGGAAGCGGGCGTAGAGGGCTTCGGTGACGAGGGGTGCGAGGTCGTCGGCGCGATCGTCGCCATTGGCCCACTTCGGCGCGGATAAGACGCGGCGGCGGAGGTCGTCGTGGCCCTCGAAGTTGTCGGCGAGGGCGGAGAGGAGGTCGGGCATTGCGAGGTCGCCGGAGTCGAAGACGGCATCGCGGATCGCGGCCAGGGAGTTCACCAGATTGGGCAGGCCGGAGACGATGCAGCCGGTGAGATTGTAGCGCGCGCCGCCGGCGCAGACGTCCTTCGCGTTGGCGATGCAGTCGTCGAAGAAGACGGACATCAGCGGGTAGCGGCGGTGGGCGGNNAGTGTGCGAGCGGTCGGACATGTTGACCGTGGCGATAAGACGCTCGCAGACGAAATCGAACTGGGCGAAGTAAGCGGCGAGGACGTCGTCGAAGGTGGCGAAGGTGGAGGCGGGGGGCGTGGCCGCGCCGAGCTGCTTACCGGTCATAAGCGAGCGGCCTTCGTTGAGGGCGAGTTCGAGGAGAAGGGGGAGGTTGAGGTAGCAGCCGTTGGGATGGAAGGCGTCGCGGCCGGGGATCGTGTTCTCGTAGCAGCACGAGCAAATGTAATCGCGGGCGTCGGCGAGGCCGCGGCCGTGGCGGACGAAGGCCGGGATGAGGACCTCGTCGTTGACCACCGGGAAGCCGAGACCGCCGGCGATGTAGTTCGAGGCGGCCATCCACGCGCGTTCCGGGGCGTGGCGATGGAGGCGGACGGAAAGGTAGGGCGCGGGCATCGCGATGCGCAGCGACGCCTCCATGATTAGCTCGGTGAGGTCGTTGTGGGCATCGGCGCCGGAGGGGGTGACGCCGGCGAGGCTGGCCTGACTGCCGGGCGTGAAGATCTGGTGGCCGGTGTAGTAATCGACGTGGCGGAAGCAGAGGAGGAAGGCTTCCATCAGCTCGAGGGCGTCGTCGCGGTTGAGGCGTTTGGCGTCGAGGTCGCGCTGATAGTAGGGGAGAAAGAACTGGTCGATGCGTCCGAGGCCGAGGCCGCCGCCGGGTTCGCAGCCGCCCATCTCGAGGGTGACCAGGATGTAGACGAGCCAGAAGGACTGCAGCGCCTCCGCGAAGGTCTCGGCCGGGGCTTCGGGGACGAGGTCGAGCATGGCCGCGGCGCGTCGAAAATCGTAGGCGCAGACGGCGCAGTCGTCCGTGGCCGCGAGGGCGAGGGCTTCATCGCGATAGCGGCGGGCGTAGATGAGGGCTGACTCGCAAGAGATGAGGGCCGACTCGCAGAAGGCCTTTTCCTCATCCGTGCGGGCCATGTCGAGGCGCTCGGTAAGGCGCTCGCGGAGGCCCGTGATGCCGAGGGGAAGGATGAAGTCGAGGCCTGGCGTGATGTGCCCCTCGAAGCACGAGGCCAGGTAGGCACCGGCATCGCGGAGGGCTGCGGCGGAGTCGTCGGGCGGAGTCTGCCCCTCGCGCGAATGACGATCGGCGCGGAGGGCGGGGAGGAGGAGGTTGAAGAAGAAGGGGTTCTCGCCGCCGAGGAAGATGGTGTCGGGCTCGGGTGTGATCTCGCAATGCTCGACGACGTGGCGGAGGGCCAGCGCGCGGGCGAGGGACGGGTCGGCGTCCTCGTGGGCGAGGAAGATGTCGCGCGCTTCCTCGGCGAGACGCGTGTAGGCGGGGGGCTCGGTGCGACCCTCGTAGGCCATCGCAAAGCGTCGCTCGCGCAGGCGCATGGTGCGGGGAGCGCTGCAGTCGGGCCCCAGGTTGGGTGGGCGGAAGTAGAGGTCGTCGGCCATGAGCGTGCGTGCGGACCTCTATCCTCGCCTCGCGGCGGAGATGATGAAGACCGGCTCCTCGCTGTCGGGAAGCTTCAGCAGGGGCTTGATCTTGACGGGGTCATAGCCGGCCATCGGGACGCCGATGAGGCCCAGGGACACTTCCTGGAGAAGGATGTTCTCCGTGACGCAACCGGCCTCGAGCATCGCCCAGTCCCGGGCCTTCGGCGCACCCATGCGCGCAGCGGTGGCCGTGGTGTCGGCGGTCACGAGGAAGAGGACGGGGGCGGTGCGGACCTGGGGCTGGGTGCCGGCGCTCACGTTCTGATTGCCCTCGGCGACGAGTTCGAGCTTGTGGCCCTGCGGGATGTACTTGTAGACCCCGGCGGCCAGGTCGCTCACGTTGGCCGCGAAGACGTAGATGTGGAGCGGGTAGGTCCCCATCGCGGAGGGTGCGGTGCGATGACCGGTGGCGGGGTCGGTGATGCCCTGGGCGGCCCAGAGGAGTTGGGAAAGCTGGGGCATCGAGATCGGCGCGTTGGCGTACTTGCGCACCGAGCGGCGCGTCGCGAGCGTCTGCTCGAGGGGCATCTTACCGGACGTGTCGGGCGGGCCAAGCTGGATCGTCACCGGCGCGGCGGCGGCGGGCTTGGCCTCATCGGCGGCATAGAGGTGGCAACCTACGACCACCGCGGCAAGGGTCAGTACCAGCACGATAGCTAGTCGGTACATGGATCATCAGCCTCCTGAGCTCGCCGGGCGAGCTCTTGGTTCGCGTTGCGAACTCCAAACGCTTCGTCACTGCCAGTAAAGGACCTGCGGCGGGTTCTTGGTCGGAGGGGTGCCCTCCGTTGCCGGGTAGCCGACGATTAGGGCGGCCACGGCCTCGTACTCATCAGGAACGCCAAGCTCGCCCTTGACCACGGCGTCGTCGAGAAACGGCCCGGCGATGCCAATCCAGCAGGTGCCGAGGCCTGCCTCGGCGGCGGCGAGCATGAGGTTCTCGGCGGCGAGGGCGCAGTTGATGGTCCCGAGCGGCGGGCCGGGGATGGCGTAGATGACGACGAGCGTCCCGGCGTTGTAGAAGGGGGCAAAACTGGGGTCAGCGACGTGGTCGCGGAAGTCGCCGGTCATGCCCTGCGCATCGAGCATCGCCACGAAGGCGACGCGGGCGCGCTCGCCTAGCTCGCGCAGGCGGTCGACGCTCTGGATGACGCCGAAGGCCCAGTTCTGCGCGTTCATGGCGCTCGGCGCCTGGACGGCGGCGTCGAGCAACTGCTCGACGGTCTCGCGGGCGACGGGCGTGTCGGCAAAGTCTCGGACGGAACGACGTGCGGCAATAGCCTCAAGGACGGTCATGGCACAGCCTCCTCAACGCATGATCAGCGCAAGGATAGCACTCGCCGGGAGGCGAAGCACCTGCCCCGTCGAAAACCGCTGCAGTGCCGACCAAGAGAGGCGCGGGAAATGCGATTCAGACGCACGGTTGGGCTGACGGTTCTGACGACGCTTCTCGCCATGGGCGCTTGCCTGGGGCAGACCATGAAGGCGGGGAAGTATGAGGTCGCGGCGCTCGGGACGGCCGCTGGCGCAGAGGCTGACGGCTGGGAGAAGGACGCGATGTTCGATGATGTGATGATCAACGCGGTCACCAAGTAGTCCCCAGGGAGATGACGATGCTGCGCACGATGTTCTCGATGGCGGTACTTTTGGGCGCGACGATGCTGAATGCGGGGGCGGCTGATACCGTGACCGTCCGTCCGGCCCGCGATGACACGATGCTCCTCAACCCGGGGAAGGGGTGGGTCGAGTACTACGGCACCAGCAAGTACACGGACGACATGATCAGCATCGGCTATACCCGGCCCACGTGGGCCGTAGTCGAGCCGCAGGAGGGCCAGTACAACTGGAAGCCCCTCGATGATTTCATCGCCTGGTTCAAAGCCCACGGGAAGAAGGTCGCCTTCGGGGTCATCAACTTCGACGGCGGCATGGGGAAGACCTATTCGATCCCCAAGTGGGTTTTCGACGACGGCGCCGTGGCCTTCGCGGCCCCGGATGACTCCACTCCCACGCACACCATCATCCTCCCCAAGACATGGGACGACCCCGTCTATCTCGTCAAGATGAAGGAGTTCATCGCGGCCTTCGCCGCACGGTATGACGGCAACCCGGACATCGAATGGATCGACATCCGCGACTACGGCAACTCCGGCGAGAGCAACGGCGATTACGACGTCCTCAGGAACTGCTCGGCTGCCTGCTATAGAGACAACTACCTCGCGCCCTATATCAGCGCCTTCCCCAAAACCCAACTGATCGTCCCCTGGGGAGGGTGGTTCGACGGGAAGTCCCCCGAGGCGATCTTTCGGTGGGCGGTGGCGCAGGGCGTCGGCATGCGCCGCGATGGGATCTGCAGCCAGTGGTCGAAGGACGGATCGGAGACCCTCTTCGCCTACGGGCACGAGCCCATCGTCTTCGAGTACGGCGACGACTGGCCGGGCATGGTGAAGAAGGGCACCTCGACTCCCGAGACTCTGATGAAGTACATCGAGGCGGGGAAGCCCAGCTACCTGCAGTTCTTCCCCCAGTTCTACGAGGCCAACCCCGACTTCTGCCACAGGCTGGGGAATCGGCTCGGGTATCACTTCATTCTCCAGCAGGCGACGATCTCGAAGAGGATCAGGAACGGGGCGGCGTGCGCGATCGAGTGGACGTGGCTGAATGATGGGGTGGCGCCGATCTATGAACCGTGCCGCGTGGCGATCGCGCTCATCGATCAGAACGGGCGAGTCGTGCAGAAGCAGTGGCTGGCGGGATGCGATCCGAAGGGATGGAAATCGGATGAGGCTGCGACGGAAAAGGTGAGCGCGACGTTCTCTAAGGTGCCGCCTGGGACGTATCAACTGGCGGTCGGGTTGTTCCTGAACAACGAGGACAAGGACCCAGCCTATCGGCTGGGGATCAAGGGGCGCACCGCCCATGGGTGGTACGTTTTCTACGACATGCTGCAGGTGGGCTAAGGCTCGTCGCGGCTGGTAGTTCGGAGGATGAGAGGATGAGTGTGCTAGCTCTTTTCGTTGCCGCGCTGGTGAGTGCGGGCGCGCCACAACCGCTGTGGGTTGAGCTTGGCGCAAAGAACGCGGAGCATGGTCTGACCGTGCTCAACCAGGGCGACGGGGTTAATGAGGCGGTCACCATCGGCGGCGTCGAGGGTCGTCAGACGGCGGCGGGGCGGACGTCGTACCTGTACGTGAAGGCCGATGCGACGCAGGTCCCCGCCGGGCGCTATGACGCCTACGCGACGGTCGATTTCCTCGATGGCGCACCCGGCGTCTTCCCCGTGGAATACGACGCCCTGGCGGCAAAGTCTGACGCGAGCAACCCCTATACCGCCGCTCAGGATTGCATCGTGCGCTTCGGAAGCCCTGGGACCGGGCAGTGGCGGCGCGCGATCATCCATCTGCCCGACGCGCGCTTCGGGCATGGCGAGAACTGGGGCGCCGACTTCAGGATATGCGGCGCGGGATTGGTGGTGCGGAGGGTCGAGGTGTCTTTCGTCAAGCCGGACGACTACGTGGAGGGCGGCGTGCGCGTGCCGGAGCATCCCGTCGAGCGTGCGGGGCCGGGCATGGAGGTGACCTTCGGGTCGCTGGAGGTAGGCTTCCCCGAGGCGGCGCTGGCGCGTTCGCTCGGCGCGAGGAGCTATGAAACCTACGTCACCTGGCGATCGGTCGAGAACGCCGGCGAGGGGAGGTGGGACTGGAGCCGCTGGGATAAGCAGGTCGAGATCCTGCACCGCGCGGGGCTGAAGTGGGTGCCGATCATCATCGCCGGGCCGGGCTATGCGACGCCCGACTGGTTCCGCGAGTCGAGCCGGTCGGTGCCCTACGTCTGCCTCGAGCACGGGCAGGCGGGGAAGATCCAGTCGCTGTGGAACCCCGAGATGCGCGGGTGGTGGGATCGGCTGCTGAAGGCCTTCGCCGAGCATTACAAGGGCAGCCGCGACATCGAGTCGGTCATGCTCGGGATTAGCGGATCCTTCGGTGAGACGCTATATCCCGGCGGGCCGGCCGACACGGGCTGGATCTACGACGCGCCCGGCGTCTTCCACAACCATATCGGATGGTGGGCGGGGGACCGGTTCGCCGTGGCCGACTTCCGGCGCGTGATGGGGAAGAGGTATGGCGACATCGCCGCCCTCAACCGCGCGTGGGGGACGAAGCTGGCGAGCTTCGAGGAGGTGGCGCCCTTTCTGCCGGACAAGGCGCCGTCCCTACGCGCACGCCTCGACATGGTGACCTGGTACATCGACTCGATGACCGAATGGGCGACCTTCTGCGGCACGACGGCGCGCAAGTACATGCCCGACAACGAGATCTACATGTGCGTGGGCGGGTTCGGCGAGCCGGTGCTGGGCGCCGACTTCACCGCGATCGCGCGGAACATGGCCCCGCTGCATGAGGGCCTTCGCATCACCAACGAGGGCAGCAATTACCCCTTCAACCTGGCGGTCACGCGCGAAGTGGCGACCGCCTGCCGCGCGCTGGGCGAGCCGATAGGCTTCGAGCCGGGCGGGGATGTCAACGCGGAGGGCAACGTCGCGCGCATCTATAACGACACGGCGTCCGGGGCGAAGGCGCTGTTCTGCTACACCTTCAACGTGGAGCAGAGCGAGCAGGCGATGACCCTCTTCGACGAGGCGCTGCCGTGGTTGCAGGCGCGTCGGCCGATCGTGCCGGCGGGGATATTCCTGCCCAAGACTTCGTGGCGGCTGAACGATCTGGGCAATCCTCTCACTCTTGGCGCAACTGGCACGCTGCGGGGCCGGGTCGACGTGCAGATGGTGGACGCGAATCTGCTGGGCGCGGCGCCGCCGAAGGACCTGCGCGTGCTTGCCGTGTGTGACGCGCCCTACGCTGAGCCGGGCGAGGTCGCGGCCTTGAAGCGGTGGGTGGAGGGCGGCGGGATCGTCGTGGCGCTGGAGGATCCTGAGCAACCGCTGCTCCGCGCTCCCGAGGGCAACGACGCAGGGACGTCGGGGCTGCTGGCCTCGCCGCCGGCGAAGGCGCAGCCGCTGCGCGTGACGATCGATGGCCCATCGCCGCGGCATTTCCGCCTCGAGATCGGCAAGTCGCCCGATGACGACTACCTCGTCGGCGACTGGAACGGCCCGGAGCCCGGGGGCATATTCCCAGCGGTCAAGGGCGCGACGCAGAGATGGAGTGGGGCTCGCTCGGGACTGCTTCTGCCCTGCGATCCGTCGGCCGACGCGACCCTCGCGATGGACGCGCACCTCGATCCGCATTCGCTTCCCGGCGATAACCAGGTGCTGGTGAACGGGACGGCGGTGGGCGTCCTCGACAAGGTGGGCCCGCATCGCTACAGCTTCCCGGTGCCGCGGGCCTTGTTCGCCGGGGCGAAGGTGGCCGAGGTGACCTTCGCCGTGCGGCCGTTCAAGCCGAGCGACTCCGGCGGGGATGATAACCGGACGCTGGGGACGTGCGTGGCGGACGTGGAGCTGTGGGTGGACGGCGCCGAGGACCAGCCGGCAGTGACCACGCCGCTGCGATGGGACGTCGACTGGGCGGCCGCGGCCGCGTGCGTGCGGCGAATCGGGAAGGGGGCGACGCTGGTGCTGCCGGGTCGTCATCATGCCGGGCTGGCCGAGGCGATGGTTGAGGTGCTCGCCCATCCGGAGAGGCTGGTGCCCGGGGCGAAGGCGATCCCGGTGCCACCTCAGCCGCCAGGAGTCTATGCGACCCAGACGGCTGAGGGCGTGCTCACATACGGCGGAGGCAAGATCACCTTCCAGCCGGCGAAGTAGCGGATCACTGTGCCTTCGGGTCCTGCGCGTCGTTCGGTCGATCGTAGAAGCGGCGCAGGAAGAAGAGGATCAAATGGGCGACGCCGATTGCTCCGACGACCCAGATGAGCGCGTCGGGGACGTCGCCGCCGAACATGTCTATCCTGCCGCCGTGGGTCGCTGCATACGTCGCCCCGGCCGCCGCGAGCAAGGTGAAGACCACACCGATATGAAGTTGCCGGAAGCCGTTGAGCCGGTGCAAGCCCAGGCTCGGCAGCGTGACCGGCGGCAGGTCGGTGGCGCCGTTCTGGATCAGCAGCTTGCGCTCCTCCATCATCATCTTGAACTGCTCCTGCTGGAGCTTCAGCCGGTGCGCAATCAGAGTGAAGCCGGCGATCACCGGTATAAAGACGATGAACACGATGCTAACTGCGGTTGGGTCGAAGCGTTCCACTTCAGATCACTCCCTCTTCTTGGTTCAATCGCGGGATTAGATGCCACGGGTGGGGGCGGAGGTTGCAGCCACAGGGAGAAGGAAATCCTGCCGCACGGATGCAACCTTGCGGTGCGGCGGCGGCATCCAAACCCACGTGAACGCTCTGACCCTCGTCATGAGACCACTAGTAGACGCGCCGGTCAGCACCGCCGTCGACCGCACGGACGCCGAGTTGGTGTCGCGGGCGCAGCGCGGCGACTATGACGCGCTGGAGCTGCTGGTGCGGAGGCATAAGGACGCCGTGTTCGCGGTGGCCTACCGGATCGTGGGCGATCGCGACACGGCGGAGGACGTCGCGCAGGAAGCGCTCCTCAGAGCCTGCCGCCAGATCGGCCGCTTCCGCGCCGAGGCCGCCTTCACCACGTGGCTCTATAGCATCACGGTCAACGCCGCGCGCGAGCATCTCAGGTCTGAGCGACGTCGCCAGGCGCGCTGGGAACGGCAGACCGTGCTTGAGACATCCCCCGCACCGGCGGACGACCCGGTCCTCGACGATGGTCCGCTGGCGGCCCTGCTGAGAGAGCTTCCGGAGAAGCACCGGATCGCGCTGGCGTTGTTCTACGTCGAGGAGCTGTCGCTGCAGCAGATCTCGCAAGCCGCGGGTGCGCCCGTGGGAACGGTGAAGGCCTGGCTCTCGCGGGGCAGAGAGCAGCTTCGCAGGCTGGCTGAGGAGAAGGGGATCGTATGAACTGCGAGCGAGTGCGGGAACTGCTGTCGGATTACAGCCTCGGCCTCGTGAGCCCGCGGGACCGCGACGACCTTCAGGCGCATCTATCGGGCTGCGAGGAGTGCAGCCGGCAGCTGGGGCAGATCCGCGCTATGGATGGGATGCTCGCCTCAGAGCGGCTGGAGGCCCCGGAGGCCATGGTGCAGCGGGTAATGGCGCAGGCCAGAGCCGAGGGTCTGCGGTCCACGCCGCGCTGGGTTCAGCTCGCGGAGGGCCTCGTGCCGCTGGCCAGCTACACCGCGGTGGCGGTCGCGGGGTGCGTCCTGGCATGGCGGGCCACTGCGCAGCTGACGCAGGCCCCGCCATCCTTCATGGCGCATCTGACCAGGCTACCGGCGAGCGAGGTCACGGCCCTCGCAGTGCTGGCGCTCGGCAGCGTGGCGGCCGCGGTTTCGTGGCTGGCCACCCGCGGCGCGGAAGCGGCGGTGTGAAGGGCGAGGCTACTTCTCCCCGATCAGCTTCATGTCGAGCCATTCGTTCGCCGGCCAGGTGAAGTCGATCGGCTGCTTGTAGGTGCCCCACGCGCCGATGACCCTCCCCGCCAGACTGCCCTCGCCATGCGGCACGAGCGACTTCATGCGCTCGGACGAGAGGGTCGTGGCGGCAGGCTGGCGCGAGAGATCGGTCTTCGCCAGCTCGCTCGACAGCGCCTTAGCGCGCAAACCCCACGCCGTCGGAGTGAGGTCATCGCGGAGGCTCGCGCTTTTCTCGGTGGGCGGGGTATCGGCCGAGTTGGCGTCATGTGGGTACTGCAGATACCAGTTCAGCCAGCCCGACGCCGAGCCGATCGTCGCCCGCACGATCTTCTCCTGCACCTCGGCCGTCCGCTCTTCGGTCGCCGCGCCGAAGGTGTACTCCTCGATGATCACCGGCATCATCTTCCGCGCGGTGCAGAAGCGCGTGCGCAGGACCGTCGCCCGCAGCATGTCCTCGAGCGTGCGCGTGGGCGTCAGCTCGGACTCGCTGTGATTGTCGTGGGTCACCATATAGTCGACCAGGTCCGACTGATCCGGCTCGCTGTAGCCGATGAAGTACCGCGCCGCGCCCTCCCATAGCTCGACGGGGCGGCGCATGTGGTTGCTGATCGTGACCATGTGATCGGGATCGGCCGCGCGAAGGGCCGCGATCTGCGGTTTGAAATACCGGCGCGACGCCCACTCGCGGAAGTTCTGATAGTCGAGGACCTTCGCGTCGGGATCGCCGTACTGATGCGTCCCGAAGTCGTAGTCGAAGTTGATGTTCGGGACGTCCTCGAAGCGGGCGAAGGTGGTGCCATAGGCGGCGTTGAGGGGGTCGATGCGATCGCCATATCTGGCCCGCAGGAACGCGTGCCAGTAGAAGAGCCCCTGCTCGGTCCTCAGCGGTCCCCACTGCAGGCTCGGCGGCGTCCAGGTCATGTTATCGGCGGGGAAGGTCCACTCGACCGCGGGCGTGTAGCTGAAGATCGTCGGGCTGCCGCGGAAGCGCGTGCACAGCTTCGTCCAGAAGTGGCTGAGCACGTCGAGCGAGTCGATGCCGTCGTCCGTGCGCCATGGCTTGCGGCCGAAGTATTCCCCGCCGTCGTGCCACCACTTGATGCCGTTGCCGCCCCATTCGGTGAGGCTGATCTCGACGCGGATATGATGCGCTCGCGCGAGCTTGACGAAGTCGGCGAGGTTATCGAGATACCCTGGGGCGATGTGGGCATCGCCGGGCACCTGCGGGTCGGGGAGGACCTGCGCGATGGGCAGGAAGACCTTGGTGACGTTGAGCCCCAGCCCCTGCATCGCGTTGAGGACGCGATCGTAGAGGGCGTGGTCGTAGACTCCTGGCCCGAACATGTTGAGGTACTTCTTATCGTTGAGGACGAAGTTGGTGCCGAAGGGGACGAAGCGCGTGTGGGTGACCCGCGTCTCGAAGGACCAGTGATCCGGCGCCACGCGAAGGTATTCGTCGTCCGGCGACGCATGGCATGCCGCCGCCACAATCACCAGGCTCAGGACGTTCAGCGCGAGTCTCATGCTCAGTCCCTCCTGAGGCTTGCGATGTCCATCAGTATCTGGCTCGGCATGGGCCACGACGGCTCGAAAGCCATGCCCTCGAGGACGAAGTGATCGGCGCCCGCGTGCAGCCAGTATACCGATTTCCCGACGAGGCGTTTGGCCCCCTCGGCGCGCGGATCGAAGTGCGTGAGCGATGCCATCAGCCGCCCCGGCGTGACCAGGCTCGGCATCATGTTGACGAAGTCGTCGTAGGGCGCGGCATCCTTCTCCGGCGAATAGAACGGCCCTGCCCAATCGTCCTGCCGCGTGAAGACATTGTAGCCCCGGCACTGAACGTGGAGGACGTTGCCCAGGAACGCCCACTCCTCGTACCAGGCGCGGTCGCGATCGCGGACGACAAGCTGCACCGGCATGCCCGCCGGGCCGGTATGGCTGACGAGGGGATGAGTGGGCGGAGGCATCGCGACATCCGCGAAGGGCGCGTAGGCCGCGAGGTTGGGGTGCACAGTGAAGTGGTTGACGCCGCGGCCGTTCTCCGTGATCCGCAAGTACCGCACCATCGATCCGTCCAGGGCGTTGCACGGATCGTGGAATCCGACGTAGGCGCCGGCGGCGGGGCCCTTCTGGGCGGTCATCGCCGGGACGACGAAGTGCGTCATGTCGCCGCGATCGTAGGCGTTCCAGTCGAGCCAGGAGATGCTCGCCGGGACGTTCCAGCTTTGCAGCGCCCAGATGCCATCGATCCCGCCGCCGCCCTGCATGGGCATGCAACCGTTCACGCGCTGGCCGAGGAGGCGGAGCGCCCCCGTCTTGAGTTCGCGCACCGCCCAGCCCTTGATCGTGTCGAAGAAGCTCGAGTTGAGGTCGTGGCCGCCATAGATGATGAGCGTGCGCTCGCGCTGGAGGTCGATGGCCGCCGTCGCGTAGTCGGTCTGGCCCGTGGGCAGTTCAGGTGGGGGCAGGCTCCCCAGCTTGCGCCCATGCATATCGAAGCAGGTGGAGTAGCCGTCGTAGAGGACGAGGTCGCGCTGGTCCTGCCAGAGCACTTGCACGCGCGTCGCGAGGAAGCTCGTCGCCGGCGAAGCGGGCGCGCGGAGGGCAAAGCCGCCCTTGCGCGTGACCGTCGCGGGCAGGCGTCCGAGGAACGAGTGGCCAGGCAGGTCGATGCGCAGCCACCGCTCGTCGCAGTCCCACGCGATCGTGAGAGGGGCCTCGGTCCCGCGCGGGAAGGCCGTCGGCAGCGTCGCCAGGTCTCGCCCGTTCGAGAGGTCGCGGATGATGGTGGCCTTCTCCTTCAGCACGACCTCGACCCCGGGGCTGGGGTTGCGGTTGCCGGCGTTGTCGCGCCTTCCGTTGTGGGCGATGGCGATAGCCGGCTCGCCCCGGATGATCCGCAGCGACACCCTCACGGCCGCGCGATTGTACTGGGCGACGTGGATGCATGAGGTCTCGCCCGAGAGCATCAGCCCGCGCCGCGGCCCCTCGGTGCGGCGGACCTGCGTGCCGATGCCCTCCTGGCGGTAGATGAGGCTGCCCTGAGGAGCGTTCGCTCCTCGGGGCGGAGTGGGGTAGAGGAACGTGTCCTCGAAGGCGAGGACTTCGGTGCGGAAGGACGGCGTCGGGACCTCGCGGAAGCTCGCCCCATCGTCGGCCTCGGCGCAAACCGGAAGCACGATGATGGCGACTACCCAGGCCAAGGCGATGCGTCTAGCCGTCCGCAACATGGTCTAGTGCCCCGATCCGTCCGCCAGCTTCACCACGAACTGCTCGTAGCTGCCGCCCCTGCGCAGGAAGCTCTGCCATCGGGAAACATCGCCGGCCGTCGCGTCCTTGCCAAGGACGCCCAAATACACGGCCTTGATCGCGGCTTTCGCGTCGTCGCTCTCGACCACCGTGCCGCGAAGTTGTTGCTCAGTCGTGCCCGAGCGAAGCTGCGCGGTCGAGCGGAAAGCGTCCTCCGCGCCCGGATCGCGCCCGAGGACCTCGCGGAAGGTCTTCACCACGGCCGGCTCGACGAGGTGCCCGCCGCGGCTTTCGATGGGCCACGCCGACGCCAGGTAGATGTCGTGGACGAAGACGCCGGGGTCGAGGCCGAAGGCCGCGCCCATGTAGGGGAACTGGACGCCGATGCAGATGAACAGGTTCTCGGTGCCGCTGGGCTCGCCGAGGGCGACGTGCGGCTTGGCGTTGAGCTTGATCAGTTTGCGCCACTTCCTCGTCGCCCCATCCAAGACCGAGACCGAGCTATCCGGCCAGTTGGAGGTGAGGAATTGGTCGACCGTGCCGTGGATGGCGTTGAGCGTATCCGTGTTGGGATCGAGCCAGCCGTTGGGGTCGAGCTGCCAGCCCAGCTCCGGGTGGGCGTCATCGAAGCGGAAGACCCAGTCGCCCGAGCTGAGCATCGGTTCACCCTTCGAGGACGTGGTGAGCGCCGCCTTGGGGAGCAGGGGCACCGCTTCCTTCGGGATGAAGAAGGCGTCGAACTTCCCGACATACTGCCCGCTCGCATTGACCGAGCCGCTCTGCATGTACATCGACACAGCGAAGGCCCTCGGCCGGCCGTCCGCGCGATAGTCGAAAAGCGTCGGATTATCGAGGACGCACTCCGGCACTTCACTTCCGGGCAGGCCCTTCCCGTGGCAGGCGCGGAGGATACTGGTGAGGCCGAGCGGCCCTCGCCCGAAGAGTGGCCAGCCGACGAGGAGGTGGGTGTCGGGGTAGAGATCGCTGTCCGGCTCACCAGGCTTCGGCAGGCTCGTCATGACCCCGGGGATACGGCTCTGCCCGCCGGGTTTGTTAGCCATGGGACCCTCGCCGGGCACCCATTGACCGCTGCCGCCGCGCTTCATCCCGTACTGGTACTGCATGAAGATGTAGTCGTCGCGAGTGCCATCCCTCGTCGCGACGCCGAACATCGTGCCCGGCGCGTCCACCGATATCTCGGTGAACCATCGGTCGCGCTCGCGGTCGTAGGTCGCCCGCTCGATGTTGAAGACGCGGTCCTTGCCGTAAAGCGCCGACCCCTCGCCCACATCGATCAGCGAGTGGGTGTAATAGACGACGGGGAAGCCGCCGGACCACTCATCCTCCGAGAGGACGAGGCTGTCCTTGGCGATCTTAGGGCTATGCGTGCCGAGGGGATGGATGCCAAGATGGTAGAGGTAGCGGATCGGGCCGAGGCTCTCGTCGGCGTTCCACACGGAGAAGTAGTTGGTATCCTCGGCCTTGAGGCGGCACTTATCGGTGGACATGGGGTCGGCCCAGAGCTGCGGGGCAGCCGGGGTCCATTTGCCCGGATAGCTGGCGAAGAAGTCGCCCCGAGGTATCGCGGCCAGGAACGCCTTTGCCGCTTGAGCGCCGTTCGGAGCGGTGGTCAGGCAAAGTAGACAACCTAGGACACCTGCCATGAAGAGAACCTCCTGAGTTCAAGCTATCCGTGGGGCGCCACCTGCACCCGGTAGACGTTCACCGCGCGCCATTTGGCCGGGTCCGCCGGTCCGAGAATCACATGGTACACGCCGGGGCGGTCGAAGTGCAGGGCGCCGAGGGACACGAACACCGGCTTGAACCACCCGTCGGTCATCGGAACCGGGGCCGTCAGAGCCTGCTGGTCCACCGTCAGCTTCAGCCCGCTCGGGGCATAGGCTGAGGAGACCTCGGCCCGCACGTCGTACGTCCCCGCGGCGGGCACTCGCAGCAGCCAGTGTATGCGATCCTGCGGGTCGTCCCAGAACCCGATGTTCGCGCGGCCTTCGTTCTCCTGAGTCTGGATCCTATCGCCTTCCAGCGTGGCCCCGGCCGGCTCAAGCTGAGTCGCGGTCGGCTCGTCGAAGCGAGCCGAGTCCTGCAGGGAGATACGGAACCCGCTCAAGCGGAAGGCAAAGGCGTGGTCGCCAACCTTCTTCGCCGGCGGCTCGATGACAAGCTGCTTGTTCTCGTTGACCTTCCACTTCACCGGGCCAGAACCCAGGAGGTCCACACTCGCCCCGGCCTCGGCGGCGTCCACCCGCATCTTCTCGATGGTGAACTCGCCCTCGGGCCACCCCAGGGCGATCGCATAGAACGTTCGCCCATCCTTCGATTGGGTGAAGCGCAGGTCCCGCGAGGTGTACGGCCTCTCCTTGCTCTCGCTGAACCCGCCACCTCCGTTCGTTGTGGGCCCCTCGCCATAGACCAGCCACGGCCGGGTGCTGTAGATGGCCTCGCCGTTGGTCTTGAGCCACGCGCCGACGCCCAGCAGCACGTCCACGCCCGCCTGCGGCAAGGTCCCGTCCACCTTCGGCCCGATGTCCAGCATCATGCAGCCGTTCTTCGACACGATATCCACCAGTATCCCGATCGTGCTCGGGACGGAGCGGAAGCCTGCCGTCTCCACGTAGAACCACGATTCCAGCGCCGTATCGGTCAGCCACGGGTAGGGCGTGATCCGATCCTCCCGGCCTCGCTCGAAGTCGAGGATGCCGGTGTGCTCGTGGACTGCGCGATCCTTCTGAGTCACAGCCATCTCGCGCCCATGCTGCGACGCCCAGTTGTAGGCGGCGGCGAAGAGCTTCTGCTGGTACTCCGGCGTGATGACCGCCGAGAACTCGAAGTCGAAGTAGATGAGGTCGGGCTGATACTTCTCGAGGACCTCGTAGACCTTGCCCAGCCATAGGTCCTGGAACTCTCGGCTTGGCGGCGCCCCCGGCGCATGGACGGTGGTGTAGAGGTCGGAGTCCAGCGGGTTGGCGCCGTCGTAGGCAAAGGACGGCTCGAAGTAGCGCCAGGCATAGCCGTGATGGAAGGATGTGACAAACCGGAGGCCCCGCTTGCGGTACGCTTTCTCCAGTTCGCCCACAATGTCGCGGTGCGGACCCATATTGGCGGCGTTCCAGCGGGTCAGCGAGGAGTCCCACAGCGCGAAGTTGTCGTGGTGCATGGCGACCGGCCCTGCGAACTTGGCGCCGGAGCGGAAGACGATGTCGGCCCACTGGTCGGCATCGAACTTCTCGGCCGTGAAGTGTGGGACCGCGGCCTTGTAGCCGGCGGTATGCTGGTCGCCGATATGTTGCTGGTGCCACTTGAAGGCCGGGTCAGTAGGCTGGTACAGCTCGTTGCCGTACCACTCGGCGCCCGTGGGGGCCGAGCCCACGGTCACCGGCCCCCAGTGCGTGTAGATGCCGAACTTGGCGTCGCGGAACCACTCGGGGTCCTGGTGCTGGTGCAGGGATGCCCAATCCGGCTTGAACGGCCCGGCGGCGATGGTTGCGTCGACCCGGGAGATCGTCTTCCCCAGATTCGCCGCCTCGAGGGCACGCGCGTCTGCCGGGCTGAGACCGGCGAAGGCGGAGCTGTTGGGCGCCTGGTGGACTTGCCCCACGGCGAGGCCTAGCAGACAGCACAGAACTCCTACCATGACGATCCCCCTGGCTGTAGCATGCTGAAGTATCCCCCAAGAAGGAGGGCTAGCGGCAGGCGGAGTCTTCCGTCTGCGCTCGGCAAGTCCTGCACGGCCGGGTCTGTTGGCCCTGGCGAGCAGGACCTTCCGCGTCGGGGTTGAAAACTAAGCCTGCAGGTGGTCCCCACGCGGGGGCCGCCTCGCGGAGACAGGTCGTGGAGAGGTGGTTAGCTAATGGGCATCATCGCGTGGATCATTCTTGGTGGACTGGCGGGCTGGATCGCGTCCCTTATTCTGGGCGAGCGCGAGGGCATCCTCGCCTACATCGTCACGGGCATCATCGGCGCGTTCATCGGTGGATTCGTGTACGCCCAATTCCGGCACCATCCGGTGACCGGGTTCAACCTGCACAGTCTGGCAGTGGCCGTCGTGGGCTCGCTGATCCTGATCCTCATCGTGCGGGCCGTGCGTGGTAGGAAATGAGCCAGGCGGGGAGAAAATCCACGGGGTTATTGTCATAATACCGATTAGACGACGGGGCCGCCGATTTGGACTTTCTCGGCGGCCCCGCGTTTACCCAGACCTCAACCGCTAACCTAGCGGATGTGGATCGATATCCCGAGGCCGCTGTGGTGCCTGTGGCGCCTGACGAGGCGGATCACCGTGTGGTGCCGGCCGTAATGATGGCCGCGCGTCCAGCCATAGTGATGGCCGCGGTTCGACTTGACGTGGTACTTGCGGTGCTTCACGACGTGGCGCTTCGCCTTCGTGGCGTGATGCGCCGCATGGGTCTTGTGCGCGGCCACACTCGGCCTGCCCTTGCCCTTACCCTTTCCCTGCGAACCGGCGGCGAACGCTGTGCCAACAAGCGCGAGCGCAACCGCTACCACCAGGGTCAACAGCAAAGCCTTCGGAAAATGGTTCTTCACTTCACCAACCTCCTAACACTGTATCTGGAGCGTAAGACGACGGCTCCTCTCCTTTGTTCGCCACGAGCAGGAAGCACCCTTGGTCTTCAGGAGGAAGAACCTTGGAGGAAGGCCTTCCCAGTTGTCGTCAGTAGCACACTCGTCCCGAGCGCCTTGTGGAGTGGCCGACGACGCCCGAAGGGCAGGCGTCGGTGAAGCAGCAGCTTGAGGCGGAAGGGAAGCCGAAGGGCGCAAAATGAAAGCGGGGCCGCCGATGTGAGTCTTCTCGGCGGCCCCGCACCTTCCTCGTGAAGCTGTCGATCTTCCTGATGGGCAGCGCCCACACCTAGTGATGCCGGCGCACGTGGTGCTTGTGGTGCTTGTGGTGGCGGTGGTGGCTGCCGAGGCTGATCACGAGGCCCGCGGGCCTCGTGCGGACATAGGAGGCATAGACCACATGCCCGGGCCCTGCCGCGAGCATTATCGGCCCGCCCTTGCCACCCCTGTCCTGCGCACCGCCGGCGAACGCCGTCGCGACCACCGCCAACGCGATCGCCAGCACTACGGTCACTGCCAAAGCCTTCCAGATATTGTTCCTCACCCTACCAACCTCCTCATGCCAGATTTAGGTCATCAGACGATGACGCCCTAATCTTGTTCGTTCCCGGAAGGAATCTTCCTCCCGCTCTCAGGAGGAAGAACCTTGGAGGAAGGCCTTCCCGGTCGTCGTCCGTTGCACCGTCGTCCCGAGGTTCCGCGATAGCCCGATAAAGCGGGCGAGGATGGCGTCACGCTCCGCCCCGGTCGCATATTCCGGTCCCATGCGCGTGGTAGAGATGCTCACCGGCGTCATCCACACCTGCAGGCTGCCGTCCGCCGCGCGATATAGCTCGAAGATGCCGCTCTGCGCCTCATCGACCGAGCGCGCATCGAAGACGAAGTCGCCCATGCTGTAGAGGATCGGCCGGCCCCGGTATAGCTCCATGCCCTGCAGCACGTGCGGATGATGGCCGAGGATGGCGTCGGCGCCCGCCTCGATGCACGCGTGGGCGACGTCGCGCTGCCGTGCGGTCGTGGTGTCGGTATCCTGAACGCCCCAGTGCATCGACACGAGCAGGACATCGCAGCCCGCTTTCGCCGCCGTCACCTGCGCCCGCAAGCTCGTCATATCGGTGCCGATCATCGACTCGCACGCCGAGGGATCGCTGATGTCGTCGTAGGCCAGGAATCCGACGCGCAGACCTTTCGCTGTCAGGAACGTCGGGTCGGAGGCGTGGGACGGGTCGACAGCAGCCCCGACATAGCGGATTCCTGCGTCGTCGAGATGCCCCAGCGTCTCAGTCAGGGCCACCTCGCCGGCATCCATCGCATGGTTGTTGGCCAGGGAGACGATGTCGAAGCCGCCAAGGGTCAGGACCGCGACGGTGGCCGGGTCCGCGCGGAAGATGACGTTGGCGGGATCATGCGGCCCAACCGTCGCCAGCGGGCACTCGAGGTTGGCGAAGGCGATGTCGGCGGCCCGCAACTGATCGGCGACCACCGGCAGGATGCTGGCCGCGCCGTTGGCGGCGATGGCATCGCCGGGGCCGCGGTCGAGGAGGATGTCACCCACGGCAGCGAGGCGCAGGTCATCGGCGGGAGGTGTCGCGACCGCAACCGCCTGCGGCAGCGGATACCCCCCACCGCCGCCCCCGCAACCGTGTACGACGAACGCGCAGAACAGGAGGACTACCAGGTACGCCCAACCACAAGAGCTCATTGACGCCTCCGCTTGACCACTGCCGCGTTGTTCGAGGCGATCGGGGCGCGCACCTCCGCCCCTCATTCCACGCTCACGTGCTGCTCCGCCGCCCTGACCGCGCCCATATGCGGCCGCTTCAGGAACAGCACCAGCGGCAGGCAAGTGAACAGCAGTATCGCCGACACAGCGAAGGTGTGCTCGAAGGCTATCATCGCCCCCTGCTGGTTCACGAGGCCGTCGAGAATCTGCTGGGTCGCCGTCTTCGCGTGGAAGGGGTCCATCCCGCGCAGTTGCAGCGCCCCCTGCACCTGCTGGAAGGCCATGCTGAAGGGCAAGCGGTACGGGCTTGAGTGCTCGGCGAGGCGGGCATGGCTCGCCTGGATGCCCCCCTCAAGCATGGTGGCGAAGATACTGGTGCCCACCGACCCTCCGATCGTGCGGATGAGGTTATACAGCCCCGTCGCGCTGGTCATCTTAGGCCGCGGGATGGTCGCCAGCGCCGCCGTCGACAGCGCCACGAAGATCAGCGAGAACCCCAATCCCTGCATCGCCTGGGGCCAGAGGAGGTCGGTCATGGAAGAGTCAAGGGTGAACCGGCTCATGGCGAAGGTCGCATAGCCGACGACCACCAGGCCCGTCCCGACCATCAGCCTCGGCCCCAGCCGGTTATACATCATCCCGAAGATCGGCAGGAACAGCGACATCACCAGCGCCCGGGGCAGCATCGCGATGCCGCTCTTCATCGCCGTGTAGCCGAGCAATTCCTGCATGAACAGCGGCAGGAGGAACATGCCCGCGAAGAGGCTGATCCCCAGGATCGCCCCGATGAAGGTCCCCGTCGCGAAGGGCACGTTCTTCAGAATCCGCAAGTCCACCGCGGGCTTCGGCGCCCGCGCTAGCTCCCACCACACGAAGAACAGCAGCGCCGCGCCCATGAGGACGGTCAGCCCGAGGATCAGGTTGGAGGAGTACCAGTCGTAGGTCTGGCCCTCTTCGAGCACGATCTGGAGGCTGCCGAGGCCAAGTATGAGGGCGAGGATGCCCAGGCCGTCAAAGCCGGCCTCGGACCGGCGGGCGCGCGCGTGGGGCGGGTCGTGGACGAACTGCTGCGCCATCCATAGCGCCAGCACGCCCACCGGCAGGTTGACCCAGAAGATCCAGTACCAGTTGTAGTTATCGGTGAGCCAGCCACCCAGCGTCGGCCCGATGGCCGGCCCGGCCATGACCACGAAGCCAAAGAACCCCATGGCCATGCCCTGCTTCTCCTGGGGGAAGCTCTCGCGGAGGATGGCCTGCACCGTCGGCTGCAGCACCCCGGCGGCGCCACCCTGGACTAGCCGCCATATCAGCAGCGCGGGGAGGCTTCGCGCGGCCCCGCAGAGGAACGACGCGACCGTGAATATGGTCAGACACGCCATGTACAGGCGCTTGCGGCCGAACATCGCCGCCAGCCACGCCGTCAGCGGCATGACGATCGCCAGGGCCATGATGTAGCCGGTCGTGACCCACGCGCCCTCAGTCACCGTCACCCCGAGGTTGGCCCGGATGACGGGGAGGGCGACGTTGACGATGCTCGTATCGAGCGCGCCCATCAGCGCGCCGAGCGTGACCGCTACGGTGACCAACCAGGGGTTGAAGACCGGCGTCTCGGCGAGGTGAGATTCACCGGCCGGAGCGCTGTTCATTTCCGAATTCCTTGGGGTCCTTGGGGCTTCTGGGGTTCACCGGTTCCCACCGACACGCTCGCGATCACCGACAT
The DNA here is from genome assembly GCA_003170595.1 of Armatimonadota bacterium. GTDB lineage: Bacteria > Armatimonadota > Zipacnadia > Zipacnadales > FEN-943 > FEN-943. Next base: position 23,987 of record PMZA01000420.1, read on the forward strand.
CCCGAGGCGCAGCGGATGCAGCGCGTCCGGCGGCGAGTCCACGGCCAGGCGGATCGGCACGCGCTGGACGATCTTCGTGAAGTTCCCCGTCGCGTTCTGAGGCGGCAGCAGCGAGAACACCGACCCCGTCCCGGGGCTGAGGCTCCACACGTGCCCCTGGAATTCCTTGTCGGGGTAGGAGTCGACCGTGAAAGTCGCCTTATCCCCCACCACCATGTCCTTGAGCTGCGTCTCTTTGTAGTTCGCCGTCACGTACACCGTCGCAAGGTCGACGACCGCCATCAGCGGCTGGCTCGTGCTGACGGCCTGCCCGGCGGTCACGGCCTTCTGGCTGACGAAGCCGTCGTGGGGCGCGTAGATCTTGCAGTATGAAAGCTTCAGCATGAGTTCGGCGATCTTCGCCTGCGCCTGGGCGAGCTTTGCCTGGGCGACGTTAGCCTGCGCCTCGCTCTGGCTCACCTGCAGCGGACCGGCATTGGTGCCCTGAAGCTGGGCATGGGCCTGGCTGACCCCGGCCCGGCGCTGGGACACGCCCGCCTGAAGCTGCGACAGGTTGCCATGCGCCTGGCTCACGACCGCCTTCGACTGCCTCTCGCCTGCCGAGGCGACCTTAGACTTCTGCACGGCGCTGTCGTAGGCGGCCTGCGCCTGGTTGAGACCGGCCTGCGCCTGCCGCTGGGCCGACTTCGCCCGCGAGAGATTGTCCTTCGACCCGTTAAGCCCGGCGGCGGCCTGATCGAGCACCGATCGCGCCGAAGAGACGCGCCCTTGCGCGGCGTCGACATTGGCCTGGGCAGTGGCTGCATCGGCCTCAGCGGCATCGCCCTGCTGCTTGGACATCGCCTGCTGGGCGACGAGCACGCGCACCCGCTTGACGTCGGCCTGCGACCGTTTGGCACTGGCCTGGGCCGAGGTGAGGCCCGCCTGGGCCACCTGGATGCCATCCTGAGCGCCCTGCACCGCCGCCTGAGCGCCCGTAACTGCCTCTTGAGCGGCCTCCACGCCGGCTTCGGCGGAGGCCACCGCGGCCTTTGCGGCTTCGACGCCGGCCTGGGCGCTGCGAATCATGCTGGCGCTGTCGCCGAGGTTGGCCTGGGAGGCCTGCAGCGCAGCCTGCGCCTGAGCGATCTGCGCCCTGGCGACGTCCACCTGATCCCGCGCGGCCTGTTGCTGAGCCTGCGCGCCCCGGACACCAGCGGCCGCCTGGCCCATGGATGCGCCCGTCTGCGTCGAGATGATGCCTACCCCGGCCTGCGCGGCGCGGATATTGGCCTGCTCCGAGGCGACTTCGGCCTGCTGCTCAGCAAGCTGTTTTTGCAGGTCGCTCGGGTCGAGTTCGACCAGCAGCTGCCCAGTCTTCACGACGTCGTTATCGACCACATATACCTTCGTCACGCGTCCATCCATGCGCGGGCTGACCGCGTACATGTCGCCGTCCACCATCGCGTCATCGGTCGAGGGATGATGGCGGTTGAAGTCTAGCTGACGAAGCGCCGTCGGGGTGGCAAGGACGAGCAGCACGATGACGACGATGAGCCCGATATAGCGCTTCTTGAACCGCCGCCCGTTGCCGTTGCCTTCTTGAGGCTTCGGTTCAGCCGCTGCCGGCTTCTCCGGAGGAGTTGAAGGCTGCTGCTGGTTGTCCATGTTGCTGTCACTTCGCTCCGCGCTACTGCGGTCTCCGCTACTCGGCACCAAGGTTGTCACCTACACGGTCAAGCATCCGGGTGAGGCGTTGGACCTCAACCGCTGTGAGCCCATCCAGGGCACGTTCTTCTGTTTCCGACACGATGCGGCGCAGGGGCGTCTCGAGCTTGCGGCCTGCGGCCGTCAGGAACACTCGCACCACGCGGCGATCCTCGGCGTCCCTCTCTCGCCGCACGAGGCCCTTGGCCTCGAGGCGATCGATGACGCCGGTGATGGTGCCGCCGTCGAGGTTGGTGCCCTCGATGAGCTTGGAGGTCAGCACGCCGTCATCCTGCCAGAGGCTCCACAGGACGCTGAGCTGGGAGACGGTGATGCCCAGTTCCTCGGCCTGCTCGGCGACAAGACGGCGCCACGCCCTGCTGATGGTGCGCAGGCGCTGGACGACAAGAGACTCAGCCACGCGGGATGTGCTCATTAGGTCGCGTACAGAAAAACAGTATACTGTGCTTATTATCCCCTGCCCCACGCCTGCGGTCAACCTCGCTGGGGAAAAAGACCTCCCCGCCACCTACCCCGCCGGCACCAACTCCCGGTACCTCACTACGTTCGATATCCGCAGATCATCGATCGACATCCCTTCCGAGCCGATCGCCAGCTCCGGCCCCAGAGCCCGCGACAGCTTCGGCTTGTTCTGCCACCCGATGAGCTTTCCGTCCACGAAAAGCTGTATGCAATCCTTGTCCCAGCATGCCGCCACATGCCTCCACACCCCCGGCTGCCACCAGTACGCGTACCCGTCGGCATAGGCATACGACAGCGTCGCCCACCCGCTGCTGAACCCGAACCACACGTGGCTGTACTGGTCCTTGTGCAGCGCCATGCCCTCCGGCCCAGGTATGCGCACGAACGCGTGGTACACGCCGTCATTGCCCGTCCACATCGGCTTGATCCACAGTTCGATGGTCCCAACCTGCGGGTCGAAGTTCTCATTCGCCGAGCAGGCCACATACCCGCCCGCGCCGAGGACGAGGCATCGCCCGAACTTCCCCTCCCCCGGCCCGCTGATCGCGGCTTTCTGCTTCACGAAGAAGATGTCTTCATCCAGGGGGCCCTCGAAAGGCAGGTAGAGCAGCGTGTGCTCATCCTTCGTGAGAGGCCCCTCCGGCGGCAGCCCGAGCGGCAGCATCCCCGCGTAGGTGACCAGCACGTCGTCGATCCACACCTCGGTCTGCCCCTCAGTCGACAGGTCGAGGATCCACTTCCGGCAGCCCTCAGGAGGCGTCATCTGGAACTCGAAGTTTTTCCATTCTTTGCCCAAATCGAAGTGCCAATCCCGGATCGGCACCCACCGATCCGGTAGCACATTCTGGGCCACGGCCGCGATCTTCCCCCTCCCACGCGCCCAGAACCGCACCGTCCAGGCCCTGCCGTCGGGCACCGGCATCGGCCCATATCGCACCGTCGCCCCACCCGCGTCGGCGTTGAAGTGCACGCACCGTCGGCCGCTGTGAGCCTGCGCCGGGTCGTCGGGGCAGGTATACACCGCGCCATCGTGGGCCCACACATTCCACGTCCGCGGCAGCCACGCATCGTCCGGCGCAGCCTTCCCCGACGCCACCAACTCCCGCGTCGGCGGAGGCGGCTCGGTCACCTCGAAGGACGGGTTCGGCAGAAGATTGGCCGGCGTCGGCTGGGCATGACCCGGCTGCGCAACCGCCATCACGACAAGAGCGAGCACCGCCAGCTTTCCGTTGCACATGTCTCTAAAGTTCACGAGAAACGTGTCCGATTCCTCCTAAGGGCATCGCGGTGGTAGAATGAAACCCAGAGAGGTTCGCGTTCCTGTTCCCGGGCCCATGAAAGCTCTCGTTCTTGCTAAAGCCTTTCCCCCCATGCTCAGCGCCGAGGCGCTGTCCGCGGGCAAGTTGCTGGCCGCTCTGATGGAGGCCGGCCTCGAGGCCGACATCCTCGCCGGCGAACCCCAGCGCCCGCTCGATGGGTCGACCTTCTGGGGCGACCTCTTCCCTGCCGTCCGTCGNNCACGCGCTCTGCTTCAGCGATCGCCAGCCCGGCGCCGACGGGCCGCGGCGCGGCATACAAGTCCCCTTCGTCTCTTCCGGCACCGGCGATCCCTGGCCCCGCGAACTCGAGCGAGCGGTTACCGCCCGCCTATCCTCCGGCGAGGGGGGCAAGCCCGACTTCCTCCTCGTACGCTTCCCTCCTGCCGACAGCCTCCTCATCGCCTGCAAGCTCCTGCGCGAGACGCCAGTTCCCATCGTCGCCTGCGTCGGCGACGTCCTCGACGTGGCCGACCTCTCAAAGCACCTGAAGTCGCTGCGCAGGGAGTTGCCGCGCCTGGCGCTGCTGGTCTTCCCGTGCCAGCGCCTCCTCGACTACTACGTCAAGGATCTGCGCATCGACGTCTCCCGCAACTCGATCGTCGTCCCCCACGTCGGCTGGGGCGGATCTCTCTCGCAGACCTCCCCGGAAGCCTCGGGCCCCATCCGCCTCCTCCACATCGGCGCCCTGCGCGGGGCCGGCAGGACCCAGGCCGCCGTCCACCTCCTCGAGGCTTTCCGTCACGCCTCGGACCACCGCGTGGGCCGCTACCCCAAGACCCATCTCATACTCGTGGGCGATGAGGATCCCGAGGTCATCACGGCGGTCTCCCGTTTCGGGCTCGACGAAATCGTCTCGGTCCGCCCGCCTGTCTCCTATGAGGATTCCCTCGGCCTCCTGATCCAGGCCGATGCCCTGGTCCTCCTGGAGGGCGAGTTCGAGGAGGGCGTCTTCCTCCCCTCGAAGCTGTGCGACTACGCCTCCAGCGGCAAGCCCGTCCTCATGTACAGCCCTGAGCCCGGCACCGTGGCGGACCTTGTCGGCGGGTCGGCGCACCCCGGCTTCCTCGGCCAGACCGTCGACGGCGCCGCCGCCGGGCTGACACGATTCCTCGACCTTTGCGCTGCCGGGCGCGACCTGAGTGCCTACCGGGTGCCTGCCGACGACTTCCTGCCCGAGCGCGTGGCAGCCCGCTTCCTCGAAGCCGTCCGCAAGATCCTCTAGCGCCAACCACCGACTATGACACGCACCTACACGGTTGTTCTCAAGAAGGAACCCACGGGCGGCTATAGCGTCTCGGTACCGGCGCTCCCGGGCTGCTTCACGGATGGCGACACGATCGCGCACGCGCTCGAAATGGCCCGCGAGGCGATCGAGGTCTACCTCGACATGGTGGTTGACCATGGGGAGCCTATACCGCGCGACAAGCAATCCTTCTACCTGGATATGACTGGTGCGCGGTCTGCACGTGTCCACCAAGTGACCGTGATGATCCCACAGGCGGCCACGGCGCCAGTCTGAGCTTGCGGAGGGGCCGCATCCGACGTCAAGCGAGGAGCACGCGACGTCGAATCCGGCCCGGTTCGCCGCCTTTCGCTGTCATCCGAAGGCGCTCCGTGCCTGACGAAGGATCCCCCGGATGGCGCACCATCTACAGCCTTCTCCTCAGCATCGCCGCCCCGGCCACCAGCGCCGCCACCGTCAGCCCCGCCAGCGCCAGCACCTCCGGCAGCACCTCCCTCGGCGTCAGCCCCTTCAGGCACACTCCCCGCGCGATCTCCAGGAAGTACCGCAGCGGGATCAGGTACGTCAGCTTCTGCACCACCAGCGGCATGTTCCGGATCGGCGCCACGAACCCCGACATCAGCATGCTCGGCATGATCACGAACACGTTCGTCAGGATCGCCTGCTGCTGCGTCCGCGCCAGCGCCGACATGAACAGCCCGATCCCGATCGTGCTGATCGCGAACAGGACGATCGCCCCGTACAGGAACCAGATCGACCCCCGCACCGGTATCCCGAACCATTCCTTCGCCACCAGCAGCGTCAGCCCGCCGACCAGCATCCCTATCACCAGGTACGGCCCCGTCTTCCCCAGCATCAACTCCAGCGGCGAGATCGGCGCCATCACCAGCTTCTCCAGCGTCCCCTTCTCTCTTTCCGCCACCAGCGCCACCGTCGTCAGGCTCAGGATCAGCGTCAGCACGACCATCCCCAGCACGCCCGGCACCATGTAGTCGCGGCTTTTCAGGTCCGGGTTGTACCAGATCGCCGGGTCCAGAACGACCGGCGGCAGCTTCACGTGCGCACCCATCTTCTCCAGCCGCAGCTCGACCCGCCGCATCCCCTCATCCGCGAGCATCGACTGCAGGTACGAGCTTGCGATCCTCGCCGTCGTCGCATCAGCCCCATCGAGCACGAGGCCGATCTCCACCGGCCGCCCCTCGGCGAGGCCCCTCTCGTACCCGTGCGGGACGATGACCGCCAGCTTCACCCGCCGCCAGTCGAGCAGCTCCTTGATCTGGCGGTGATCCCTGGGCGCGGCGACGAGGTCGAAGTAGCTCGACCCGGCGAGGCGGAGGGCAAGCTGTCGGCTCGACCCGGTGGCATCCTGATCGCACAGGGCGGTCGGGATGTGGTCGACATCCATGGTGGCGGCATAGCCGATGAGGAGAAGCTGCATGATGGGGAGGCCGAAGATGATGCGGAACGCCATCCGGTCGCGCCGGATGTGCGCAACTTCAGTCTTCGCTATCCATCCCACTCGTCGCAGGTTCATGCCGTTGCCTTTGCCTTCTGCCTTCTGTAGGGCTTGGGGTTCGCTTCGCGAACCCAGATTTACTCCCCGCCGTGCCTTTCGTTTTCCGTCGTTCGCTCTACGTCGTCATCCTGAGCGTAGCGAAGGGTATAGGTTTCTCTACTCGCACTTCCACCCTTATCCGTCATCCTGAGCGCACCACTTAACGTCCCCAGGTGACTCTCCCGCGAAGGACCTGGGGTGGCCGCGTTACTACCTGACGTCCGCGGGGCCTTTGCTTGTGCTCTTGCTCTTGCCTTCGCCTTTCCGCTTTTCGCTGTCATCCTGAGCGAGACGCCTTCTGTCGAGCGAAGGATCCCCGGCACCCGTCCGCCCCCCTCACAACCTCGTCTTGAACGACCTTACCGCCGCCGTGAAGAACACCACCGCCTGCAGCCCCAACGCCGCCAAACTCGGCCACGCATGCCACAGCCCGATCCCCCGCAGGTATATCGTCCGGTCCGCCACCAGGTAATGCGTCGCCGGCAGCACATTCGCGATCCCGCGCAGCACCACCGGCATGCTCGCGATCGGGAAGATGAACCCCGACAGCAGGAACGTCGGCAGGAACGCCAGGATCAGCACTACCTGGAACGCGACCAGCTGTGACTCGGCGGCCGTCGAGACCAGGAGCCCCGTCCCCAGTGCCGCGAGCAGGAACAGCGTGGTCGCGAGCAGCAGCGACCACCACGACCCGCGCATCGGCAGATCGAACAGGAACATGGCCGCGACGATGATGGCCATCGACGTGACGAGTGACAGGCCGAGATAGGGCAGCGTCTTTCCGACGATGTAGGAGACGGTGTTGATCGGCGCCATCCGCACCTGCTCCCAGGTGCCGCGCTCCTTCTCGCGAACCACCGATAGCGCCGTCGAGATGGTCGCCGTGATCATCCCGATGAAGGCGATCAGGCCGGGCACCAGGAAGAGGGCGCTCTTCAGCTCGGGGTTGTACCAGATCCGTGGCTCGACGCTGACCGGCGCCGAGAGTTTCAGCCCCTGCTGCTCCACGAGGAGGTTCAGCGACACCGTCCGGACGATCGCGACGGCGTAGCCGAGCACGGTCGCCGCCGTGTTGGCGTTGTCGCCGTCGATGACGATTTGGACCGGGGCGGGCTGCCCGCGGCGCACCAGCCGGCCCGTGTCCTCGGGGATGACGAGCGCCGCGCGCACGACGAGATTCAGAAGCTGACCGACGAGATCGGCCGGGGTTCGAAGCGTCCCCGCCATGTCGAAGTAGCCGGAGTTCAGGAACGCCGAGATGAGGGCGCGGCTCTCGACGCTGTGGTCCCGATCCTCGATGGCCAACGCCACGTGCTTGATGTCGAAGTTGAGCGCGTAGCCGTAGAGGAGCAGGAAGAACACCGGGATGAACAGCAGGATCATCAGCGTGGGCCG